>DASPHN010000136.1:0-9635 GCA_035629655.1 Saccharimonadales bacterium (SeqCode) | reverse complement strand
GAGGACGAGGGTGGCCCCGGGATGTATCAGTACCGCGGCCACTACGAGGTGGACATCGCGGCCGACTTCACCTTCACGAACGTGCGCTTCAAGGGCCATGTCACCGACATCTGCGCCGCGCTAACGTAAGACCCTCCACTGCGCCGGGGCGGGCGGTGTGCATCGTGCCCGCCCCGACCCAGGGACGACAGCCCGGTGACTCGTTGGATCGCTCCGGTCCGCCAGTACGGCTCGGCGCCGAAACTGAATCGGGTCTCGAGCCTGAACCCGGTCGCATTCTGGTCGAAGCGATCGCCCGCCTCGCTCCAGACGTCGATCCGGGACTCGCCGTCGGTGTAGACCTCCATGCGGGGGTGTACAGGACGAGCGCGACGCCTGCCTGTGCCGCCGGCCACTGGGGATCCCGATGGACCCGGATCCCCATCATCGCGCGGCCTAGACCGTGTCTTCTTCGACTTCGCGCGACACGTCGGCGGCGGAGGCGGCATCCGCCGATGAGCGGCGTATGGAGGCCACGGGGTATCGTTCCATCCGTGTTGACTCCGAGCAGGGTCCCTGGCAGAACCTCTGCGGCCGATCGTACGGAACCGTTCCGATGAGGGTGCCGCTCTCCTGGCTCCGGGAGTACGTCGACGTGCAGCTGACCCCGGAGCAGCTCGCCGAACGACTGACGCTCCTTGGCATGGAGGTCCGTAGCGTCGAGTCCTGGGGGGCCGATTGGCAGGGCGTCGTCGTCGGGGAGTTGCTCTCCGTCGAGCGCCATCCGGGGGCCGACCGCCTGTCCCTCACCCGGGTCACGGTCGGAAGCGGTGAACCGCTCGACATCGTCTGCGGCGCCACGAACATCGCCGTCGGGCAGCGGATCCCGGTCGCCCTGCCGGGCAGCGTGCTGCCCGGCGATCGGCGGATCGAGCGGACCGAGAAGATGGGCGTCGTCAGCAACGGGATGCTCTGCTCGGGCGACGAGCTGCGGCTCACAGCCGACGGGGACGGCATCCTCATCCTGCCGTCCGAGACGCCGCTCGGAGCCCAGCTGGTGGACCTCTTCGGCGACGTGGTGCTCGACGTCGACGTCAAGCCGAATCGCGGCGACGCGCTGAGTCTGATCGGGCTCGCCCGCGAGGTGTCCGCGGTGACCGGCGCCCCGGTCCGCTTCCCCGAGACCGATCCGACCGAAGCCGACGATGACCGCGTTACGGACCACCTCCGCGTCGACGCCGAGGAGCCCGAGCTGTGCCCCCGTTTCGTCGGCCGCTGGGTCAGTGGCGTGACGGTCGGTCCGGCGCCGGATCGCGTCCAGATGCGGCTCATCTCGGCCGGGCAGCGACCCGTGAGCAACGTCGTCGATGTCAGCAACTACGTCATGCTCGAGCTGGGCAAGCCGATCCACACGTTCGATGCGGCCGTGGTCCACGACGGCCGGATCGTCGTGCGCCGGGCCAGGGCAGGGGAGCGGCTCGAGACGCTCGACCACGTGGAAAGAGAGCTCGACGAGGAGACCCTGGTCATCGCCGATCCCGAGGGTCCCCTCGCGATCGCGGGGATCATGGGTGGCGCGAGCTCGGAGATCTCCGACACGACGACCGATGTCGTCGTGGAGTCGGCCATCTTCGACCCGGTGAACATCCGTCGGAGCGCGTTCCGGTACGCCCTGCGATCCGAGGCGAGCCTGCGCTTCGAGAAGGGCCAGGAACACCGGCTCGCTCGCCTCGGGGCGGACCGGGCGGCCAAGTTGATCGTGGACTGGGCCGGCGGCCGCGTGGCGGCCGGCGCGGTCGATACGGACCCCGTGGAGCCCCCGCCGCGCCGCGTGGCGTTCCGACCGCGCCGGGTGAATCGGCTCCTGGGCACCGAGCTCTCGACCGAGGAGCAGGTCGCCCTGCTGGCCCGGGTCGGGATCGCCACCGAGCCGGCGCAGGGCGGCGAGCGGATCACGGTCGCGTCCGGCCCCAAGCCGCTCGAGGTGGACGCCGGCGACGCCGAGACGCTGATCGCCACGATCCCCACCTGGCGTCGCGACCTGGCCATCGAGGCCGACGTCACCGAGGAGGTCGCGCGCGTCCGAGGCTACGACGTCGTGCCCGAGCTCCTGCCCCACACGCCGATGCCGTCGTTCCGACACTCCCCGCTCCGGCTGCGGGACACGGTCCGCGAGACGCTCGCCGGGGCGGGCTCGACCGAGGCCGTGACCGCGGCGCTCGTCTCGCCGGCGATGGTCGAGCGCTTCGGGCCGCTGGAGGACCCCGCCGTGCCGGGTGAGGGCGAGGCGTCCGGCCGACCCGTGACCGTCACCAATCCGCTCTCGAGCCAGCACTCGGTCATGCGCCAGAGCCTGATCGGCAGCCTCCTCGAGGTCGTCTCCACGAACGTCCGGCAGGGTCGCGCCGATGTCGCGGTCTTCGAGGTCGGCAAGGGCTACGGCGCGACCGAGGACGGCGGGACCCATGAGTGGTGGCGGCTCGGCCTCGCGATGACCGGCGCAGCCGAGATCCCCGCCTGGAACCGGCCCGCCCGGCCGATCGATCTCGATGACGCGAAGGGCGTCATCGAGCTCCTCGCCCGCCGCCTGGGCTTCGGCCCGCCCGCCTATTCGGCAGTGACCGACGACCCGAACCTCCATCCGGGCCGCACCGCCCGGGTCGCCATCGACGGCGCATTGAGCGGCCGGGTCGGCGAGGTCCATCCGAGCCTCGCGGACAGCCTCGAGCTGCGTGGCGGCCGGGTGTACGTCGCCGAGCTCGCGATCGCCGGCCTGTCGGGCGGCCAGCCGAGCGTGCCGCGCGTCGTGACGCCGTCGCGCCACCCCGTCGCTGAACGTGACCTCGCGGTCATCGTGCAGGCTGACGTGACGGCCGCGGCCATCGAGGCCGCGATCCGCGCCCACGGCGGCGGCCTGCTTCGAGCCGTGACCCTGTTCGACATCTATCGGGGGCGGCCGCTGAGCGATGACGAGAAGAGCCTGGCGTACCGGCTGGCGTTCCAGGCCGAGGACCGGACGCTCACCGAGACCGAGGTGGATGCCGCGGTCGCGGCCGTGACGAGCGGACTGGCCACCGACGTCGGGGGTCGGCTCCGGACCTGACCGTACCGGACCCGCCACGTCGGGCCGGTCGGCCTTGCGACTCGCGGAGGGCCGCTGCTACCCTTGCGCGGCTTCGGGCCGGATGGTCCGAGGCTGACCGTATCGCCTAGGAGGGCCAGTGGACGTCGGGGCGTTCCTGTCCAGCATCCAGACCATCGACCTGGTGCTGTTCCTCTTCTTCATCGGCTTCTTCGTGCTGGGCTTCGCGCAGGGCACGATCCGGCGCCTGATCGGCATCGCATCGATCCTGTTCTCGTTCCTCTTCGCGGCCAATGTCGCCGAGGCGCTCGGGTCGTTCCTGGGCCAGAACTGGACGCAGTTCCCGGTCGAGTACAGCTACATGATCGGGTTCGGCACGGTGTTCATCGCCGCGTCGCTCGCGTTCGCGCTCATCGCCCAGGGCTTCTACAAGCCACAACCGCTCTTCGAGAACGCGCGCTTCGTCGACGAGATCATCGGCGGCATCCTGGGTGTCGTGGAGTTCGGGGTCATCCTCGGCGCCACGATCATCATCCTCGACACGTTCTTCCAGTTGCAGGGCATCCCCGCCTCGCCCAATGAGCTGCTCTTCCTCCGCGACCTGTGGACGGCGCTCGACAGCTCGGCCATCGTGGCCGTGTTCCGCGAGACGATCATCCCGTTCTTCTTCGTCATCTTCGGGTTCCTCATCCCGGACAACATCGAGGCGTATTACCCGAGATTCGGGAGCTGATCAGGACGCTCGATCGAGCCGACCTCGCTGGGCCGGCCGACCTCGCCGCCCGATCGCTGCTCGGGGCGCGCCTGGTCCGTGACGATGAGACCGGTCGGCGCGTGGGCCGGATCGTCGAGGTCGAGGCGTACCTCGGACCCGGCGACGCCGCATCCCACGCCCGGTTCGGCCCGACCGATCGCAATCGCGTGATGTTCGGGCCTGCCGGCCGAGCCTACGTGTACCTTGTCTACGGGATGTATGACTGCCTCAATGTGGTGACCGGACCGGACGGCGAGGCCGGCGCCGTCCTGATCCGGGCCGTGGACCCGCTGGAGGGCGTCGATCGCATGCGCCTCGATCGGCTGGCGGTGTCGCGCCGGCGCCGGGCCTTGCGCGACGACCCCCTGGCGATGGCCGCGGCGACCGATCGCCTGGGCCGCACCAGGGACCGCCGGCTCGCGTCGGGCCCGGGACTCGTCGCGGCGGCCTTCGGACTCGATCGCGCCTGGACGGGATTCGACCTGCTGAAGCCCGGCGCGACGCTCAGACTCGAGCGCGACCCGGCGGATCCGGCCGACACGGTCGCGACCCCGCAGGTTCGAGCCACTGCACGGATCGGGGTCGACTACGCTGGACCGGCCTGGGCCGGGCGCGAGCTCCGGTTCGCGATCGCGGGTCACCCGTCCGTCTCCGGTCCGGCCGCGAGTCGCTGAGCCCGCGCCGACCGATGGATCCGCGTTCCCAGGCCCTGCTGGAATTCCCGCTCGTCCGCGACCGGCTGGCGGCGGCGACGTCGTTCCCACCGTCGAACCGGCTGGCCGCGGCCCTGCAGCCGTCGGCCGATCCGGTCGTGGTCGCTCGCCAGCTCGACGAGACGGACCAGGCCCGCTCCCTGCTCGAGGAACGGCCCGGCGTGGGCGTCGGGGCGGCCCATGACATCGGGCCGTCGATCGAGCGCGCAGCGCGCGGTGGGCGTCTGGATCCCTCAGCCTTCCTCGAGCTCGCCGACACGCTCGATGCGACCGCGCGCCTCGCGACCAACCTCGCCGACGACCGGCGGCCGTTGCTGCGGGAGCTCGGGCGCGAGCTGCATGCGCTGCCCGCGGTCCGTTCCACCCTGGCGCGCAGCTTCGATCCGGTCGGGGAGCTCCTCGACACCGCGTCACCGCGCCTGGGCAGCCTTCGCGCGGCCGTCCGCATCGCCTACGACCGGCTGCGGCGTCGGCTGGACTCGCTCGTCGGGTCGGAGCTCGGCAACTCGCTCCAGGAGCCGATCGTCACGCTCCGCAACGGCCGGTATGTCGTGCCGGTCAAGTCGGAGGCGCGCTCGCGGGTCAAGGGCATCGTCCACGACGCCTCGGGCAGCGGGCACACGCTCTTCATCGAGCCCCTCGTGGCCGTCGAGCTCGGGAACGCCTGGCGCGAGGCGCAGGTGGCCGAGGCCGAGGAGATCGCCCGCATCCTCGACGAGCTGTCAGCGCTCATCGCGGCCAACGCCGAGGCGCTGCGCGAGACCCTCGACGCCCTCGCCCGGTTCGACCTGTGGGCAGCCAAGGCGGCACTCTCGGCGGAGCTGGACGGCGTCCGCGCCGAGACCGCCGACCGTCCCGACGTCGTGCTGCTCTCGGCACGTCATCCGGGCCTCTCCGGACGAGTCGTGCCCACGGACATCCGGATCGGAGACGGGTACACCGCGCTCGTGGTGACCGGTCCCAACACCGGCGGCAAGACGGTCACCCTGCGCACGCTCGGCCTGCTGAGCCTCATGCACCAGGCCGGGCTGCACATCCCCGCCGCCGCCGGCAGCCGCCTGCCGGTCTGGCGGGACGTCTTCGCCGACATCGGGGACGAGCAGTCGATCGCCCAGTCGCTCTCGACCTTCTCCGGCCACCTGCGGCGGATCACGACCATCGTCGAGTCGGCCGGTCCGGGGACCCTCGTCCTGCTCGACGAGCTCGGGGCCGGCACCGATCCCACGGAAGGATCGGCCCTCGCTCAGGCGCTCCTCGACCATTTCATCCGGGCGGGCGCCATCGTCGCGGCCACGACCCACTACGCCGAGCTGAAGGCCTACGCGCACACGACGGGCGGCGCCCGCAATGCTGCCGTCGAGTTCGACATCGACACGCTTTCGCCGACCTACCGGCTGACGATCGGTCTCCCGGGCGGCAGCCAGGCGTTCGCGATCGCCGAGCGGCTCGGATTGCCGGCCGGCATCGTCGCCGATGCGCGCTCGCGCCTGACCGAGACGCAACGCTCCCTCGAGGCGACCCTGGCCTCGATCAAGGCGACCGAGGGAGAGACGAGCGACGCCCTCGACCGTGCCCGAGCCGCGGAGATCCGGGCGGCAGAGGCGCTGCGGACGGCCGAGGAGGAGCGTCGGCGGGCACGACGCGAGCGGGAAGAGGCGGTCCGAGCCGCTCGCACCGAGGCGGACCGGCTCGTCGAGGAGCTGCGCGACGAGCTCGCCCGCACGCGTGCGGCGCTCGAACGCGAGACGGTCACGGCGCCCTCCCTGGATGCCGCCGTGGCCCGAGCGCAGGCACTGGGGGACCGATTGCCGGCGCTCGATCCCGTCCCCGTGCCGGAAGTGCCCGCGGACGTCCACGACTGGCGGGTGGGCGAGCGTGCCCGCAGCCTGAGCGGTGGCTGGGAAGGACGGATCGCCGCGCTCGAAAAGGGTGGCCGGCGGGCCACGCTGGAGGCGGGTGGGATGCGGGTCATGGTCGAAGTCGACGACCTGGTCCCGGCGATGGGTCAGCCGTCGCCGGCCGAGGGCGGTGGCTCCGGCGGCCCGGGGGTCGGTGGTTCGACGTCGAACGTCTCGGCGCTGCGCCTGTCACGGGCGCGCAGCGTCGCTTCCTCCCTCGACCTGCGCGGTGCCAGGGTCGACGAGGCGCTCGAGACGCTGAGCCGCTACCTGGATGACGCCGGGCTGGCCGGTCTCGGCAAGGCCACGATCATCCATGGCCTCGGGACGGGGGCGCTCCGGGATGCGGTGCGCAGCATGGCCGCCGATCACCCGCTCGTGCGCTCGGTCCGGGCAGGCGAGCGCGGCGAAGGAGGCGACGGCGCGACGATCATCGAGCTCTGAGGACCGGTCGACCGCGGCCGTGACCGCTAGGGTTTCGGTGGTTTCGTCGGTTTCGGAGTGCGGTCGCCGCCGCCCGCGCCGCCTCCGCCTCCGCCTCCGCCTCCGCCGCCCCCATCGCCCGGATCGCCATCATCGGGGTCGGGCTCGGGCGTGGCGCACGGGATCGGCGGCGGTGCGGGTTCGTCGTCGTTCGGGTCCGGATCGGGCAGCTGGACACCGCACGGGGGTGGCGCCAGCGGGCACGGGTCTCTCGGCGGGAACGGCGCGCCCCACGACGAGCCGAACGGCCGGAACGCACTGTCGTAGAAGTAGGAGGTCCGGGTGCCCTTGGACGTGCCTCGCACGTTCACGCCGCGAGCGGCCCGGGCGGCCCAGTTGCGATTCGCCTTCTGCCAGGCCGGGAAGTTCGCCTCGACCTCCGAGAGGTCGAAGAAGCCGCGCGTGACCCGCGGCCCGACACAGCCGTTGCGCCAGCGGAGGCCGCTCGCGGCATCGATCTCCATGGAGACGCGGATCGTCTCCTTGGCCTTCGGCACGGTGCCCGGGAGGAAGAGCTCCTTGACGGTCTTCCTCGTGTACGGGCCCGGCCTGAGGCCCGTGAACGCGTCGACCGTCGCGCTCTTGAGGCCGCTCGGGGCCTTGAACGAGGCGATCGGCAGGTCCTTGCTGACCGCGGTCAGGATCGCCGACCAGAGTGGCGCAGACGAGTCGAGCGAGAGGCTGCCCCGGTTGGGGTCGTTGTTGCTGTTGCCCATCCAGACGCCGACCGCGAGCGCCGGGGCCTGCTTGTCCTTGGGCGCTGCGAGATAGCCGTAGGCGTGGACGTCGACGTTGTCGTTCGTCGTGCCGGTCTTGTAGGCCGCCGGGCGACGTTTGCCGCCGTCGTAGATCGCGTGGTCGCCCCAGTACGGGTTGATCCGTGGGTTGGTGTTGCCGGCCAGGATGTCCGTGATGATGTAGGCGGCCTGCTTGCTCACGACCTCGACGCCCTCCGCCTTGGCATCGTCGATCGGCCAGATCTGGCGGCCGTCGGCGTCGACCACCTTCGTGATCAGCTGGCGCGGCATCCGCACGCCGCCGTTAGCGATCGTGCCGTAGGCGCTGAGCATATCGATGGGATGGACCTCGAGGGTGCCGATGCCCTCGGAAACGACCGGGATGGCCGAGCTCTGGTAGCTCAGGCCGAAGTCCTGCGTGCGCTCGAAGACGTGCTCGACGCCGCTCATGATCGTGGCCTTGATGGCCGGGATGTTCAGGGAGAACTGGAGCGCGCTGCGCAGGCGGACGGGGCCGCGTTCCTTCTTGTCGGCCTGGGTCGGCATGAACCCACCGCCGAAGTTCGTGGTGACGTCCATGAACATCGTGCTGGCGGTCAGGGTCTCGTCCTCGATCCCGATCAGGTAGTCGATCGGCTTGATGGAGGAACCCGGCTGGCGCCAGCCCGTGGCCAGGACGTCGAACTGGGGCTGGAACTTCTTGCTGCCCTTCGACGTGTAGTTCGCGCTGCCGACGTAGGCCAGCACCTCGCCGGTCCGATAATCGATGACCGCGGCGGCGGCGTTGTGGATGTTCCCGCCGCGCAGCCCGAGGATCCAGTTCCACTCCGAACGCGGGATCTTCTTGTCCTCGAGGACCTTGCGCGGGTTCTTCGCATGGGGCGCCCGGGCCGCCGCATAGACGTACTTCTCGGTCGTCTTCTGCATCGCCCAGTCGAGGGTCGTCGTGACCCGGTAGCCCCCCGTGTCGACCTCGGGGCAGTCACCGGGATCATCGGGGCAGAGGATCACGGCCAGGGCGTCCTGCACCTGCCACACGAAGTGCGGGGCGCGCCACGTGGCCGAGACCTGCTCTTCGATGACGGCCGGCTCACGCTTCGCGGCGTCGTACTCCGCCGGGCGATGCTGGCTGCCGGTGAGCGGGCTCCGGGTCTTCATCAGCTCGAGGATGTAGTCGCGCCGCTGGACGATCTCGCTGTCGGCCGGGACGAGGAGCTGGACCTTGTCGCACTCCTCGCCCTCCGCCGGGGCTGGCTGGTCGAGGCAGACCTCCTCGGCGTTCTTCATCAGGTCGAATTTCGTCGGCGACTGCGGGATGGCCGCGAGGATCGCGTACTGCGCCAGGGTCAGGTCGGCCATCTCCTTGCCGAAGTAGCCCTTGGCCGCCGCCTTCACGCCGTAGAGGTTGTTGCCGTAGAAGTTCTGGTTGAGGTAGGCGGTGATGATCTCCTGCTTGCCCGCATCGCCCGGATACGCCTCGGTCAGGCGGATCGACTGGATGATCTCGCGGACCTTGCGCTCGTAGGTGGAGCCCTCGAAGGCTTCAGCGGGAAGGAGTCGGGCGCGCACGAGCTGCTGGGTGATGGTCGAGGCACCGCGTGGGCGGCCCGAGATGGTGTCCAGGCCGGCGCTGATGATGCCCATCGGGTCGAAGCCCGGGTTGACCCAGAAGTCCTTGTCCTCGACCGCGGTCGTCGCGTCGAGCATCTCATCGGGGATCTCGTCGAAGCCGACGACCTCGCGCTTGAGGGAGCCGAGGCGGGCCAGCTCGATCTCGCCCTCACTGTCGAAGACCCGAGTCTGCTGGTCGAAGTGGAGATCCGCGAGCGCGGCCTTCGGCTCGGGCAGCCCCTGCGCGTAGTGGTTGTACGCGGCCACGGTGAAGAGCAACCCGGCGCCCGCGGTCAGGACGGCCAGGAGGATGAGGATGATGGGGATGGCGATGAGGATCCGACGGATCGTCGATCCCCGCTGCCCCTGGGGCCGGCG
>DASPHN010000135.1:0-14906 GCA_035629655.1 Saccharimonadales bacterium (SeqCode) | reverse complement strand
CGAGGACGCGGCCGAGGTGATCGACGGCCTCGAATACCTGCGGACCGCGACCCTGGGCCTGCCGTATCCGGATCACGTCGGCAAGCGCGTGGTGGTGATCGGCGGTGGCTTCACCTCGATGGACTGCTCGCGGACCTCGGTACGGCAGGGTGCCAAGGAGGTCACGCTCGTCTACCGGCGCGACATGAAGGACATGCCGGCTGCGGGCGAGGTCCACGAGGCGATCGAGGAAGGCGTGACGGCCATCTTCCAGGCCGGCCCGACCCGGGTCGTCCTCGACGATGCCGGAAACGTGACCGGTGTCGAGTTCATCCGGATGGCCCTCGGTGCGCCCGACGCCTCGGGGCGACGCCGGCCGGAGCCGGCGCCCGGCACCGAGTTCATCATCCCGTGCGATCGGGTGCTCCTCGCCATCGGCCAGGGGCCGGAGCTCGACTGGCTCGCCCAGCCCGGCAACGAGGGCGCCGAGGCGACCAAGCAGAAGCGACTCAAGGCCGACGCGGTCACGTTCGAGACCGGCCGGGCCGGTGTCTTCGGGACGGGCGACGTGCGAATCGGCGCCGCGACGGTGGTCCAGGCCATCGCCGAGGGCCGCCGCTCGGCATACGCGGTCGATGCCTTCCTCAAGGGCCTGGACCTCACCGCGATCCGCACCCGCCAGACGCTCGCCGAGCCGCAGCCCGAGTTCCTCTCGATCGTGCCGTTCACGAGCGAGGTCAAGGAACCGCGCTACCGGCTGACGGCCCTCGAGCCGGAGCTGCGCAACCACAGCTACATCGAATACGAGCTGCCGTACACCCGCGAGGAGGCGGTCGCCGAGTCGACCCGCTGCCTGCAGTGCACCTGCGAGGCGATCGGCTTCTGCGACCTGCGCCGCCTGGGCATCGAGTACGGGACGACGCTCCAGACGCTCGAGCCGCAGCACCACCAGGGGGCCGGCTATCGGTCGCTGACCGAGAACCGCTTCACGGGCGCCAATCACGACTACATCCGCGACGACTCGCACGCCTTCATCCTGCGTGAGCCATCACGCTGCATCGACTGCGGCCGGTGCGCCAACGTCTGCGCCGAGGTCGTCGGGGCCGCCTGCTACGACTTCATGCGCATCGGCTTCGACACGCTGGTCACGACCCCGCTCGACATGAGCCTCAACGACACGCCGTGCGTGTCGTGCGGACGCTGCGCCGAGACCTGCCCCACCGGGGCGCTGATGCCCAAGCCGCGGGTCCTGCAGAAGTACGAGGTCGACGAGAGTCGCTGCATCCTGTGCGGCATCTGCGTGGACGCGTGCCCCTACGACGCCTTGCGCGACGGTGCCGATATCGAACTGGCCCACACGAGCCGCGAAGACCCGATGATCGACCTGATGGCCATCGCCGCGGTCGACCGCGAGACCGAGGTCACCTATATCCGGCGCGAGCGCGACTGGGCCGCGCGGGCCGCCGCATCGGGCCGGACGATCGATACGAGCCGGCTGCTGCCGGTCCTGCCCCCGACCATCGCCGGCCTCCCGGCTGGGAGCCGTGCCGGCGGCAACGGGCACGACCATGACCACGGTCATGGCAACGGCCACGGCCCGGTCGCCGCGCTCGGGCCGGGCGCGCACGAGTGACCCTGGGCCGATGATGCGGACCCTCGCTTCCGTCCTCCTCGCGCTCTTCGTCATGGGCACGGTCCTCGGGATCGCGGCCCTGATGCTCGTCTTCCTCGGCCAGGACTGGGACGACGCGCTGTTCTGGATCCTCGCCGCGATCATGATCGGCGCGGGATTCCTGGTCGTCACGATGCGCGACATCATCCGCTGCGGCCTCGCGATGATCGTCTGCTTCGGGGCGCTCGCCGGCATCTACGTCCTGATGGGCGCGCCCCTCATCGGCGCGGCCCAGGTCATCGTCTACATCGGGGCGATCAGCGTCCTCATCCTCTTCGCGATCATGCTGACCCAGACCAAGGATGCGCCCGCCCGGCTGGTCTTCCAGACGCAGGCAGGGCCCGCCGCGATCGCCGCGGTGGTCATCGCCGTCGTGATCGCGCTCGCAGTCAGCGCCACCGACTGGGGTGAGCTGGACGAACGGGTGCGCCTGGGGACGAGCGCGATGTCCAAGGCGTTGTTCAACGATTTCGTGTTTCCGTTCGAGATCGTGAGCGTGCTCCTGCTCGCCGCGGTCATCGGCGCCGTGTTCCTGGCCAAGCGCGAGCCCGGTGGCCCGTCATGAGCGACAGCCTCGACGCGTACCTCGTCCTGTCCGGGATCCTCTTCGCGATCGGCTCGTTCGGGTTCCTGGCCCGGCGGAACGCGATCAGCATGCTGATGTCCATCGAGCTGATGCTCAACGCGGTGAACCTGGCCATCGTCGCGTTCGCCGCGTTCGGCGCGTTCGGCACGAACCAGAATGGCGTCGCCCAGGGCTCGATCATCGCGCTCATGGTCATGGCCGTCGCGGCCGCGGAGGCGACCGTGGGCCTGGCCATCGTCATCGCGATCTACCGCAACAAGCAGACGCCGCTGGTCGACGAATACGACGCGATGTCCCGGTGACCGGCGTGAGGCAGACCATCCGGCGCGCGCCGCCATGCCGCACGCAGGGCCGTTCTCGGTGAGCCTCGAGAGCCTGATCCCGCTGCTCGTCGTCCTGCCCATCGCGGGGTTCGCGATCACGGCCCTCATCGGCCGGCGGCTGGGGAAGCAGGCGCACTGGATCCCGGTCCTGGCGATCCTGGCGGTGTGGGTCATCGCGATGGGCCTCGTCTTCAACGTGCTCACCGGGGCCGCGCCGCTGCTGGAGGGCTCCGAGGAGACGCACGGCTACGCGATGACGCTGTTCACGTGGATCCCGGCCGGCGAGTTCGTGGTCGACGTCGGCTTCGTCATCGATCCATTGACCGCCTGCCTGCTCATCGTCGTCACGACGATCGGCCTGCTCGTCCACGTCTATTCGATCGGCTACATGAGCCACGACCCGGGGTACTGGCGGTTCTTCGCCTACCTCAATCTCTTCATGTTCTCGATGCTGCTGCTCGTCCTGGCCGACAACTGGCTGGTCGTGTTCGTGGCCTGGGAGCTGGTCGGCCTCTCGAGCTACCTGCTCATCGGGTTCTGGTATCGAAAGCGCTCCGCGATGCTCGCGGCCAAGAAGGCGTTCATCGTCAACCGCGTCGGGGACGTCGGCTTCGCGCTCGGGATCATGGCCATCTTCGTCAACACCGGCGCGGCCGGTGAGGCGACGCTCGACATCCGTGCGTCGATCGAGACCCTGCTGGCCCAGGGCGACGCCAACCCGATCCCGCTGTTCGTGGTCGCGATGCTGGTCTTCGCTGGGGCGATGGGCAAGAGCGCCCAGTTCCCCCTCCACGTCTGGCTGCCGGACGCGATGGAAGGCCCGACCCCGGTCTCCGCGCTCATCCACGCCGCGACGATGGTCAACGCCGGCGTGTACCTCGTGGCCCGCGCCAACCCGCTGTTCGCCTCGGCGCCGGACGCGATGGTCATCGTGGCCGCGATCGGCATCTTCACGGCCATCCTCGCGGCCAGCATCGCGATGACCCAGACCGATATCAAGCGCGTCCTGGCCTACTCGACGCTCTCCCAGCTCGGCTACATGTTCGCCGCGCTCGGGGTCGGGGCGTTCACGGCCGCGATCTTCCACCTCATGACCCACGGCTTCTTCAAGGGCCTGCTCTTCCTCGGCTCGGGATCGGTGATCCATGCCGTCCACGACGAGCAGGACATGCGCCAGATGGGCGGCCTGTCCAGGAAGATCCCGATCACCTACGCGACGATGTTCATCGGATCGCTGGCGATCGCCGGCATCCCGCCGCTCGCCGGCTTCTTCAGCAAGGACGAGATCCTCGGCGAGTCGTTCAAGCTCGGCTTCATCTGGGTGTGGGGCATCGGGCTGTTCGTCGCCCTGCTGACCGCGTTCTACATGTTCCGGCTGATGGGCATGACCTTCTGGGGCGCGTTCCGCGGACCGAAGGCGATCTGGGACAAGATCCACGAGTCGCCCCGGGTCATGACGATCCCGCTCATCCTGCTCGCGATCCCCTCGGCGCTGCTTGGCATCTTCCTCGGTCTGCCGCTCGGCGACAGCCGGCTCCATCACTGGCTCGAACCGGTCTTCCACGAGGCCGTCGAGATGCTCCATCACGAAGAGGCGGCCTACGCCCTCGCCGGCATCGATGGCGTGCTCATCCTCGCCAGCGTCACCGTCGCGGTCATCGGCATCGCGCTCGCCTGGCGGTTCTTCGGGGCCGATATCGCGGGCCTGCACCTGCCGGCCCGACCGGAGGCCGTCCGTGAGCTGAGTGCCAGGCCTGGCCTGGCCTTCCTGTATCGCGCCTCCCTCAACAAGTGGTGGTTCGACGAGCTCAACCACCTGCTGTTCATCGTCATCGGCGGCCGCCTGGCCATGGCCATGTGGTGGTTCGACCGGAACGTGATCGACGGCCTTGTCAACGGCGTGGGTGCGTCCACCATCGAGGTCGGACGCGGCCTCCGCCAGGTGCAGACCGGGCGCGTCCAGAACTATGCGTTGGGCATCGCCATCGGCCTCATCGTGATGGCCGGCTCGTACCTGCTCCTGGCCGGGAGCCCGCGATGAACGTCTCCGACGTGCCCATCCTCTCGATCATCACGTTCCTGCCGCTCATCGGCGCGGTCCTGGTCGCCATCCTGCCCGCCACTGCGGCGCGACCGGTCGCCCTCGGTGTCGCGCTCGTGACCTGGGTCGTCTCGCTGCTCCTGCTGATCGGATACCTGCCCGGTCGCGAGGGCGCCCAGTTCCAGTACGTCGAGGTCGCGGACTGGATCCCGATCTTCGGCATCCAGTACAAGCTCGGCGTCGACGGGCTGTCGGCCGCGCTCGTCGTGCTGACGACCACGCTGACGTGGATCTGCATCCTGGCCAGCTGGAAGCCGATCCAGACCCGGATCAAGGAATACATGGTCGCCTTCCTCGTCCTCGAGGTCGGCCTGATCGGCGTCTTCCTGGCCCTGGACCTGTTCCTGTTCTACATCTTCTGGGAGATCGTCCTCGTCCCGATGTACCTGATCATCGGGATCTGGGGCGGGGCGAACCGGATCTACGCCACGATCAAGTTCGTCCTCTACACGCTCGTCGGCTCGCTCCTGATGCTCGTCGCGATCCTGGCCACGGGCTTCGCCTACCAGGCAGCCCATGGCGGCTCGTGGGTCGGCGCCTTCGATTTCGAGAACCTGGTCGCGTTCGCCGCGTCGCCGGCGGGCGGCTTCGCTCCAGCCCTGCAGATCGGCGCCTTCCTGGCCTTCTTCCTGGCCTTTGCGATCAAGGTGCCGATGTTCCCGTTCCACACCTGGCTGCCGGACGCGCACACCGAGGCCCCGACCGCGGGCTCGGTGATCCTGGCCGGCGTGATGCTCAAGCTGGGCGCCTATGGGCTCATGCGGTTCGCGCTGCCCCTCTTCCCGGACGCGGCCCAGACGTTCGCGCCCGCGATCATCGTCCTGTCGCTCATCGCGATCATCTACGGCGCGATCGTGGCCCTGGTCCAGCCCGACCTGAAGCGCCTCGTCGCGTATTCCTCGGTCAGCCACATGGGCTTCGTGACCCTGGGCCTCTTCGTCTTCACCGAACAGGGCGTGCAGGGCGCCGTCCTGCAGATGATCAACCACGGCCTCATCACGGGCGCCCTGTTCCTCCTCGTCGGGGTCATCTACGAGCGGACCCACGACCGGACGATCGCGAAGATGGGCGGCCTGGCCGGTCGGACCCCGGTCTATGCGGCTCTCTTCGGCTTCTTCGTCTTCGCGTCCGCCGGGCTGCCCGGGCTGTCCGGCTTCGTCGGCGAGTTCCTGACGCTCGTCGGCACGTTCGAGGTCAGCCCGCCCGCCGCCGCGATCGCCACCTTCGTGATGATCCTCGCCGCCGGGTATCTCCTGTACATGTACGGCCGGATCGTGTTCGGGGAGCTGTCCGACTTCCTGGCGGGTCTCGGCGACCACCTGACCGACATCCAGCCGATCGAGATCCTGACCCTGGTCCCCCTCGCGACGCTCGTCGTCGTCTTCGGCATCCAGCCGGGGCTTCTGCTCGACCTCATCGACGGTTCGGTCGATGCCACCCTGGCCGCCGCCGCCTCCGGCATCGCGTTCGAGGTCAGCGGCACCCTGGTCGTCGCCGGGATCGTCCTGGTCGTGGCCGGGGTCGCCGCTCGGATCCTCTGGGTGCTCGCGCGGCACGGTGACGCGGGATCCGCCCCACGTGGCGCCGGCACCGCACCGGCGGCCGAGGGCGGGGGCGCGCATTGAACCTCCAGGCCATCGTCACGATCGCCCCGCTGCTCGCGGCCGTGCTGACGGCCGCCGCGGTGCTCGTGGTCGACCTCATCCGGCCGGGCCGCTCGGCGGTGGCCGTGGGCACGGCCCTGGCCGGCCTGGGCGTGACCGCCATCCTGACCATCGTCGTGGGAGCGACCCCCTCGATGGCGTTCGGCGACTCGTACTCCGTCGACGCCTTCACCACGTTCCTCGACCTGTTGTTCATCTCGGTCGTCGTCCTGACGATCATGTTCGCGCCCGACTACCTCTTGCCACGGAACCTGCCCATCGCCGAGTTCGCGATCGTCCTCATCTTCGCGATGACCGGGGCGATGCTGCTCGCGGCCTCGAAGGACCTGCTGGTCATGTTCCTCGGGCTCGAGCTGATGGTCCTGCCCGGCTACATGCTGGCCGGCTTCCACAAGAGCGACGCGTACTCGACCGAGGGCGCGATCAAGTACTTCCTCCTCGGGTCGTTCAGCTCGGCCATCTTCCTGTTCGGCCTGGCCTTCGTCTGGGGCCTGACCGGCACGACGCGCATCGATGGCGTCGCCGAGGCGCTGGCGGAGATCGTCGCCGGCGCGGCGCCCCTGTCGCCGGGTCTGGCCATGGGGCTCGCGTTCCTGACCACCGGCGTGGCCTTCAAGATCGCCGCGGTCCCGTTCCATTATTGGACGCCCGACGCGTACCAGGGCTCGCCGACGCCGATCACGGGCTATCTCTCGGTCGGACCCAAGGTCGGGGCATTCGCGCTCATCCTGCGGCTCTTCGTGGAGGCCCTCGGCCCGCTCGCCGATTGGTGGATGCCGGTCATGATCGTGCTGGCCACGTTGACGATGACGCTTGGCAACCTCGTGGCACTGACCCAGGACAACGTCAAGCGCATGCTGGCGTACAGCTCGATCGCCCACACCGGCTACATGCTCGTGGGCCTCGCGGCGTACGCCGGGGCCACGGATCCCGAGGTCCAGGCGGCGGGCATCGAGGGCGTGCTCTTCTACGGCGCCGCCTATGCGTTCATGAACCTCGGCGCCTTCGCGGTCATCGCCGCGCTGCAGAAGCGGGCCGGCGTCACGTCGTCGCTGGACACCTTCGCCGGCCTCGGTCGCAAGGAGCCGCTGCTCGGCGTCCTGATGGCGCTCTTCCTGCTGTCCCTGACGGGCATCCCGCCGACGGCGGGGTTCTTCGCGAAGGCGTACGTCATCCTCGCCGCCGTCCAGGCTGGCGGGCCGCTGACCGTGCTGGCCATCATCGCCGTGCTCAACGCCGCCGTCGCCGCGTTCTACTACCTGCGGGTCATCGTCTACATGTACATGCGCGACCCGACGACCGATGCCCCGCCACTCCGTCACGGGGCACTCATCTGGGGCGGGCTCGCCGCCGCGACGACGCTCACCATCTTCTTCGGGCTCTTCCCGACGACGCTCCTCGAGATCGTCGCCGGCGCCGCCAGCGCGCTCGTCGGCACGGGTGTCGCCGGGACCTGACGGTCAGTCCCCGACGGGTCCCCGCTCTACCTCGAGACGACGGCCGAGCGCGGCAAGGAACGGCCCGACGGCCCGCGCGGACGGCAGCCGCAGGTCCGCGAGCGCGAGGAGCTCGGCTGGTGCGGCGCCCCGCTCCCCATGCACCGCGACGGTGACGCCCACGACTCCCGGCCGGGACGCCGCGCTGCGCACGGCCTCGAAGGCATCGACATCGCTCAGCTCGTCGCCGAGCGCGACGACCGCTCCAGGCCGATGCCGCGCAACTAGCCGGTCGACCGCCTCACGCTTGCCTCCGGCCGCGACGGGCCGCAGATCCACGACGCTCCGGCCGCGGTAGTGGGCCAGGCCGTGATCGGCCAGCCCCTCGCGAGCCTCCACGGCGGCCACCGCGGCAAGGACCGCGGCTCGCGCGGCCACGACGTCATCGGCCTGGCGGACGTGGAACGCGACCGAGGGGCCCTTGCGTTCGACGAAGAGCCACGGAGGGTCGCGGAGCTCGCGCGCGACGCCCGTCGCAAGCACCGCCGCCGGGTCGCGATGGACATCCCACGTCGGATCGGAGCGCGCGTCCAGCTTGGTCGGCCGGCCGCCGCGGGCGAGGGTCGCGTGCTGGAGGCCGTGATCGCCGAGGTACTCGACGCCGCCGACGCGCACGCGCGACGCGACATCCGCGACGGTCCGACCGGTGAGGACCGCGAGCTCGACCCGGCCCGGTCGAGCCGCGGCGATCCGGGCAAGGCGCCGCATCGCTCGCTGCGCGGCGGGCTCGATGGACGCGACGGCCGGATCGCGCGAGCCGACGGCGAGCGTCCCGTCGAAGTCCAGGACCACGAGGAGCGGGCTCGGAGCGCTCGACAGCCGGTCGACGGCCGCCGCGAGCTCCGCCGTCGTGGAACGCTCCGGCGGCGGCCCGCCGCCGGCGGTCACGGCTGGACGTCGACGCCGGGCAGGATCGTCTGGAGGCCGCGGGCCATGATGTCGGGGCCGATCCCACCGAACGCGCCGTCACGGATGATGCCCTCCGCATCGACCCAGAAGTGGACCGGCAGGACGGCATCCGCCTCCCATGACTCCGCGACCGAGCCATCCGGGTCGAGGCCGAGCGGGAAGACCGCGTTGAGCCCGTTCGCGAAGGCCGCGACCGTGCCCTCCTCTTCGCGGACATCGATCGCGAGGACCACCAGGCCGTCCTCGCCATAGCGGGTCGCGAACCCGTTCATCACCGGGAACTCGTCGACGCATGGCGGGCAGTACGTACCCATGAAGTTGACCCAGACGGGCTGGCCCTTGAGCTCGGCCAGGTCGATCATGCCGCCGCCGACCTGCGGGACGACGAGGGCCGGAGCCGGCTCGCCGATGTGGAACAGCGCCTCCCCCGGTGTGACGGACCCGGACGGGGAGACGGACGGCGAGGGAGCGCTGGCCGTGCCGGTGGCGCGGGCGCTCGGATCGGGCGACGGGGACGGGAGCTCGACCGACGGCAACGGCGTCGCGGAGGGCGTCGGCGGCGGGGCGAGGACGAGGATCCCCCCGAGGACGACGGCCGCGACGGCGATCCCGGCGATGAGACCGGCGACGATCGACACGGTGGCCTTCATGTGGCGCGGAGGGTACCAGTACGGACGGTCCGTGGGCGTTGCCGTGAGCGGCCAAGTAGGATTTCGCTCCCATGGCTGACCGCATCCGAACGCGCCTGCTGCCCGCACTGCTCACGGCCTTCGGCGTGACGCTCCTGGCGGCCGGCCTGTTGTCGTACACGACCCCGGTCGCCGCGGAAGGCGTCGACCCGCCGACGGCGACCCCGACGACCACCGTCGCGCCGACCGAGACGCCGCGGATCACGCTCCCCCCACTCGCCTCGGCGGCACCGCCCTCGCCGACGGCCACGCCGGACGTCGATGCGGTCGCCACGCGCGTGCGCATCGCCGCGCTCGACATCGACCTGCCGGTCGTCGAGCCCACCGGCAGCGCCCTCGATTACCCCTGGTGCGACGTCGCGATGTACCTCGCGTCGGACACGATCGGTCAGCCCGGCCAGGACCGGGCGACATACCTGTACGCCCATGCACGCGAGGGCATGTTCCTGCCTCTCCTGCGCACGTCGGAGAAGAAGCAGCGCGGGATGGTCGTCGAGGTCTGGACGAGCGACGACCAGCGCTACCTGTACGAGATCACGGACGTCCGCCGCGACCAGCGCGACCTCGAGGACGCGAGCAACGCCGATCACGAGCAGCTCTGGATGCAGACCTCGGAGGGTCCGCGCGGCACGCCCGGCAAGACCCAGGTGATCGCCGAGCTCCTGTCCGTCGAGCCCGCCCCGCACGCCGAGGCGCATCCCACGGCCAAGCCCGTCGTCTGCGGCTGAGGGTCTCGCCGTTCGGTCGCTAGATCCAGTCGATCCGGTGCAGGACGGCGGCGGCCCCTGACGCCATCGCCACGACGACGCCGGTGACGAGCCAGAAGCCCCACCCTTCGCCGCCACCGATCGCCGCCGCGGCCTCGCTCATCCCGAAGATGCCGGCGATCGCCCCGACGCCCGCGAGGATCACGGTCACGCCCGTCAGGCGCTTCATGATCACCGACAGGTTGTTGTTGACCTGGGTGAGGTACACGTCGAGGGTCGATGAGGCGAGCTCGCGGTAGTTGTCCATCTCGTCCGTGAGTCGGATGACATGGTCGTAGACGTCGCGGAAGTAGAGGAGCTCCTCGGGGTCGATGAGCGCGTTGTCCCGGTTGGTGAGCTGGTTGAAGACCTCGCGGGTCGGGCCGGCGGCCCGTCGGACCTCGATGAGCTCCCGCTTCAGCGTGAACAGCCGTTCGAGCGACTCGGGCGTCGGTGATCGCAGGATCTCGTCCTGCACGCTGTCGATCGCCTCCCCGAGCGCGTCCGCGAACGGGAAGTAGCCGTCCACGATGTCATCCGAGACGGCCCACAGCAGGTGGTCCGGCCCCTTCGCGAGGATCGGTGTGAGGCCGTTGCGCAGATGATGCGAGGCGCGCGGCTCCCAGCCGCCATCGTGGACGGTGAGCAGGAACCCGAGGCCGAGCACGATGTCGATCTCGCTCGCCACGAACGAATCGCCGTGGACGAGCGCGAAGAGCACGAGATGGACCACCCCGTCGGTCGCCTCGATCTTCGCCCGCTGGTTACCCTCGAGGATGTCCTCCATGACCAGCGGATGCAGGCCGAGGACGGCTCCGACCGCCTCGACCTGGTCCGGCGAGGGCGACGCAAGGTCGACCCACACCGAGGCGCCCGGCTCGGCCAGGAGCGCAGGGAGATGCGCGACGGCCGTCTCGCCCTCCGCGTCCTGGAGCCGACCGTCGACGACGGCCGTGACGCGGATCCGGCCGGGTGCGCCGCTCGAGGTGGGAGAGCGCCGGCGCGAAGTCGGCTCGCCGAGCGAGCCGGTCGGTCGCTCAGAGGACGAGGTCGGCGTCGGCGGGACCATCGAGGGGGAGCATACGCGCCTCGTCGGCGCGTCGGGACCGACGTGCCGCGCCGTCCGCGCCGCCCAGGGCAAGGGCCGGCGGGATCGCCACGATGGTCACGATGGCCGCGACGACGAACAGCCCGACCATGATCGACGCCGCCTCGCGGGACGCCCACGATTCGAGCGCTTCGACGACCAGCGGATCGCGCAGCGGACGGTCCCGTAGGCCTTCCGGGATGAGCGCCAGATAGGCATCGGGCGTGGCATACACCTCGGTCGTCAGGCGGTCGATCGTCGTCGAGCCGTAGGAGGTGAGGATGGCCAGGCCGACCGCCATGCCCACCATCCGCGCGACGGTCACCACCGACGAGGCGGCACCGAACGCCCCACGGCCGGCCGCCTCGATGGCGGCGCTGGAGCGCGGGGTGACCGTCAAGCCGAAGCCAAGCCCGAAGACGGCGAGGGCGAGGGCGACGTCGGCGATGGACGTGTCGGCGTTCCAGCGGGCCATCACGACGAGCCCGACGATCGCCAGCACGATCCCGACCAGGCTGACCAGTCGGAAGCTGAGCACTCGGACGAGCCAGCCCGAGACGAGCGCCCCGGCCGCGGTGGCCCCGGCCAGCGCCCCGAGCGCCAGTCGCTGCTCATCGGGTCCCCCGTACAGGACGCGGTCGACGAAGACCGCGCCACCGATGATCGCCGTGGCAAAGGCGTAGCCCGTGAGGAGCGACACGAGTGCGGCTGAGCCGAATGCGACCCGACGGAACAGGCGCACGTCCAGGAATGGGTCCGTCACGCGCAGCGCACGGACCACGGCGAGCACCGTGGCGATCATGGCGACGGCACCCAGGCCGGCGGTCACCGTCGTCGGGTCCAGGTCCGTGCCGGCGATCACGGTCGTCCCGATCAACGTGAGCGAGACGAGCCCGGTGGCCAGCGCGATCCCGAAGAGCGTCGCGCCCACGAGGTCGACGCGGCCGGCCCGTCGTGGCGTGTCCCAGCCGGCCGACGCGGCCCAGCCGATGGCGATCGCGGCGATCCCGATCGGGACGTTGATGTAGAAGACCCAGCGCCAGGCCGGAGCCAGGAAGGCGGCGGCCGGCGAGCCCGCGAGCACGCTCTCCGGATGGAACGAGGACAGGAGCGCGGCCCCCACGAACGGCCCGGCGGCCATGCCAAGGAACGTGAGCGCGCCGATGACCCCGAGCGCCCTGGCCCGCGCCGGGCCGTCGTAGAGGTGCGCCGCCGCCGCGGTGCCGACCGGCACGAGGACCCCACCCCCGACCGCCTGCACGAGACGTGCGCCGATCAGCTGGTCGAGGCTCTGGGCGGCGCCCGCGACGACCGAGCCGATGACGAACACCACGAGCGCGCCGAGGAAGAGTCGACGGACGCCCCACAGGTCGGCGAGCCGGCCAGCGATCGGCATCACGACGATGTACACCAGCAGGTAGCCGTTGATGATCCAGCTCGCCTTGCGGAGCTCGACCCAGGCCGACGACCCGCTCGCGTCCACGAGATCGGCCAGGATCGACGGCAGGGCAACGGCCGTGATCATCAGCTCGAGGCCGGCGAGGAAGACGCCCGTACCGAAGACGATGAGCAGCACGAGCGCGGATCGGCGATCCATCCCGGGGAGTGTATCGGCCGGCGACGGACGGGCCGCCCCGTGGCACATCACGGGTGACGAGCTCTCCTCGATGGGCCCGATCCGGCCCTCCCCCGCTGGCTGGCACCTGATGCGTTCCGTCTGACCCTGAACGGCCCTTCCTCCCGAGTTCGTAACGCGTGACGTTCCAGCGACCCGCCGGTCGCTGCGACCACCGGCGCGTTCGCCACGCTCCGCGGGCCGCCGGTGCGCCTTGACAGCACCCGGTCGGGGCAATAGCATCAACATCCGTTGATATCAACCGACGTTGATATGACCCCCGAACCCGGAGTCCCGATCCGCCCGTGCCCACTCCCGCCCGGATCCGTTCGACCATCGCCTCGATCGTCCTTCAGCCCGAGGACCTGCGTGACCTGCGCGCCTTTCACAAGGCCCTCGCCGACGTCAATCGACTGCGCATCGTCCGCCGCCTCGCCGACGGCGAGGCCAGCGTCGCCGAGCTCATCGCCCACGTCGGCCTGAGCCAGCCGCTCGTCAGCCACCACCTCAAGCGACTGCGCACGGCCGGCCTCATCGAGACACGGCGCGTCGGCCGCGAGACCGTGGCCACCCTTCGATCCGAAGCGTTCGGTGAGGTCGCAGCCCGCGAGCGGGCCATCCTCGGCATCGCGAGCTAGCGCGACGGACGGCGCAGCACCATGACCATCTCCAACGACTCCCGGACCCGCATCAAGGGCATCTTCGAGCCCATCGCGCTCGCGATGGGTCGGGCCGGCCTGACCCCGGATGGCCTGACCCTCATCGGGTTCGCCATCACCGTCGTCGGCGCCATCCTCCTGGCGAGCCAGCAGTGGCTCATCGGCGGGATCGTCGTCTTCATCGGCGGCGTCTTCGACATGTTCGACGGCACGCTCGCCCGGGCCACGGGCAAGGTGAGCCCGCTCGGCGCGTTCATGGACAGCGTCTTCGACCGCTGGGGCGAGGTCATCGTCTACGTCGGCATCGTGATCGGGTGTGTCATGGCGCCGTTCAGCGAAGGCGCCGTGGCGGCGTCGGCGGCCCTCGGTGCGGCCGTCATGGTCAGCTACGTCCGATCCAAGTCGGAGGGCCTGGGCTTCACCGCCGGGACCGGCATGGCCGCGGTCGGCCTCATGCCCCGCGAGATCCGCCTGGTCATCCTCAGCCTCGGCCTGGTCGTCGCCGGGCTTGCCGGCGGCGTGGGCTGGTATCCGGTCCCTGCCGGCGAAGTCCGCGTCGACGACCCGCTGCGCACCGGCTCCATCGTCCTCCTCCTCGCGTTGGCGGCCATCGCCGTCGGCGGGACCATCACCGTCATCCAGCGGATCCTCCACGTCCGCGCCCAAGCGAACCGAACATCCACCAACCCCGAGGCCGGCCCACCGGCGAGCAACGGAGAAGCGAACACGTGAGCAAGAACGGCAGCAACGGCAGCAGCAAGAACGGCGCGACACCGTCCAACACCTGGGCGGGCTCCGGCCGCCGCGGCGACGGCAAGATCCGGGTCGCGATCGTCGGCGTGGGCAACTGCGCGAGCAGCCTGGTCCAAGGTCGCTTTTACTACGAAGACGCCAAGGACGATGACTTCGTCCCCGGACTGATGCACGTCAATCTCGGCGGCTACCACGTCCGCGACATCGACTTCGTCGCCGCCTTCGACATCGACAAGAACAAGGTCGGCAAGGACCTGTCCGAGGCGATCTACGAGAAGCCCAACAACACGTACACGTTCCACAAGGTCCAGCCGACGGGCGTGACCGTCGAGCGGGGCATGACCCATGACGGTCTCGGCAAGTACCTCAGCCAGATCATCGAGAAGGCGCCCGGCCCCACGGCCGACATCGTGGGCATCCTCAAGGAACGCGAAGTCGACGTCATGGTCTCGTACCTGCCAGTCGGCAGCGAGCTGGCTACGAAGTGGTACGCCGAGCAGGCCCTCCAGGCCGGCGTCGCATTCGTCAACGCCATCCCGGTCTTCATCGGGCGCGAGCCGTACTGGCAGCGTCGCTTCGCCGACGCCGGACTCCCTGTCATCGGGGATGACATCAAGAGCCAGGTCG
>DASPHN010000134.1:0-5685 GCA_035629655.1 Saccharimonadales bacterium (SeqCode) | reverse complement strand
GTCGAGCTCCGAGTCGGCGAGCTGGCTGTACGTGGGATTGACCACGAACTCACCGCCGATGCGGCCGATGCGCACGGCGCCGACCGGACCGGCGAACGGGATCTCGCTGATCGTCAGCGCGGCCGAGGCGGCCACGGTGCCAAGCACGTCCGGCTCGTTCTCCTGGTCGGTCGAGAGGACCGTGATGACGAGCTGGATGTCGTCCTTGTAGCCCTCGGGGAAGAGCGGGCGGATCGGGCGGTCGGTCAGGCGAGCGGCCAGGGTCGCGGCCTCCGACGCACGCGCCTCGCGCTTGATGAAACCGCCGGGGATCTTGCCCGCGGCGTACATGCGCTCCTCGAACTCGACCGTGAGCGGGAAGAAGTCGAGGCCCGGGCGGGGATCCGAGCGGTTGGCGGTCCCGAGGACCAGGGTGTCGCCGTAGCGAACGGTGACGGCACCGCCGGCGAGTCGCGCCAGCTTGCCGGTCTCGATGGTCAGCGTGCGACCACCGATCTGCGTCTCGAACGTCTGAGACAAGGGAAACATTCCTCCTTGGTCGTGGAGGAGGGTGCGACCTGCAGGCAGGTCAGCCGACTGCGCTTGGCTTCACGTCAGGTACGAACGGACCCCGGGTTGGTCCCGAGGTCCGGAGCGGCGACGCTAGCGGCGGAGTCCGAGCCGTCCGATGACGGTCCGGTAGCGCGCGCTGTCCT
Organism: Saccharimonadales bacterium (SeqCode); assembly: GCA_035629655.1. Taxonomy (GTDB): domain Bacteria; phylum Chloroflexota; class Limnocylindria; order Limnocylindrales; family CSP1-4; genus SPCO01. The sequence continues at coordinate 4,990 of DASPHN010000134.1, read as the reverse complement.
TCTTCATCAAGTAGGCGAGAAGGCGGCGGCGCTGGCCGACGAGCTTGAGGAGGCCGCGACGCGAATGATTGTCCTTGGGGAAGCTGCGGAGATGCGCGGTCAGTTCCTTGATCCGCTCGGTAAGGAGCGCGACCTGGACTTCCGGCGAACCGGTGTCACCGTCCTTGGTGGCAAACCCGGTGATGATCTCCTGCTTCTGTTCCCGCGCGAGCGGCACTCGGTCCTCCGACACGATCTGTCTTGCTGTGATTCTTCCAATCTATGACCGGCGGATGGTAACAGCCCTCGTGGGATGCGGCAAACGTGGTCGGTCGCCGGAGCACGTTCCCGGGGTCGACGCGCTACCGTGGTGGCCCAACCGATCGCATGCAGGGTGACCCCGGATGCCGCGCCTCGACAGGATCTACACGAAGACCGGTGACGAGGGCATGACCGGCCTCGGCGGCGGCCGCCGGGTCTCGAAGGACTCCCCGCGCGTCAGCGCCTACGGCACGGTCGATGAGCTCGGCTCGGCGATCGGCCTCGCGCTCGCGCTGGGCCTGAGCGATCGGTCGACGACGGTCCTGGGGACGATCCAGAACGAGCTGTTCGACCTCGGGTCCGACCTGTGCTGGCCCGAGGACGACGAGCGCCGCGGCCGGATCCCGACGGTCCAGCCCGCGCACGTGGAACGGCTCGAGACGATCATCGACGAGCTCAACGAGACGGTCGGCCCGCTGACCAACTTCCTGCTGCCGGGTGGCACGCCGGGAGCGGCCCAGCTCCACGTCGCCCGGACGATCTGCCGCCGCGCCGAGCGCGAGACGATCACGCTCAGCCACGAGGAGCCCATCGGCGAGCTGGTCCTCCCCTACCTGAATCGGCTCTCGGACGCGCTGTTCGTCATGGCCCGCTACGAGAACCACGTGCAGGGCGTCGCCGAGCCGCTCTGGCAGCCCGGCCTCTAGGCGGCCGTCTGCGACTGGTTCAGGGGACGAGGGTCACCTCGACCGGACCGCGCCGCAGCGGGCGCTCGAGCTCCATCCGGCGTGCGCCGTCGATCGCGATCGTGGTCCCCTCACCGTCCACGAGGCCCTGATAGGCGCCCTGGGGTGGGAGCGCGAGCGGCCACTCGAAGTGGATGGTCGCCGTCCCGTCGCCGGTGCCGCGCAGGGTCACCGGGCGCCCGAGAAGCGCCGCGGCCGTGGCGAGGTCGCCGGAGCCGATCGCCGTTCGGATGTCGGTGCTGCGGACCGCTCGTCCGTCGAGCGCGTATGGCGGCACCACGACGACGTCGAACCCGACCCGCCGGCCGAGCGCCCGGAGCGCGTCAGGGGTCCCGCGCCGCTCGAATCCGAACGCGGCATCCGGGGTCATCAGCAGCCCGGCGAGCGTGGTCCGCGCCCGGAGGTCCTCGACGAAGACGTCGTACGGCGTGCGCCGCACGGCGTCGTCGAACGGCTGCACGACCGTCACCTCGACGCCGGCCCCCTCGAGCCGCTCCAGCCGCTCATCCGGATGGATCAGCAGGGGCGGCGCCGAGCCGGTCAGCACCTCGTCCGGGTGATGGTCGAAGGTGATGACCGTCGGCCGAGCACCGCGGGCGTGGGCTTCGTCCACGAGATGCTCGAGCAGGTAGGCATGGCCCCGATGGAGACCATCGAAGACGCCGACGACGGCGAAGCTCGGACCGTGCTCGGGACGCAGCCCGTCGACGCCGGCGACGACGTCCATCAAGCGGTCGCGCCGGCGGGCGGGCCGACGATCGTCGCGGACGGTGCCGCGACGAGGACCTTGTCGGGCGCCAATCGGCCGCCGCCGGCGTCCGTCGCGATCGCGGCCAGTTCGCCAGACGGTGTCCGGAGTCGATACCGCTCGGCGCCTGTCCCGAACCCGGCGGCCGGCTTCACGAACTGGCCACGACTCACGGCCGTGACCTCCTCCTCGGTCAGGCTGACGTCGGGAAAGCGGTCGAGCCCGGCGTCGATCGGTCGAAGGAGCCTCCCGAGCGCATCGGGGCTCTCCGCCGCCGCGGCGCGGATCGTCTCGAGGGGGATCGCGTCGGACGCCTCGAACGGTCCCGCGGCCGTCCGGCGCAACGCCCCGAGGTAGGCGGCGCTGCCGAGGGCCTCCCCCAGGTCCCGAGCGAGGGCCCGGATGTAGGTGCCGGCCGAGCAGCGCACATCGAGGATCGCGACCGGCCGCTCCGGCTCGCTTCCGTCCCACTCGACGAGCTCGAGGGCCTCGATGGTGACCGCACGCGTCGCGAGCTCGACCGTCTCCCCTGCCCGTGCCAGCGCGTAGGCCCGGCGGCCCCCGACCTTGATCGCGCTATAGGCCGGCGGCCGCTGCGAGATCTGGCCGGTGAGCGACGGCAGGGCAGCCTCGACCGCCGCCCGGTCGGGTGCCGGCCCGGTGGCCGGGGTGAGCGCACCCTCGAGGTCGTCCGTCGATGACGAGGCGCCGAAGCAGATCGTGGCCCGATACGCCTTCCGATCGGCCAGGTGGAACTCGACGACGCGGGTCCCGCGGCCGAGGAAGAGCGGCAGGACGCCGGTGGCGAACGGGTCCAGGGTGCCGCCGTGGCCCACCCGCTTGGTGGCTGCCACCCGCCGGACGAGCCCGACGATGTCGTGCGAGGTGGGGCCGACCGGCTTGTCGACGACGAGGATGCCGTCCATCCCGGGACCGAGCGAGCGGTGCGCCACGCTCAGCGAGCGACGGCGGCTGCGAGCCGACGCGCCTCCGCGAGGACCGCGTCCCGTGCCGCGTCCACGGGGAGTGCCACGGTCGCGCCCGCCGCGCGGGCATGCCCGCCACCCCCGAATGCCCCGGTGAGCACCGTGGCATCGACACCGCCCGGCTTCGTGCGGACGCTGATCCGCGTGGCGGGTCCGGCTTCCTTGAACACGATCGAGACTTCGGCGTCCTCGGACTGGGCGAGGAGGTCGATGATGCCCTCCGAGTGCGGCGGCTCGGTCCCGGTCGCGGCGAGGTCGGCGTCGAGGAGGGTGGACCAGATGACGCGCCCGTCGTCGGCACTCTCCAACCGGTCGAGGATGCGGCCGAAGAGCCGAAGCTGCGCCTCGGGCTTCGATCGATACAGCCGCCGGGAGATGTCGGACAGGGGCGCGCCGGCCTCGACCAGCGCGGCCGCCACGGCCAGGGTCCGGGGCGTCGCGTTCGGGTGGGCGAAGGTGGCGGTGTCCATGACGATCCCGCCCATGAGCGCCGCGGCCAGGGTCCCGCCACCGAGCCCCAGGTCGAACCCGAGCCGGACCGTCAGCAGGGCCACCATCTCGCAGGTCGCGGCCGCATCGGGCTCGATCCAATCGGCCTCCTCCGCGGAGGCGTTCGACGCGTGGTGGTCGATCACGACGCGCGGCAGCCGCTCGAACAGCTCGGGATGGCGCCCGCGGACCGCGCCGATGCGATCGAGCGAGCCGCAGTCGGAGACGACCAGCAGGTCGTAGGACGCGGCCGGATCCGGATCGGTCCGGAATCGCTCCGCCCCGTCCAGGAAGTCGTACAGGGGCGGGACCGGGTCCGTGCAGACGAGGTCGGCCGTCCCGCCGAGCGTCTCGACAAGCATCGCGACGCCGAGCGACGCCCCGAGCGTGTCGGCATCCGGGTTCTCGTGGCTGACCGCGAGCACGCGTCGAGCATCGCGGAGACGCTCGACGACGACCGCCGGCACCGCGTCCAGGTAGGGCGTGAGATCCACGGTCATCGGGGCTTCCCGGGACGCGAGCCGCCAGCCTTCTTGCCACGGCCCGGCGCGCCACCGGCCGTGCCTCCCGGCCGCTTCGGCCCGCCGGTCCGCTGACGTCGATGGTGACGGGCCGTGGGCTCGGGCACGGCCGACGGCGGCTCATCGCCGAGGTCACCGTCGTGGCGCACTCGCGGAACGGGTGTCGGGAGCGTCTCGCCGAGGGGCAGGTCGTCGTCGGGTGCGGCGCCTGATTCGAGCTCGTTGAGGAGCTGGAGCACGCGCGTCCCGCGCTCGGCCGTGTCGTCGAGATGCACGTGCAGGTCGGGGATGCGCCGGATGCGCAGCGTCTTGCCCAGCTCGTGTCGGATGAACGGCATTGCCCGCCCGAGCGCGGCGATGGTCTCATTGCGCTCGGCTGGCTGGCCGATGACGCTGACCCACACCTTGGCGTGGCTCAGGTCGCGGGTCGTCTCCACGCGGGTGATGGTCGCGAATCCGATCCGCGGATCCGCGACCTCCCGAGCGACGATGGCCCCGATCTCCTGCCGCAGCAGCTCATCGACCCGGTCGGTGCGCTGGCTCACGAGCAGGCCGCCGAAGCGACGGCCGACCAGGTCACGTCAGGCCGAGACCGCTCGGCTGATCGTCTGCGAGGTGAAGCACTCGATCACGTCACCTTCCTCCAGGTCGTGGAAGTTGGCGAGGCCGATGCCGCACTCGTAGTTCGTCTGGACCTCGCGGACGTCGTCGCGGAAGCGCCGCAGCGACTCGATCCGGTCCGTGGCGATCACCTTGCCGCTGCGCCAGATGCGCGCTCCACCGCGGACGATGCGTCCGTCGGTGACGTACGACCCGGCGATCTGCGTGCTCTTGCCGACCTTGATGACCTGACGGACCTCCGCCCGGCCCTCGATGACCTCGACGATCTCCGGCTCGAGGAGCCCCTTGAGCGCGGCGTCGATGTCGTCGGTGAGCTTGTAGATGATGTCGTAGAGCCGGACGTCGACACCCTCGGCCTCGGCGGCCCGGCGGGCCGTCTCGGTGATGCCGGTGCTGAAGCCCACGACGATCGCGTTCGAGGCGGTCGCCAGCATGATGTCGTTGTCGGTGATGTCGCCCGCGGCCTCGTGGAGGACGTTGATGCGAACCTCGTCCTGGTCGAGCTGCTCGAGCGCGTGGGTGATGGCCCCCAGCGACCCGGACACGTCCGACTTCAGGATGATGCGCAGCTCCTTGGCCTGGCCGGCCTGGATCTGGCTGTAAAGGTCCTCGAGGGTCGCCCGTCCGCTGCCATCGCCG
>DASPHN010000133.1:0-5486 GCA_035629655.1 Saccharimonadales bacterium (SeqCode) | reverse complement strand
TTATCGCTACGGCGGCTACTGGCAGGACGTCGGGACGATCCAGTCGTACTGGGAGACCAACATGGCGCTCCTGATCGACGATCCCGAGCTCGACCTGTACGACAAGGACTGGGTCATCCACACCCGCTCCGAGGAGCGCGCACCGGCCAAGGTCGGCCCCACCGCCCAGGTCCACCGCAGCCTCATCAGCCACGGCTGCGTGATCAACGGCACGGTCGTCAACTCGGTCCTGTCGCCGGGAGTCCGGGTCGACGTCGGCGCCGTGGTCCGTGATTCGATCGTGATGTTCGACTCGGTCATCCGCTCGAGCGCCGTGGTCGACCGGGCGATCCTCGACAAGGAGGTCGTCGTCGGGCAGGGCGCCATCATCGGGGACGGCCCGTACGACGACCGGCCGAACAAGCAGGAGCCGACCCGCCTGAACACCGGCATCACCGTGGTGGGGAAGCGGGCGATCATCCCCCGTGGCGCACGCATCGGCCGCAACGTGAAGGTCGCGGCGGACATCCGGACGAGCGACTTCACGAAGCGCATCGTGCCCAGTGGCAGCTCGGTCGAGCCGAAGTCCGGGAAGCCCCGCGCCCACGACCACGGGATCGCCCCGGCAGCGGCGGTCCGCGTCGCCGACTGACCGAGCGACGGCCGGGACCGACCCATCGGCTGCCGACCCTTCCGGCCATCTTGGGCTAGACTCCCCGAGCCATGCCATCCGCCGACCCCGGCGCGCTCCTCGTGCGCCCGGCCGACGTCGAACGCTGGCTCGCCGACCTGGGCATCGAGCCCGTCGAGCGGGCCGATCGCGACGGGATCTCCTCGTGGGACCTCGTCCTCGACGGTCGTCGCCGCTTCGATCTGCGTGTGACCGTGATCCTCGATCCGGCGCTCGCCCTCATCTGCTGGGCTCACTACGCCCCGCCGATCAGCGACTTGTTCCGCAAGTCGTATCGCCGCTTGCTGCGCTGGAACGACGAGTTCCCGTTCGCCAAGTTCAGCGTGGGCGAGGACGAGCGACCCCTCCTCGCCGTGGAGCTGCCGCTCGCGCTGGCCGATGCCGACGGCCTCGGGCTCGCCCTGGCCCGGATCCTGGGCATCGCCGACCGGCTGGTCGATGAATCGAAGGACTGGCTCTGGATCGGCGGCCGGGCGCCGGACCTCTCGGGCCGCACGACCCGCAACGTCACGCTCCTCGAGCGCTTCGAGGATCGACTGCCCGAGCTCACGCTCGGCGGGGACGTCCCGGCATCCGACGGCGTTGCCGCCCCGGTGGCCGGCGCATGAGCCGCCGCCGCCTGCCCATCGCGTTCCTCGCGGTCGTGGCCGCGGTCACGATGCTGGGGGTCCCGGTCGGTCCGACGGCGCCGGCCGAGATCCGCGCCGCCACACCGGACCTGACCATCGTCTCGAGCGCGCGCTACGAGGTCCAGCCCGACGACAAGCGCGTCCGGGTCACGCTCGATCTCACGCTGACCAACCGCCTCAAGGACACCAAGACCAAGCGCTACTTCTTCGATGAGGCCTTCCTGGCCGTCCTGCCCGGCGCGTCGGGGTTCAAGCTCACGACCGGGACTGGCTCACCGAGCGTTCGCGCCACGAAGAAGACCAAGCAGTACACGCTCCTGCGACTCGGCCTGGCCCGCCGCCTCTACAGCGGCAAGAGCGTCAAGTACAAGCTCCGCTTCGACCTCAAGGATCCGGGTGGTGCCGCGACGCGTGACCTGCGCATCGGCGATTCGCTCGTGTCGTTCCCGGTCTGGGCGTTCGCGACCGACTCCACGGCAGGGAGCTCGGTCCGTGTCGTGTTCCCCAAGGGATACGACGTCGAGGTCGAGGCCGGCGAGATCCCCGCTCCAACGACCGACGACCAGGGGCGGACCGTGTTCACGACCGGCAAGCTTTCGAAGCCGCTCACGTTCTTCGCCTATCTCGTCGCCGACCGGCCTGGTGCGTACGAGACGACGAACCTGTCCATGGAGGTGCTCGATACGCCCGTCTCGGTCGTGCTCCGATCGTGGTCCGATGACGCGCCGTGGGCGACACGAGTCGGCGATCTCCTGGAACGCGCCCTGCCCGAGATGGGCGACCGGATCGGCATCGCCTGGCCCCACGAAACGCCGCTGACGGTGCAGGAGGCGGTGAGCCGGTCCACCGGTGGGTACGCGGGCCTGTTCGATCCCAGCGCGGGCAAGGTCGAGATCGCCTATTACGCGGGAAACTTCGTCGTCCTCCACGAAGCGGCCCATGGCTGGTTCAACGGCGCGTTGCTGGCCGACCGATGGGCGAGCGAGGCCTTCGCGTCGTACTACGCCGAAGAGGCGGCCATCGCTCTCGACCTGAAGAGCCGCGGCCAGAAGCTCGACGACAAGCTGCGTGCGGCGCGCATCCCGCTCAACGCCTGGGGTCCCGTCGGGACCGAAGCGGCCGAGTCGGAGGACTACGCCTACGCCGCCTCGCTCGAGCTCGCCAAGGCGATCGCCGAGCGGGCCGGCGACGACGGCCTGCGCGCGGTCTGGGCCGACGCGACCGCCGGTGTCGGGGCCTACCAGCCGCCGGCGTCCGATGGCACAGCGACCGAGACCAGCACGGCCGCTGCCGATCCCGAACGCGTCGAGGGCGGACCGCCCGATTGGCGCGGGCTGCTCGACCTGCTCGAGGCCCGCACGGACGCCTCGTACGAGGACCTGTGGCGGACCTGGGTGGCTCGACCCGAGGATCTGCCGCTGCTCAAGGCGCGGGCCGACGCGCGGGCCCTCTACGAAACGACCCTGACCACGGCGGCCGACTGGCAGCTGCCGCGGCCGATCCGCGAGGCACTGCGATCGTGGCGCTTCGACGATGCGACCGCGCTGCTCGACGAGGCCCAGGCGATGCTCGCCCAGCGGACGGCCCTCGTGGAGGCCGCCGAGGCGGCCGGCCTCGAGACGCCGGAGGCGCTGCGAGCCGCATTCGAGGACGACGACGGCTTCGATGACGCCTCGGCCGAGGCTGCGGCCGAGCTCGAGGCCATCCACCGCTACGCCGAGGCAACGGCCCTTCGACCGGCCGAGGTCGGCCCCCTGATGGCGCTCGGCCTCTGGGGCGAGACTCCCGAGGCGGATCTCACGGCGGCGCACGACGCCTTCGCCCGTGGCGATCTGGCGACGTCCGCCGCGGCCGCCGACGAGGCCGCCGCGACCTGGAACAACGCGGCCTCGATCGGCCAGGGGCGGGCGATCAGCATCGGCGTCCTCGTCCTGGCCGCCGTCTTCGCGCTCGTGCTGCTGATCGCGGCCATCCGGCGCCGACGCCGGCCGCGAACGGACCTGGTGCCGGCGTCGGCCGCGGGATCCGCGGAGGACTGACCGCCGCCCTGGCGTGCCGACCGGCGCGTGCCGCAGACCCGGTCCCGGGACCGCCGGCCGGGCCGCGGGCGCATCGTCTACACTCGCCGCCACGCTCGGACCGGCGGTCGCCCTCGCGGGCCGGACGCCACGCCCACGACCGAGCCGCACAGGAGTCGACCCGGCCGATGGGCCTCCAACGAGCCCGCCCTTCGCACGAGATCCTGTCCGGCGATTCGGCCGACGTCTATTTCGCGCGAGCCGACAAGATCCTCGAGGCGGAGGGTCTCGACCCCGTCGTGACGATGGAAGTGTTCACCCGCCATGAGGCCGTCCTGTGCGGGATCGACGAGGCGAAGAACCTGCTCGGCCACGTGCTCGCCGCGGCGGACCCTGCGGAGACGCGGCTCGAAGCGCTGTCCGACGGCGACCGGATCGGCCCGAAGGAGGTCGTGCTCCGCATCCGGGCGCGCTATCGCCGATTCGGACTGTACGAGACGGCCTTCCTCGGGATGCTCGCCCAATCGACCGGCTGGGCGACCGCGGCGCGCGAATGCGTGGATGCGGCGGGCACGGACCCGATCATCAGCTTCGGGGCGCGGCACATCCATCCGGACATCACGGACGTGCTCGATTACGCCGCGATCGTCGGGGGTTGCGTCGGCGCGTCCACGCCCGCCGGGGCGCGGCTGGCCGGGCTCGCGCCGACCGGCACGATGCCCCACTCGCTCGTGCTGATCTTCGGCGACACCGTGGAGGCCGCCGTCGCGTTCGACAAGCATCTCGGCCCGGACGTGCCGCGGATCGTGCTCGTCGACACGTTCAAGGACGAGGCCGAGGAGACCCTGCGGGTCGCCCACGCTCTCGGCGACCGGCTCTATGGCATCCGCCTCGACACCCCATCGGAGCGTGGTCGGGTCACTGCCGATCTGGTCCACGAGATCCGGGCCCGCCTCGACCAGGAGGGCTACCAGCACGTCCGGATCGTGGTCTCGGGGGGTCTGAACCCGGAACGCATCCGGTACTTCAAGGATGCGGCCGCTCCGGTCGATTCCTTCGCGGTCGGGTCGTACATCAGCGGCGCCACGCCGATCGACTTCACCGGCGACATCAAGGAGATCGAGGGCCGAGCGATCGCCAAGCGTGGCCGGATCCCGGGCCTGACCGCGTCGCCCAGGCTCGTGCCGGTCGATCTCGCGGCGTACCGCGAGGCGTGACGCTCGCCTGACGCGCCTCGCGCGGCCGCCTGCCCGACGGCATCCCGGTGCGTTCCATGCCACCATCGACCCGATGGACGACGAGCGCGAAACGGCCTACGACCTCCTGCAGCGCGGTCGCGCCTTGCTCGAGGCGCGCCATCATGCCCAGGCTGCGATCGTGCTCGAGCGCGCCGACCGGCTCGAGCCCGGCAAGGCGTCCATCCTCGAAGCCCTCGGCCCCGCCTACTTCAACTCCGGCCAGCACGAGCGGGCGCGCGCCGCGTTCGAACGCCTGCTCGAGCTCGATCCGTCGTCGCACTACGCGCATTTCGCGCTCGGCCAGAGCCTGAAGCGGTTGGGTCGCCGAGATGAGGCCGGCACGCACCTGCGGCTCGCGGTCGCGCTCGACCCGCATTCGACGACCTACCGCGACGCGCTCGCCCGGCTGGGGTCGCCCAGACCGGGCCGCGGTGCGTCGTCCGCGCCCAAACATCGGATGGAGCCACCGCCATCGATCGGCGACGAGTCGAGGGCGGAGCCGCCCCCAGCGGAGTAGCCGTCAGGCTCCGGTCGGCAGGACCCAGTGCGGCCACTCGATCGCCGGCTCGAAGCCGTGCGCCTGGTAGAGGCGGGTCGCACGATCGTTGAGCGCCTCGACCGAGAGCTCGATGCGGCCGGCGCCGCGTCGTCGCAGCTCGCCGACACCCCAACGCAGGAGCTCCCGGCCCAGGCCGCGCCGCCGCCACTCGGGCAGCACGCCGATCAGGCCCACGTCCCCGAGGCGCGCGCCGGCCGGCTGATCCTGCTCCAGCAGCTCGACCCGCGCGAATGCGACCGGTTCGTCCGGGCCGTGGACCGGACGCACGACGAGGATGCCTGCGGGGTCGAAGTCGGGCATGGAGTGCACATGGGCGATGACCGAGGGCGTCCAGTTCATGGGTGTCGGATGGCCCTCGAAGGCCGCGTGCAT
>DASPHN010000132.1:0-2414 GCA_035629655.1 Saccharimonadales bacterium (SeqCode) | reverse complement strand
GGCTGGCAAGGCGTCGCCATCGTCCTCGCCACACTGCTTCCGGCCGGCCTCGTGCTGTACGGCGGGGCCGCTCGCGGTCGCGCCACCCAGCTCCGGACCCAGGAGGGACTGACCGAGACCGCCGCACGAGGCTCCGTCGAGGCCAATGCCAGTCTCCAGGAGCGGGTCGCGGAGCTCATGACGCTCAACGAGCTCGGCATCGCGACCGGCTCGACCCTCGACCGCGACGAGCTCCTCGATCGATCGCTCCGCGCGGTGACGCGGCACCTCCGCTTCGATCGTGCACTCGTGCTGCTTGCGGACGAGACGCGCGGCGTCCTGGGCCACGGGCGCTCGGTGGGCGGCAGCGCGGAGATGGCCGACAGCATCGCCCGCTTGGAGCTCCCGCTCGACCTGGGGTCGTCCCTCCTGGTGCGCCTGTTCAGGTCCGACGGGCCGCTCGTCTTCCGTGACGTCGACCAGGATCCGGATGAGCGCAATCGCACCTTCGCGAGGGTCCTCGAGGTGACCTCGTTCCTCGGCACGCCGCTCGTCACCAAGGGCCGCACGGTGGGCATCCTCGCGGTCGACAACCGGCGTTCCGGGCGTGACGTCTCGCCCGGGGACGGCCCCCTCCTCTATACGGCCGGGACCCTCATCGCGGGCGGCATCGAGAACGCTCGGCTGTATGCCGAGCTCGAGGAGAGCAAGGCAGTCCTGGAACGGCGCGTGATGGAGCGCACCGCCTCACTGGTCGATGCGCGAGCGGCGGCCGAGGCGGCGACCGCGGCCAAGAGCATCTTCCTCTCGAACGTCAGCCACGAGCTGCGCACGCCGCTGACCTCGGTCGTCGGCTTCTCGAAGCTCATCTCGAAGCGCCTTGCGGACATCGTGTTCCCGCTCGTGCCGGCTGGCGATCCGAAGGTCGATCGAGCGGTTCGCCAGGTGACCGAGAACCTCGGGATCATCGTCGAAGAAGGCGAGCGCCTGACGGCGCTGATCAACGACACCCTGGACCTCGCCAAGATCGAGGCGGGCCGGATGGAATTCGCCAGCGACCCGGTCGACGTCGCCGACGTGATCCAGCGCGCCACCAACGCGACGGCGTCGCTCTTGACCGAAGACCACGGACCGCGGCTCGTCGTTGAGCTGGCTCCGGACCTGCCTGTCGTCGCCGGTGATCGCGACCGGCTGATCCAGGTCGTCATCAACCTGATCTCGAACGCGGTGAAGTTCACGCCGACCGGCACGATCACGGTCCGAGCCGCTCGCCGGCAGGACGCGATCGAGGTGGCCGTGTCGGACAGCGGCATCGGCATCGACCCGGCCGACCAGGCGCGCGTCTTCGAGCCCTACTCCCAGGCCGGCGACACCCTGACGGACAAGCCGCGCGGGACGGGTCTCGGGCTGCCGATCTGTCGCGAGATCGTCGAGCACCACGGCGGGCGCCTCTGGCTCGACTCGGTCGTCGGCCAGGGCTCGACGTTCCGGTTCACGCTGCCGGCCGCCGCGCCGCCCGCCTGATCGGATCGCGAGTCAACGACCCTGGGGCAGCACGTACAGCCCGAAGTACGCGATCGGGCCGAAGATGATCGCCAGTGCCGTCCACAGCGGGACGGACCGGTGCTTCTTGCGGGCGAGCTTGTGGGCCTGGATCGCGCACACGATCCACACGACGAGACCCAGGATGACGATGCCGGTGCCGGCCAACATCGGGACGTCCATACGGTGCCTCCCCTCTCTCGATCCTGGACTGGGCCAGGCGCGAGTCAGGTGCCAGTCTGAGGCCTGCGTGCGGCTGTCGTCGGCCCCGAACGTCCGGGTCAGTACTGGAAGAGCAGCTCGCGATACTTGGGCAGCGGCCACAGGTCGTCCGCGACGAGGACCTCGAGCTCGTCGACGACCTCCCGCAGCGCCTCCTGGGCCGGGATCACGACCTGCACGAACGCGGCGGCCTCGGCATGCACCGAGCCCGCGGCATGCGCCTCGTGCTGGGCGTCGCGCAACGCGTCGGTCGCGTCGACGAGCTGGTCGGTCAGGGCACTCACCTGCTCGCAGATGGCGTTGAGGCCACGCGACGACGGCGCCCGGTTGAGCTCTCCGAGATAGCGGGCCGCGGCCGGGACGATCATCGTGGCGGCGATGTCGATCGCGCAGCTCGCTTCGATGTCGCTGACCTTGACGTAGCGCTCCCAGTTGATCTCGACCCGGGCGGCCAGCTCTCGCTCGGACAGGACGCCGAACTTCGAGAAGAGCGTCTTGGCCTTGTCCGTGCTCAGGGCCGGCAGCGCGTCGACCGTGGATCGATTGTTGGGCAGGCCCCGGCGCTCGGCCTCGGCATGCCACGCCTCGGAGTAGCCGTTGCCGCCGAAGATGACCTGCTTGTTGTCCCTGACGATGCCGGACAGGATCTTGGTCAGGCCCTCGAAGTCGCC
>DASPHN010000131.1:0-24143 GCA_035629655.1 Saccharimonadales bacterium (SeqCode) | reverse complement strand
CGGCAGGTCACGGACCCCTCGGATCGATTTTGGGATGTGCTAACATGGCGCCTCGCCGTCGACCGGTAGCGGTCTACGCGGGTCCGTGCCGAGGTGGCGGAATGGCAGACGCGCTGGTTTCAGGTACCAGTGGCCGCAAGGTCGTGTGGGTTCGAGTCCCTCCCTCGGTACCATTCCTCTCGGACCGCTGACACGGTGACACCTGCCCAGGTGGCGGAATTGGTATACGCGTACGTTTGAGGGGCGTATGAGGCAACTCATCCGGGTTCAAGTCCCGGCCTGGGCACCACTCTTCTGAGATCGCCGCCACTCCACCGACCGTCGGTCCGCCCGACGGTCGTCCCATGTCCGGCCTGCGGTAGGCTTCCTCCCGGGCGGTTAGCTCAGCCTGGTTAGAGCGCCTCGCTTACACCGAGGATGTCGGGGGTTCGAGTCCCTCACCGCCCACCGAACCTGAGACGGTCGTTGCAATGTGGTTTGCATGCAGGGACCGTGGCACGCGGCATGCCCTTCCGCCGCCCCCCGCCATCGTTGCCCCGCGCGACGCTGCACGGTCTCGTGCGCGAGCCGGATCTCGGGAGGAAGGTCGGATGGATAACGAACAGCTCGGCCGGTACTGGATGATCTTCGCGGGCGTGGCCCTCGTCGGCGCGGGTCTGCTCGGCTTCGTCTCGGGGAACCCGATCGCCAGCCAGGATCCCGCCGCGATCTTTCGGGTGAACGCGGCGCACAACGTGGTCCATCTGCTGACCGGTGCGATCGCGCTGGGGATCGGGTTCGGCACTCGCGGCATGGACCTGGCGAACGGCCTGATCGGCTTCGGGGCCCTGTACGCGCTCGTCGCCGTCCTGCTCCTGATCGATCCCGCCCTGTTCGGCCTCTTCGCGGACGCCCCGAGCAACGCGGGAGACATGGTCCTGCACGTGGCGCTCGCCGTGGTCAGCCTGGCGCTCGGGTACATGCTGCGCCAGCGCAGCGGGTCGACGGCCGCCGCCCGCTGAGCATGTTCGTCTGCCCGATCCCCGGCGCCGACAGCGCCACGGTCCTGTGGCACACGGGGATCCACTACGGCCTTGCGGCGTTGGTCGTGACGGTCGGAGCGGTCTTCCTCGGCCTGGCCGTGCTGGCGTATCGCTCGTCAGCCCCTGCTGGGGCTGCCGTCGACGACCATCACCGGGACGCGGTGTCCGACCCGGTCGTCCCATCTCCACGCCGGGTCCCTGAGCGACCGATCAGCCGACCGGTCGGGCGCCGGTGGCCGGTCCATGGGCTAGACTGGCGGTCACGGGTCGGCCATCCGCGGACCTGACCGGAGGAGGGGCATGACACTCCCAGTCATCATCATCATCGCGATCGTGGCCATCCTGGTCATCGTCGCGATCGGGATCTACAACGGTCTCGTCCAACGCCGGCTTCGGATCGACGAGGCGTTCGCCCAGATCGAAGTCCAGCTCAAGCGTCGCCATGACCTGATCCCGAACCTCGTGAACGCGGTCAAGGGCTACATGGGCTTCGAGCAGAAGGTCCTGACCGACGTCACCAACGCCCGGGCCAACGCGGTCGCCGCCGGCGCCCAGGGTCCGGCCCAGCAGGCGGCCGCGGAGAACGCGCTGACCGGCACGCTGCGCTCGCTGTTCGCCGTCGTCGAGAACTATCCCGAGCTTAAGGCGAACCAGAACGTGCTCGAGCTGCAGGAGCAGCTGACCACCACCGAGAACCAGATCTCGTTCTCGCGCCAGCACTACAACGCCACCGTCCTCGACTACAACACGGCCATCGCGACGTTTCCCAACATCCTGCTCGCGGGACCGCTGGGCTTCACCCGGCGTGAGTTCTTCGATGCAGAGCCCGAGGCCTCGAACGTCCCGAACGTCGACCTCAGCCTGAGCTGAGGGAGGGCCCCCAGCCGGGACCGTGGCCGGGAACACGTTCTACGATCAGATCGCCGCGAACCGGCGGAACTCCTTCCTCATGGCGGCGCTCGTCGTCGGCATCCTGGGGCTGCTTGGGTTCACGATCGGCTACGCGGTCTTCGGCGACCCTGTCGGCGGGCTGCTGAGCCTCGGCCTGGCGATCGGCGCCGGGGTCGTGGCCGGGCTGGGAACCTACTTCGCGGGCGACTCGCTCGTGCTGGCGGTCAGCGGCGCACACGAGGTCGACGAGTCCCAGGCGCCGCAGCTCCTGAACGTCGTCCGCGAGCTGGCCATCGCGGCCAACGTGCCCATGCCCAAGGTCTATCTGATCGACGACACCGCGCCCAACGCCTTCGCCACCGGCCGCGATCCGCAGCACGCGTCCGTGGCGATCACGACCGGGCTCGCCGAGAAGCTCGACCGCGAGGAGCTGCAAGGGGTCATCGCCCATGAGCTCGCGCACGTGCGCAACCTCGACATCCGGTTCTCGCTCGTCGTCGGGGTCATGGTCGGCGTCATCGCGATCCTGGCCGACTTCTTCCTGCGCTTCACGTTCTGGGGTGGGGGCCGCCGGAGCGACCGCGATGGTGGCGGGGGCGGCGGCGCCCAGATGATCGTCTTCATCATCGCCATCGCGCTGGCCATCCTGGCCCCGATCATCAGCCGCTTCATCCAGCTGGCGGTCAGCCGCCAGCGCGAGTACCTCGCCGATGCGTCCTCGGTGGAGCTGACGCGCAACCCCTACGGTCTCGAGCGAGCGCTGGCGAAGATCTCGTCCGACCAGGAGGTCCTCGAGGTCGCCAATCGCGGCACGCAGCACATGTATTTCACGAACCCGATCAAGCGCTTCGAGGATCGGTCATCGAGCCTGATGTCGACCCATCCGGCGATCCTCGACCGCATCAATCGACTCCGCGAGCTGTCCGGCCAACCGCCGCTGGCCGCGTCCGAATCGGCGCTGCTGGCGGGGCTCGAGTAGGGGGGAACGTCCGGGCTCAGTGGGGCGCCGGTGCCGTCACGATCGGGTTCGGGACGACGCCGGTCGGCGGTCGAAGCAACGGTTCCGCGAGCGTCCTGAAGTGGCTCTCGGACGCGGGTCGCGCGAACAGGTATCCCTGGGCATACGTCACCCCGAGCCGCAGGGCCATCCGGCGCTCCGACTCCGTCTCGATGCCTTCGGCGATCACGACGCAACCAGCCTTCGCCGCGAAGTGCACGAATCCGACGACGGCCGCCTGGCGCGCGAGATCGCGATCGAGGTCCCGGATCAGGCCGGCGTCCACCTTGACGATGTCCGGACGCAGCTCGACCAGGTGGCTGAAGTTCGCGATCCCGGCCCCGGCGTCGTCGACGGCCACGCGGATGCCCGGACCGAGTCGGTCGATGGCCGATCGCAGCACGCGATAGTCGGCGATGGCGACGTGCTCGGTGATCTCGAGGACGACGGGCCGGTCACGGGCGACCAGGATGTCACCGACGCCGAGGTCGTCCGCGACGAGGGCAGGGGAGGTGTTGAGGCTGAGCCACGCGTCGGACGGAAGGGCCCGCGCCGCAGCGATCGCGGAGGCGAGCGTCGCCCGCTCGAGCTCGAGACCGAGCCCGACCCGGTCCGCGAGTCCGAACACGAGGTCCGGTCGGCGACCGTCCATGAACCGCGTCAACGCCTCGAACCCGACGGTCCGGCCGTCGCGCAGGTCGACCACGGGCTGGAACACGGGCCGGTAGGCCCGGTCGCGGATGATCCGGTGGATCGCGTTGCGGTCGCTCGTGCGCTCCCGGCGCTCGCGCAGCATGGGCGCCAGCAGGAGTGACGCCGTCACGGCGAACTCAGCGACGGCCGGCAGGTCTGCCACGAGATGCGCCGCTTGCGCGTCCGACTGCGTCCCGACGGCGACGAGGCCGACCAGCCGGCCACCCTCGAAGAACGGCCCGAACGCCTGGCCTGACACCGCGCTCTCCGTCATCGCCTGTCCATACGCGCCGAATGACCCGTCCGCGTGCCAGTGTTCCGCCCACGGCCCATCGTGGCTGCGCTCGATCAGATGGTCAGCGCGTTCCGACGGGATGGTGTCACCGGCATGGACGGGAAACGTGGCGGGACCGGTCATCGCAAGGACCCTGATCACGTCGTCGTCGACGACCAGGACCCCGGCGACGTCGATGCCGGGGAGCTTCATGAGCTCCTCGACGATGCTCTCCGCGGTCGCCTCGACCGTGTCTCGCGCTTCGAGTCGGCCGAGGGACGCCACGATGACCGTTCGTTCGGCAAAGGCCTCATCCCGGGCACGCATCGTCGAGCGCATCGCGTCGAGGGACTGCTTGGCGTCCGTCGCGAAGTCGGTGAGGGCGCCCATGATCAGCAAGGAGACGCCGATCAGCCCGGCGCTCGCGAAGATCGACCCCAGGGGTTCTCGGAGCGGCGGAAAGGGATGCGGCAGGTCGGCCAGGAGGAGGCTCAGCACGCTGCCCAGGATGGCGGTCGACAAGATCGTCGCCAACACACGTGGCTCACGCCCGGCCAGGACGAGAACGACGGACAGCATCGGCAGCATCGCTGCGGCCGGCCCTGCGCCGGGGATGAGGAAGGCGCTGACGATGCCGAGGCTGTACACGCCCACTGCCAGCATGGGGCCGACCATGCGCTCTCGCGTCGTATCGACGAGGGAGCCGGCAACGAGCATCAGGATCCCGAAGACAGCGGTGAGCATCGCGGACGCAACGAGCGCGGGTTCGCGGAGAAGCAGGCCGCCCACCACCTCTGCGGCGGTCACCATGAAGGAGACGGCGACTAGTCGAGGCATGTACTGGCGCAGATCGCGACGGCCCGGCCGGCGATCCCCACTTGTAGCCTGGACACGATCGGCCATCGGCGTCGCGGGCGTGTGGTCGGTTCGCGTCGTCATGCCAGCCCATCGTGGGGCCCGCCCGCGTGGGCGCCTACGGACCGCACGTACGGGGGGTCATGTCCGTCAGGAACCGTAGGGACCGCGTCGTGGCGCGTCCAAGAGGGGCCGTGGTATCCTGCGGACCGCCGACGGGCAGTCCAGCGACTGGTCATCGGGCCGAGGTAGCTCAGTCGGTAGAGCACGCGACTGAAAATCGCGGTGTCGCCAGTTCGATCCTGGCCCTCGGCACCATCTTTCGAGGTGGCGTCGCTCCGAGCGGAAGTGGCTCAGTTGGTAGAGCATCACCTTGCCAAGGTGAGGGTCGCGGGTTCGAGTCCCGTCTTCCGCTCCACATTCCTCCCCCGAAGGCTCCGCTGCCCCTTCGTCTAGTGGTAGGACAGCGGACTTTGGATCCGTGAACCGAGGTTCGAATCCTCGAGGGGCAGCCAAACCACCCGGACCCGATCCCGGGTAGCATCTTGTCTGGCGACGTGGTGAAGTGGCTCAACACGGAGGTCTGCAAAACCTCTATTCACCGGTTCGAATCCGGTCGTCGCCTCCATTCTCCGAGCACGAATCGACCCGCTGGGTGACCAGCGGGTCTTTGTTCGTCGGCAGTTCGGTCGGCATTCGCTCGGCCCACGGTACGATGGCCCCCATGACGCCGCGTCCGTTGGGTCGGGTCCACATCATCGGTGCCGGCCCGGTCGGCCTGTTCCTGGCGGCCCTCCTCCAGTCGGTCGACGATCAGCGCGTCCGCCTCTACGAGCGGCGCGACGCGTACACGCGGACGCGCATGGTATCCCTCGCGAGCTACCTCGTCGCCGACTCGATCGAGAGCTACAAGGAGGACGAGGTGGATGGCCAGGATGTGGAGGCCATCTTCGAGCCGTTCGAACTCGAGACCCGCCTCGCCTACCGGCGCCTGGTAGCACCCGACCTGCGCGCGCTCCTGGACGAGTGGACGCGCGGGTTCGTCCCGCTCAACACGGTCGAACAGACGCTGAGCGACCTGATCGACCGGCGGGCGACCGGGACCGTCGAGCGGATCGCCGGGGCGCTGACGGCCGACGATGCGGTCGCGCTGGTGGAACCGGGCGACATCCTGGTCGACTGCACGGGCGCGCGCTCACTGCTGCGCGACCTGCTGGTCCCAGGGGACGACCTCAGCGGCCGTGACCGCAATACCAAGCGGTTCCGCCTCGAGCACGCCCTGGTGATCACCTTTCTCTACTCGCAGCACTACGCGTGCAATGAATGGTGCAAGTACTACAAGAACCGCGATAACCGCGAATACAAGTTCATCCCCGCGGTCCACCGCACCTACTACGACGGCAACATCAGCCACGTCACCGGTATCGTGACCATCAGCCGCGAGGAGTTCGAGGCGATCCCTCCCACCTCCGACGGCGCGTGGCTGCGCGAGCATTTCCCAGGCATCGCGGTCTCGATGGACCGGTTCATCGAGCATGTCAAAGCGGAATCGCACGGGGAGCTGGTCGGCGACCTCGAGATCACGCGGATCCCGCTCGACGTCTACCACGCCCGGACGGTCACCAGCCGACGCTGGCAGGACTCGGGCGTCGATCACCCGCTCGCGAGGGCGCCGGTGTTCCTTTTGGGCGACGCGGCGATCGGCTCGCCCTACTTCCAGTCGGTCTCCTTGGGTCTCGAGTGTGCGTTCTTCCTCGCCGGTCACATCGCCAACCGCGACCTGGCCCTGTCGGACGTGTTCGATCGCTACGAGACCTTCATGTCCCAGCAGTGGATCCGCGTGTACATGCGGAGCCAGATGATCAAGCACAACAAGGACCTGCTGCAGTCGGTCGGCGACACCGATGGCCTGCTGGCCAAGCTCCACGTCTTCTAGGGTCGGAGTCGCGCCGCGCCGTGACACCGTTTGACGTCGCGCCGGTCGAACCGTCACCGTGGCAGGTGGTCCACAGGTCCCTCGGAGGATCCCCGTGAGCACGTTCGAGGTCGCGCAGCTCAACGTCGGGCGCGCCGTCGCGCCGCTCGACGATGCCGTCATGGCCGACTTCATGGGCTGGCTCGACGAGATCAACGCGCTGGCCGAGCGCAGTCCCGGCTTCGTCTGGCGGCTCAAGGGAGACAGCGGCAACAACACCGATCTGAAGGTCGGTGACGATCCGCTCTTCATCGTCAACCTGTCGGTCTGGACGTCGATCGATGCGCTGTACGAGTTCACCTACCGGTCCGCGCACACGTCCGTGTTCAAGCGGCGTCTCGAGTGGTTCGAGCGCCTGGGCCGGCCGAACACCGTCCTCTGGTGGCTGCCGGCCGGCACCATCCCGACGGCGACCGAGGCGCTGGCGCGACTGGAGGCGTTGACGACCCGGGGCCCGACGCGCGAGGCCTTCACGTTCAAGGAGCGGTTCCTCGCGCCAGATGCGGTCGCGGGCAGCGCCGTGGCGCGAAGCCCTGTGACGCCACGCGCGAGCTGACCGGTCCGAGCCGCCAGGCACGCGTGGCCGGCTGCGTCGTTCGACTCCGGTACGCTTGACCCAGAGGTGGCGCCGCCACCAGCCCGGAGGCTGACTGCATGTCCGACGCCGCACGAGCCCGCCTGATCGCCCATCTCCGCGACGTCCAGCAGCGGTGGCGCGGCCTGGCCGCGGATGTCGGCAAGGAGCGCATGGAACAGCCCGGCGCGATGGGCGACTGGACGTTCAAGGACGTCGCCTCCCACCTGACCGGCTGGCGTCGTCGGACGATCCTGCGGCTGCGGGCTGCGGCCGCAGGAGAGCCCGAGCCGCCGAACCCGTGGCCGGCCGAGCTGGGCGATGCGGAAGACGACGTGATCAACGCCTGGATGCATGATCGGACCAAGGACGACCGGCTGGATGCGGTCCTCGCCGAGGCCGACGGGGTCTACGACGACTTCATCGCGGTCGTGGAGACCCTCCCCGCCGAGCTGCTCACCGATCCCGACCGATTCGGATGGATGGAGGGCGTCGCGCTGGCCGATGGCGACTTCAGCGGCCACCTCGACGAGCACGAACCCGACGTCCGGCGGTGGCTCGCCCGCGCGTGACGCTGCCAAGGCCTCGCTGACGGTCGATCCGGCCTGCGCCGCCGAAGCCTGCCTGCTATCATGACAGAGTTGGCGATGTTCTGATAGATTTGTGCAGGTTTGCGATTGGCCCCCCGCGCCGCGTCACCAACCTCGGACTGGGTGAGTCTCTCCGAGGCCAGCCGCCTCCTCGGCGTGTCTCCGGCCACCGTCCGTCGCTGGAGCGATGCGGGGCGACTTCGGGCGTTCACCACGCCGGGCGGCCATCGGCGATTCTCTCGCGCAGCGCTCCAGAGGCTGCTCCCAGCCGATCGGTCGCGACGCCCGGCGATCGGTGGCGCCGGCCTGACGCCGACCCGGATCGCGCGGTCATACCGTCGAGCGAGTCGTGACGCCGCCCCCGAGCTGCCCTGGGTCCTCACCCTGACCGACGCGCAGCGGAACCTCTTTCGCGAGCGCGGGCACCTTCTCGCCCAGAGCCTGCTGCAACACCTCGATGCGGCCGCACCCGAGAACGCCGCCCATCATCTCCGGTCGGCGGCCACCTCCGCAGCGGAATATGGCGACATGGCCGCCGGCCTCGGCCTGTCGCTGAGCCAGACGGTCGAGGGCTTCCTGCGCTTCCGGGCGCCCTTCCATCACGAGCTCGCCGAGGCGGCTCGCCGTCGCGGTTTCGACCCAGCCGAGACGACCGACCTGCTCGTCACCGCCGAGCGGGCCATGGACCAGCTGCTCGTGGCGACGATGACCGGCCACAGCCTGGCGACCGGGCGCGGCGGCGGGGTCGATGCCATCCAGCACGACCGAGACCGCCCGTCGACGTGAGCTCGTGACCACTGGATCGATCCTGACCGTGACCGCCCACGCTCGCGCCGTCGCCGCCGCGACGCGCGAACCCGAGCTGGAGCGCCTTGGTCGCGACCGCGACGGGCATGATGGGACCCTCGTTCGCGATCTGTTCGCCCTGTGACCGCCGGTCGGATCGCCATCGGGACGCGGGGCAGCGCTCTGGCCCGCACCCAGGCGCGGATGGTCGCAGACGCGTTGGAACGCGACGGTCGCGAGACGCGCTTCGTCGTCATCGAGACGGCTGGCGATCGCCGTGCCCCCGACACGGCATGGGGCGAAGGCGCGTTCGTGGCCGCCATCGAGTCCGCGTTGCTCGAGGGACGTGTCGATGTCGCCGTCCATAGCGCCAAGGACGTCCCGATCGAGCAGGACGAGCGGCTGCGGATCGCGGCCTACCTGCCGAGAGCGGACCCGAGGGACGCGCTGGTCGTCCGGGCCGGGGCGGCGGAGCGACGCCTCGCCGACCTGGCACCCGGGACCCGCGTCGGGACCGACAGCCCACGGCGGACGGGCTTCGTGCGCGCGCTGCGACCCGACCTGCTGGTGCATCCCATCCACGGCAACGTCGATACGCGCCTGCGCCGACTCGATGACGGCGAGACGGACGCGCTGGTCCTGGCGTGTGCGGGTCTCGACCGCCTCGGCCTCGGCGATCGGATCTCAGAACGGCTTGCGCCGGACCTCGTGCCGCCGGCGCCCGGCCAGGGTGCGCTGGCCATCCAGATCCGAGCCGACGACGGGCGGATGGTCGGGCTTGCCGCCGGGATCGACGACCCGTGGACGAGAGCGGCGGTCGAAGCCGAGCGGGCGTTCCTGGAGACCTCCGGTGGTGGGTGCCGTGCGCCGATCGGGGCGCTCGCTACGATCGTTGGAGGGGAGGTGCACCTGCTGGCCGGCCACGCCGACCCGGACGGCTCGACGGCCACCATCGCCCGTCGTCGTGGACCACATGGGACGGGTCGGGCGATGGCCGTCGATCTGGCCCGCGAGCTCCGTCCGGCGCGACACGATCCCTCGTCCGAGCCGCCGTCCCGGCTCACCCCAGGCGAGCCCCGCCGCCGTGTCCTGGTGACGCGGCCCGAAGACCAGGCAGCCGAGCTCGGATCCGCGCTGCGCGACGTCGGTCTCGAACCGGTCGACGTCCCCGCGATCGCCGTCCGCTTCGAGCCGGCCGACGGCGAGCTCGATCGGGTCGCGGGGGCGTTGGAACGCTACCGGTGGATCGTGGTCACGAGCGCCAACGGCGCCGAGGCGATCCTGGCCGCCGCCCAGCGGGTCCGGACCGAGCTCGGCAGCCCGCGGTGGGCGGCCATCGCTCCCGCGACCGCTGCCGTCCTCGAGCGAGAGGGGATCGCGGTCGACTTCCGCCCGAGTCGAGCCCTTGGTCGGGTCCTCGCCGCAGAGCTTCCGGTGGAGCCCGGCGACGCGGTCCTCGTCGTCCGTGGTGCGCTGGCCGGAGATGGCGTGGCGACCGTCCTTCGCGCGCGTGGCGCCGCCGTCGACGATGTCGTCGCGTACCGGACCCGCATCGGGCCGACGACCTCGCGACCCCTGCTGCGCCGGGCGTTGGGTCATGGCCCCGTCGACGCGGTGATCCTGACCAGCGCGTCGACGGTCCGTGGGCTTGCATCCCTCGGCGACGCCGAGGGGATCGATGTCCGGTCCATCCCCGCGGTGTGCATCGGTCCCGCGACCCATGGCGCCGCCGTGGACGCCGGCTTCCGCGTCGTTGCAGAGTCCGCCTCACAGGACGCGGGCTCGCTCGCCGAGGCGACGGCGGCCGCGCTCAGACCCGCGACCGGTGAGACCGCCTGATGCTTGGCCTCGAACCGTCCCCCGCGCCGGATCGCACCGCCACGCCGTCGATCGGTGCCGTGCGACCGCGCCGACTGCGCCGAACGGCCGGTCTGCGGGCGCTCGTCCGCGAGACCCGGCTCCATCCGTCGATGCTCGTGATGCCCCTGTTCGTGCAGGCGGGCTCCGGGGTCCGTGCCCCGATCTCGTCGATGCCGGGGGTTGTCCGCGTCTCGCCCGACGTCGCCGCCGAGGAGGCGGCGAAGCTGGCCGACCTCGGGGTCGGCGGGGTCATCCTCTTCGGGCTGCCCGGCGCAAAGGACGCGACCGGCACGCACGCCGACATCGACGATGGGATCGTCCAGGAGGCGCTCCGGCGCATCGATGCCCTCGACCGCGCGATCGTGACCCTCGCCGATACTTGCCTCTGCGAGTACACCGACCACGGCCACTGCGGACCGCTCGCCGCCGACGGCTCGGTGGACAACGACGCGGCCGTCGCCCGGCTGCAAACGGTCGCGGTCAGCCAGGCACGGGCCGGCGCGGACATCGTGGCCCCCAGCGCGATGATGGACGGCCAGGTCGGTGCGATCCGCCAGGCCCTCGACGCCGCCGGGCACGCCGACGTCGCGATCATGGCCTACGCGGCAAAGCATGCATCCGCCTTCTATGGCCCGTTCCGCGAGGCAGCCGACAGCGCCCCTGCCTTCGGCGACCGACGCGCATACCAGATGGACCCGTCGAACGGGCGCGAGGCGCTGCGCGAGATGGCGCTCGACGTCGCCGAAGGTGCGGACCTCCTGCTCGTGAAGCCGGGCCTGCCCGGTCTCGACCTGGTGGCCGCCGCCCGTGCGAGGTTCGACGTGCCGATCGCCGCCTACCAGGTCTCGGGGGAGTTCGCGATGATCGCCGCCGCTGCCGAGCGCGGTTGGATCGACGGGCGGCGGGCCATGCTCGAGGCGGTGACGGCGATGGCCCGGGCCGGAGCCGGCATCGTCATCACCTATGCCGCCGCTGACCTGGCCGCCTGGATCGGCGACGAGCGGTGACGGAGGAGACCTTCATCCAGGCCCTCGCGCTCGCCGTCGACCCGGCTTGGCGGCGCCGGTCCGATGTCGACCGGTGCCAGGACGGACGCGACTTCGCTGTGGCCATGTCCGAGCTCGAGCGAGCCGGAGGTCGGACGATCAGCTACTCATCGATCGGCCTCGAGCCCGGCGTCGACCTGCTGCTCTGGCGGATGGCCCCGTCCGTGGATGCCCTGGAGATGTCCTCGGCGGCCCTCCTGCGGGCCGGTCTGGGTCGCTGGTCGAGCGTGACCTACTCGTTCCTGGGGCGGATCGGGCCCTCGCAGTACGTCCGCAAGCCGACCGCGCAGGAGCAGTCGCTCTTTGCCGGCGAACGCTCGAGGTACCTCGTCGTCTACCCGTTCACGAAGTCGACCGACTGGTACCTCCTGTCCAAGGAAGCGCGCCAGGGCGTGATGAACGAGCACATGCGGGTCGGGCACGGATACCCGACGATCCGACAAGCCCTGGCCTACTCGTTCGGTCTCGACTCGCAGGAGTTCGTCGTCGCCTACGAGATGGATGACCTGGGCGAGTTCGGGGACCTCGTGCGTGCGCTGCGGTCCACCGAGAGCCGCCGATCGACCGTGGCCGACACGCCGATCCTCCTGGGGATCCACCGCCCGATCGACGAGATCCTCGGCCTTCTCGGGGCCGCGTGATGGCGTCCGTCCTGCTCGACCAAGGCGTCCTGCTTCCACCACCGCCGTTCGAGGCGTGGTTCCCCTCGATGGCCCACGGCCCGGTCGAGGTCAAGGCCACGATCGAGGCTGCAGCAACCGCGTTTCAGGAGTCCGCCGCGTGAACGATCGCTTCGTCCGTGCCTGCCGTCGCCAGTCGGTCGACGCCACCCCGGTCTGGTTCATGCGCCAGGCCGGTCGCTCGTTCGCCGCGTACCGGGCCCTCCGCCAGCGGTACGGCATCCTCGAGCTGGCGAAGACGCCCGACCTGTGCGCCGAGGTGACCCTGATGCCGGTACGCGAGCTGGGCGTCGATGCGGCCGTGCTGTTCGCCGACATCATGCTGCCGCTGGAGCCGATGGGCGTCGACCTGCGGATCGAACCGGACATCGGACCGATCATCGACCGTCCGATCCGATCGGCGGCGGACGTCGCCGCCCTGCGACCCTTCGATCCGGCGGAGGTGTGGTTCACCACCGACGCGATCCGGCTGGTGCGTCGGGCGCTGGCTGACAACGGGGGCGTGATCGGCTTTTCCGGGGCCCCGTTCACGCTGGCCTGCTACCTCATCGAAGGTCGACCCTCTCGGGACTTCGCGACGGCCAAGGCGTTCATGTATCGCGAACCGGCTGCGTGGCACGACCTGATGACCCGGCTCTCGACGATGAGCGTCGCCTACCTCCGGGCGCAGGTGACCGCGGGTGCGGACGTGGTCCAACTGTTCGACAGCTGGGTCGGCGGTCTCGGCCCCAGGGACTACCGAGAGTTCGTCCAACCCCACGTTCGCGCGATCTTCGCGGGACTGCAGGACGTGCCGACGATCCATTTCGGCACGGGGACGGCGGCGCTGCTGGAGCTGATGGCCGAAGCCGGCGGCGACGTCATCGGCCTCGACCACCGCGTCTCGCTCGCCGAGGGCTGGCGACGCGTCGGTGATGACCGCGGCGTCCAGGGCAACCTCGAGTCTGCCCGATTGCTGGCGGGCTGGGACGCCACCCGGGCGGGCGCACTCGCCGTGCTCGAAGAGGCGGACGGTCGCCGCGGTCACGTGTTCAACCTCGGTCATGGGGTCCTGCCGCAGACCGACACCGACCTGCTTCGGCGGCTCGTCGAGTTCGTTCATGAGACGACCGCTCGGGTCCCCGCGGCGAGCGAGGGAGTGCCCGCATGAGTGAGCGATCCGGCGTGCTCCTGATGACCTACGGATCGCCCGCGTCCCTCGAGCACGACGAGGTCCGAGCCTATCTCGCGCGCGTGCGCGGTGGCCGCGAACCCGACCCGACCCTGGTCGACGAATTCAGCCGTCGCTACCGACTGATCGGCGGCTCACCGCTCATCGCGATCACCCGGACGCAGGCCGACCGATTGGCCGACACGCTCGGCTGGCCGGTGGAGGTCGGCATGCGGTTCTCGGAGCCGTCGATCGGCCGTGGCCTCGTGGGACTCGCGAATCGAGGTGTCACGGACGTCACCGCCATCGTCCTGTCGCCCCAGTTCTCTCCGCTGCTGATGGGCGGTTATGCGGCCTCGATCGACGACGCGCTCGCGACGCTCGGGAGGGACGCCCCACGTGTCCGCGTGGCCCAGGCGTGGCACCTGCAGCCGGCCTTCGTCGAGGCGATCGCACGGCGGATCCGGGATGCGCTCGATCGGCTCGGCGACCGCGACCAAGCCACGGCTCATGTCCTGCTGACGGCCCACAGCCTCCCACGCCGCGTCGCCGAACGGGAGCCGGCCTACCTCCACCAGCTTCGGACCACCGCCGAGGCGGTCGCGGGCGCGGCCGGGCTTTCCGAGCGGGACTGGACATTCTGCTGGCAGAGCGCCGGGCACGAACCGGGGGAGTGGATGCAGCCCGACTTCGCCGATCTCATGCCGCGCATCGCGCGGGGCCCGGCACCTGCGGTGGTCGTCGCCCCCATCCAGTTCCTGGCCGACCACCTCGAGGTCCTCTACGACATCGATGTCGGCGCGCGGGAACAGGCCGCCATGCACGGGGTGCGATTCGTCCGAATCGAGTCGTTGAATGCCGACCAGGGGCTGATCGAGGCCCTGGCGGCGGTGGCGCGCGCCGACGCGGCGTCGAGGACGGGCGTGCCCGTCTAGGCGCCTGCCGCCGCCGCGGTCGCCAACCACTCGCTCTCCGAGCTGCGAGGTGTCCTGACGCGGGACGGCACGCTCGTGCCCAACGGCGGGGCCTTCGACAACCACTGGTTCGCCGGAGGTGGCCGCGTGCTCGCCTCGCTGGTCCTCTCGCGGTTCGTCCGGCAGACACTTCGGCCGTTCCTCGTGTCCATGAACCAGGCCGACCTGGCCGCCCTCGCGGCGCTCATCGACGCTGGCTCGGGCACCCCGGTCATCGACCGGGCCTATCCGCGCTCGAAGCGGCCCAGGCGATCGAGCACGTCGGTCGCGGCCACGCACGCGGCAGGGTCGCGATCACGATCCCCGATGGCGCGTCCCCGGCGGCCCATCCCGGCGATCGGCCCCGACGCCGCGGCGCCGCGGGCAGTCGCGCTGACGGTCTAACCCCGGAGCAACGCGTCGGTGGCCTCGTCGGCGTTGCCGCCGAAGAACCGACCGAGCACGAGCCCGAAGACCGGGTCGTCCGGCGCGGCGCGGTGGAAGAGGGTCATGCTCGACCGCAGTTTCATCGCGTCGATGCCGCCAAAGACGCCTTCCGCGGTCGCGTTCGGGAGATTCCCCACGATCGCGGCACACTCCCGGAGCCGCGGTCCGAGGATCGGATGGGCAAGGTACTCCCGGGCCTCGTCCAACGACCTGATGGCGTACTGCCGGGCGAGTGCGCTCCGTCCCAGGCCCGCGAGCTGCGGGAAGATGAACCACATCCAGTGGGTGGTCTTCCGACCGCGCCGCAGCTCGGCGAGAACGCTGGCATAGACGGCCAGCTGCGCGGCGACGAAGCGTTCGAGATCGGATCCGCCGTCGTGGGTCACGACATCATCCTGCCGCCGCCCTCGAGGTCGGCGCAAGCCGACGTCGCCCGACGAGCGGCGGTCGGTCGCGGCGGTCCCGCGTCGGACATGGGACGACGCGGCGGATGGACCGCCGCGTCGTCGTCGGCATCGACGGTCTCGGCTAGCGGCTGGCCGAGTAGTCCCCGCTCGTCGGCTGGGTCGCGCCGCTCATCTGGTCGAGCGACTTCCGGAGATTGGCCGTCGCCTCGTCGGTCGAGATGCCCCCGCCCTCCGCGGCTCGCTGGATGTCCTCGGTCGTGATGTCGGTCGGCTTGTGGCGCTTCTCAGGCTCGCCGCAACCGCAGTTCATGCACATGACTGGCGCTCTCCTTCGTCGGGCCTGGGGGTCGGCCCGATCGTGCGTCGGTGCGACCGACGCCAGGACGGACAGCGGACGTCATCCACTAACAGCGCCATCGCAGATCCGCGGCCATGGCCTCCATCTCTTGACGTAAGTAGTTGCGCGTGCAACTATATGTCGTAAGCCGGCGGACGGCCGAACGAGACCGCCAGCCAGAAGAGGATCGCCCCGTGCCCGCCATCACCGCCGAGGACATCACCGTCCTGCCCCGTATCCCGCAGCCCGATCCTGCGATCGCTCGTCAGCGCGCGGTCCGCAGCGTCACGACGGCCCCGAGCGGGTTCGAAGGGGAGGGGTTCCCGGTCCGCCGCGCCTTCGCTGGCGTCGACCTGACCGACCTCGATCCGTTCATCCACCTCGACCAGATGGGCGAGGTCGACTACGCGCCGGGTGAGCCCAGGGGCACCCCGTGGCACCCACACCGTGGCTTCGAGACCGTGACCTACCTGCTCGACGGGACCTTCGAGCACCACGACTCGAACGGCGGAGGCGGGCTGATCACGAACGGCGACACCCAGTGGATGACGGCCGGTGCCGGGATCCTCCACATCGAGAAGCCGCCCGAAGCCCTCGTCCGCAGTGGCGGGCTGTTCCACGGCTTCCAGCTGTGGGTCAACCTGCCGGCCGAGCAGAAGTGGGCGGCGCCTCGCTACCAGGACATCCGCGCCGGCGAAGTCTCGCTGATCTCCTCGGCCGATGGCGGCGCGCTGGTCCGCGTCATCGCCGGTGACGTCGCGGGACATCCAGGCCCGGGTACGACCTACAGCCCGATGACCCTCGTGCATGCCACGCTCAGCCCGGGTGCCCGCCTGTCCATGCCCTGGCGGCCCGACTACAACGCCCTCGTCTACACGATGTCCGGGCACGGCACCGTCGGCCCTGATGGTCGACCGATCGCGACCGGGCAGCTGGCCGTGATGGGTCCAGGCGACGCGATCACGGTCGCGGCGGCCCCCGTGCAGGAAGCTCGCCACCACGGCCTCGACGTGCTGATCCTCGGCGGCCGACCGATCCGCGAGCCGGTCGCCTGGATGGGTCCGTTCGTGATGAACACGCGCGAGGAGGTCCTGCAGGCGGTAGCCGATTACCAAGCCGGTCGCCTCGGGAGCATCCCGGCCGTGCATGCGGCGCCGACGACGCTCATCGAGGCGCACCAGCCCGAGCCGCCGCGAGCCTGACCGCTCGCGTTCGGCTCCGCCGGGTACGCTAGGCGCCCGGCCGGAGTGGCGGAACGGCAGACGCAGCGGACTTAAACTCCGCGGCCCGCAAGGGCGTCCGAGTTCGAATCTCGGCTCCGGCACCAGCACCGGTCGCATACCGAAGGCATCGGTGTGCAGTGGCTCGGCGATCGGGCTGCACGACTCGAGGCAAGCGCGGCGGCATCGCCGACCCCAGGCGAGGCGCGCCGAGCCTTACGGCGAATGGGTGGCCCGCAGTTCAGGTCGGTCGGCCGATCGTGGTTGCCACGAAGTCCCACGGAGGTGGCCCGATCACCCGGGTTGGTCACGCCTGACCTCAAAGCGTGCCCGTTCAGACATCGCCACGCTCGTCCGGGGGACGTTCATGCCCCTGCAATCTCTGCAGGTCGACAGTGGATCCCGCCCCCAGGACTGCCGACCGCTAAGGAGCGCGTGATGGCAAAGAAGAAGGGCAAGAACAAGTCGCGCGGTGGGCTGTGGAGCTTCCTCGGCGGGCTGATGGCCGCGATGCCGCTCATCCTGCCGGCGCTCGTCGCGGCGCTCACATCGCTTCTCAACAACGCCGAGCTGCGAGATCAGCGAAAGCTGCTCAAGCGATACGGTCTCGATGACCTCGTGCCAGCCAAGCGGAGCAAGGGTAAGTAGCCCTCCCGCGAGCCTTCCATCCTGGATCCGCCACAGCGTCGACGCCCGGCCGGGCCCGCCAGCCCTCCGGGCGTCGCCTTGTCCGGTCGGGAGTGGACTGGAGGACTACTGTTGTTCGGGCGCCTCCACCGGCGTGAGCTCGTCGGCCCTAGGAGGGGAGCGCCCCCTAGAGCCGGCGCGTGCGCTTCCCTTCCGCCGCGCCGGCTCGCAACACAGGCGCGGAGCGCGCCATGCGGCCCACCGGCGTCGCTATGCCCGGTAGGTGGTGTACGTGGCGCACTACGGTTGCCTAGGCGTTTCACTCCGGCCCAGGAAGGGAACGCCGCCTACTAGGAGCCGGCGCGTTGCGTCCCCCGTCCCGCCGCGCCGGCTCCGATCCATCAAGACGATCCGCGGCCCGGAGCGACCAGACCCTTCCACCATTCGAACAGGTGGCCCCCATCGGTTCCGAGACCGCCGTCCCGTCAACCGGAGACACCGCCGCCGACGCACTTGCCGCCTGGCGTGATGCGGATCGTCGCGAGGCGAACATGGATCCGGCAACAGACGACTGGCAAGACGCCTTCGTCGAGACGGAGCTGGCCAAGACGCGATATCAGGATGCGACGGAAGCGACGGAGCACGAGGACGGCTGAGATCAGTGCCGTTCGCAGGCTTCGGATGCAGCCGTGGGTCGCTGCCATACTGCCGGCGTGGACGCCAGGATCCTGCTCGTCGAGGACGACCGATCGATCCGCGAGGTGACCGCGATCGGCTTGCGCCAGGCCGGGTTCACGGTGGTGACCGCGGACGATGGCCGGCAGGCCCTGGAGCGATACACGGCCGAACCATTCGACCTCGTCCTGCTCGACGTGATGCTGCCGGGCCTCGACGGACTCGAGGTCGCGCGGATGATCCGTCGGACCTCGACCGTGCCGATCGTCATGTTGACGGCCCGTGCCGACACGATCGATGTCGTCGTGGGCCTCGAGGCGGGGGCGGACGACTACGTGCGCAAGCCGTTCGAGGTGCCGGAGCTCGTGGCGCGGGTCCGCGCCGCCTTGCGGCGGGTCGGACGGACACAGGACGATCCGACGACGCTGCGACTCGGGCCGCTGACGATCGACATCGCCGGGCGGACCGCGGAACGCGACGGCGTCGACATCCCACTGACGAGGATCGAGTTCGACCTGCTGGTCGACCTCGCCCGACACGCCGGTCAGGTGATCGCTCGGGACACGCTCCTCGATCGGATCTGGGGCTACGACTATCTCGGCGATTCGCGGCTCGTGGACGTGGCGGTGGGACGGTTGCGCGCCAAGATCGAAGCTGACCCGCAGGCGCCCGAACTGATCCTTACGGTCCGCGGCGCCGGGTACAAGGCCGCGCGCTAGGCGCCCGGCGGTCCGACCGATGATCCGGTTCCGAGGCGTCCGCGCTCGTCTCACGGCGTCGCTCGTCGCGCTCGTCGTCCTGACCGCGATCGTGCTCGGCATCGGCGCATCGTGGTTCGTCGATGCCCGTCTGCATGACCAGGCCCTCCGGGACGCGGCCTCACAGGCCGCCTTCGACCTCTCGGTGGTCGTGCCCGGCCGCGGGCTGCCGGCCGATCCGACGCCCGACGAGATCGCGGCGAGCGGGCTCCCCGCCACGTTCCGCCGCGGCGCGGTCGAGACCGTCGTGGACCTGGGTCCCGGCAGGGACTTCGCCACCGATCCGAGGCTGGACGGTCTGCCCGATCGGTTGCCGGCGGACATGCGGGCCCGCATCGACCGTGGCGAGCTGGCCTATGCGTGGCTCACCGTCGCCGACCGTCCCGCGCTCGTGGTGGGCGGGCGACCGGCCGGCGGCGGACCCGCGTTCTACTTCGTCCGCGACGTCGGCCCCCTCGTGGCCGCCATCGACCAGCTGCGTCTTGCCCTCGCCGGTGGCGCCATGGCGTTGCTGGTGGTCGCCCTGCTGATCGCACGATGGGTAGCTCGCGGGATCCTCGCCCCGGTGGAGGCCGCTGGGCAAGTGGCCGGCCGGATCGAGCAAGGCGACCTCTCGGCGCGGGTGCCCGTCACCTCGGATGACGAATTCGGCCGCTGGGCGGAACGGTTCAACGCGATGGCCGAGGCCCTGGCCGACACGATCCGCCGGTTGGAGGCCGCCCAGCAACAGAACCGCCGCTTCGTCGCCGACGTGTCGCACGAGCTGCGGACGCCGGTCGCGGCCCTGGTCGCCGAAGCATCGATCGTGGCCGAGCACCTCCCCGACATCCCCGAAGGTGGGCGTCGTGCCGCCGAGCTCCTCGTGGCCGATGTGACCCGCTTGCGGTTCCTTGTCGAGGAGCTGATGGAACTGTCGCGCTTCGATGCCGACGCCGAGCAGGTGGCCGTGGAGCACGTGGACATCGTCCGGCTCGTGCGATCGGTGATCGCCGCGCGGCTCCCGGCTGCGCGGTTCCAGCCGCCCGCGCCAACGGTGGTCGTCGACACCGATCCGCGGCGACTCGACCGGATCCTCGGCAATCTGCTCGACAACGCTCGCGAGCACGCTCCCGGTAGCCCGGTCGACGTGGAGCTCGTCGCGACGGTCGATCAGCTCATCCTCGCCGTCGCCGACCGCGGACCCGGCGTACCGCCGGATCGGCTCGAGCGGATCTTCGAGCGCTTCGCCAAGGTCGATGTCTCGCGGAGCGCGGGAAGCAGTGGTCTCGGCCTGGCCATCGCCGCAGAACACGCCGCCCTCCTGGGCGGGACGCTACGGGCCAGCAACCGGGAGGGCGGAGGGCTCCGGCTGGCGGTCGTCCTGCCGCTGCCTGTGACGCGATCGTTACCGGACGGCGATGTGCCGGTGCAGGGCGGACCGGATGGTGAAGCTCCACCTCCTCGCAGATCGGAGCCGTTGCCGTGAACACCCATCCCCGTCCCGCTCTCCTCGTCCTTTCCCTGGCCGCGCTCCTGGTCGCCGCCTGTGCCACCAGTGGCGGTCTGGGTGCCGTGCCGACGTCGCCGGCCAGCCCGGCGCCGTCGGGCGTCACGGGCGGCGGGTCCGACCAGACACCCGAACCCTCCGACGACACCGCCCCGGAACCCTCGCCGGCGATCGATCCGACGCCCACTCCGACGCCCGCAGGACCGCGGACCAGCACGCCGCCTGCCACGCCCGTACTTACCAAGGCTCCCTCATCGGTGCCGACGGCCACTCCGGTCGGCACCATGGTCGTTCGCGCCTACTACGTCCTCGCCGGCAAGCCGGGAGTCGAGGGCCTTGTTCCGACCTTGCGCGAGGTCCCGAAGTCCGTCGCCACCTCTCGGGCGGCCATCGAGGCGCTGCTCGACGGCGGACCGATCCATGACGCCTATCCGTCCGTTTCGACCGCGATCCCGGTCGGCACGCGGCTGCTGGACGTTGCCATCTCGAACGGCGTCGCGACGGTCGACCTGTCGAGCGCCTTTACGTCGGGCGGTGGCAGCGCCTCGATGCAGTACCGGCTCGGCCAGGTGGTCTACACGCTGACCCAGTTCTCCAGCGTGAAGAGCGTCCTGTTCAAGGTCGAGGGCAAGGCGTTGACGACCCTCGGCGGCGAAGGGCTCGTGCTCGACGGGCCGCAGAGCCGCTTCGATCACGAGTCGTTGCTGCCGGAGATCTTCGTCGATCGACCCGCCTTCGGGGCGGCGATCGGCAACCCGGCCCGCGTGACCGGGAACTCGAACGTCTTCGAAGCGACGTTGCGCGTCGCGATCCTCGATGGGTCCGGTACGTCCCTCGTCGACAAGATGGTGACGGCCACCTGCGGCTCCGGCTGCCGCGGCACCTTCGACGTGACCCTGCCGTACGCCGTCGGCAAGGCCCAGTGGGGCACGCTCCGGGTCTACTACGGGTCGGCCATGGATGGCTCTCCGCAGGGCATCCGCGACTACCCCGTATGGCTGACGCCGGCGACCTGATCGACGTCCGACACGACGGCCCGGAGTCGGCCCTATGACGGCCGACGTCCGGGCCGCTTCTCGTTGATCGCAGCCCTGCCGGCGCGCGTCGTCTCGGTGCCTTCGCACGTGGACTCGACCGGTGCGTCCGAGCACCCGGTAGGAAGCCACGGAAAGGTCTCTTGCAAGGTCGGCTCTCGATACTCCGGCGATGATCCGCCGCGATCGCCGTCTCCTGTTCGCCGCCGGCGCGCTGACGCTCTGTCTGGGCGCCGCCGTGGTCCCCGCGCTCGGTGCCCCGGGCCGGCAGGCCGCCCCCGCACCGGAGGCGGCCGCGCCGAGCAACAAGCCCGACAAGGTGAAGACCCCGGAGATCGATGTCACGGTCACGGGCACGGTCACGCAGGGCACGGACGGGAAGGGTCGCCCCACCTTCGCCATCACCGCCAACGGCACGACCTGGACGTTGAGCGCCGGGCCGTCGTGGTTCTGGGGCGACGACAACCCGCTCGAGGCGTCCGTCGGGACGTCCGTCACGGTCGCCGGCAGCCACCACGAAGGCAGCACCGACCTTTCGGTCGACACCGTCGACGGCAAGGCACTCCGCGCCGCCGGCAAGCCGCCATGGGCGGGCGGACCCTTCGTCGTCGGCGCGACCCATCCGGGCTGGAAGGCATGGATGGCCGACGGGAAGCCGGGCAAGGGTCAGGGTCACGGGCGCGAGAACGCGCCGGGCCAGAACAAGGACAAGACCGGCACCGGCGACTGAACATCCCCAACGGGCCAGGGCGATCCCAGAGCGCGCTGCACGCGCCGCCCGCGACCCGTCAGCTCGAACCCCGCTCGTCACCTCCGACGGGCGGGGTTCTCCTTGTCCGCGAGGGAAGCGGCCACGTGAAGGCTTGCCCTTGGAGCCGGGTCGCGCGTACGGTACGAGCCCCCCAGAAAGCGCGGGGACAGGCTAGTCGGAGTCAGCCATGCCGCCACGGACCGCCGCCCAGATCCTTGCCGAGTGGCACGAGCTCGCCATCCAGCGTGAGGAGGCTTCGGACTCCGAGATCGCCGCGGGGCTGGCGGCGAGGATCGAGCAGATCCGCCGCGAGTACATCGAAGGCACGCCGCCCGAGGACGGCTCGGACTCCGGGACGACCCATCCCGATCCGGACCCGACCATCCAGTTGAAGCTCCGCCTGTGACGGTCCTCGCGCCTCAGGCATGACGATCGACGCACCCGGCGGCGCATGCCACTGACGGTTGTCACCGGTGGGCTCCGGTCGACGACAGGACCCACGAGTGGTGACCGAGGCTCCGTCGCGTATGACGACGGCCGACCACCGTCTGGATACGGTGAACGATCCGTCCCTAACGAGTCGGGGCGGTGCTCGTTGTCACCAGTACCCCCAGGTCACCCCGTCGAGCGCGCGGCTCCCCCGAGTGTTGCTGGAACCAGGCCAACGAGTCGACCCGGCCCGGTGGCCGGTCCTTCCCGAACGTCCGGCGCCACTACCACAGGCACCCAGGATCGGTCACTGGGTGTGGTTGATCCCGGACGCGTCGCGACCGAACCGGTTCCATCGGGTCGACGGCATCGCCGCCGTGAACTACTTCGGCGTGCGTGTCGAATTGGTCCTGACCGCCTGCGGCGCTGCGTGGCCGGTGCACCACTTCATCGCCGCGGTCGGCCCCGACGACCCCGTGCTCGAACGCCGTCACGACCGTTCGCTCGCCGCGTGCTCCGGTTGCCACCATGGGCGGCGAACGCAGTGGACCGCGTGGAACCGGATGTTGGCGGAGCAGGGATCCCTGCTTGATGTGGCCGACGTGCAGCGAGAGCGCACGTAGCGCATCGAGTCCCACGGAGGTGCTCGGTTCAGATGCGCTCGACGGTGCCCCAGAAGAACGGGACCTCGCGCACGAGTCGCGCCCGCCAGCCGATCCGGTCCAGCCGAGCCGCGAGTGCGTGCGGATCCCACAGGACCTTGACGATGCGGAACCGCCGACCGTCTTCGAGGGTCCGCATCACGATCCCATCCTGGCCCGTGGCTTCCTCCGACCAGAGCTCGTGTTGCGCCTCGTCGACGAGGAAGACGCGGCCGTCGGACGCGAGCATCGCGTCGATGGCCGACCAGAACATGTCGAATCGGTCGCTCGGGATGTGGGACAGCACGGCGCCGAACACGACGAGATCCGCGGGCGCGTCGTGGCGCCACGTGAAGAGGTCGTCGGCGACGGTCACAACGTTGGGGGCAACGACCTTGGCTCGCAGCAGCTCGAGCGCCTCCGGGGATGAATCGACGGCCACGACCGCTTCGGCGATCGACGCGAGCGCGCCGGTGTACTGTCCGGTCCCAGCACCAAGCTCGATCGCCAGATCGACCGGGCCGAGTGCTCGCAGATCGGCGATGACGCGCGCCGCGGTCGCCGCGTATGGCCCGCCCTGCGGACTCGTGGCGTCGTACTCGGGGGCACGCTCGCGGTAATAGCGCATCTGCTCGGCGAGCAACTCGTCCGTCACCCCGGCAGGATATCGAGGGCGACCACGCCTGCTCGGTCACCCTGCGGGCTATGCTGCCGACATGAACACCAATGACGACGATCGGACCAAGGTCCTGACCACCGCAGAGGCACTCCAGGAGTGGCGCCAGGCCGAACGTGTCGTGGCGGTGGCGCGACGGGGCCGGCTCGCGGCCGAAACGGCGTCCCAGGCGGCGGCGGATGCCGTCGAAGCCGCGCAGGCCACGGCCGAGGCCGCCAAGGCGGCACTCTCCTCGATGACATTGGCCGAGGAGTCCGCCGCGAAGACCGCGATGGCGGCCCGGTCGGTCGCGCAGATGACGGTGAGCGA
>DASPHN010000130.1:0-10276 GCA_035629655.1 Saccharimonadales bacterium (SeqCode) | reverse complement strand
CGTGGACCCGGATGGTGGCGAGTCCCTGCTCCTGGATCCGCCCCGGGATGCTCTCCGAGAGTGGCGCGGTCACCATCGCGGGGAACAGCGTCAGGACCTCGATCTCGAGGGTCATCAGCTGACCGCGTCGTCCTCGCGGGCCGGCGATCCCTCGTCATGCGCCTCGTCATGCCCGCCGTCCTCTCCCGCGGACGCGAACGCGTCGGCCAACGAGGCGCCGCCCACCGTCGAGCCATCGCCGGGTGGCCCCGACTCGGCGGCGACATCGGTGCCCACCGCGCGCTTTCGTTTGGGCCCCGTCCGACGTGGCGCTCGCGGTCGATCGGGATCCGAGCGACGAGCGCGAGGCGGCTGCAGGTCCAACGAGGCGGCGTCGACCACGATCTCGCCCCGGCGTGGGGCGAAGATCCGGATGAACGGTCGGACGGCGGGCAGGTCGAAGGCGCCGAAGGCCTCCCCGGTCACGACGTAAACCTCGTTCTCCCCGACCCGGTAGATGTCGGTGACCACGCCGAGCTCCGCGCCGTCGAGGCCGCGGACCGGGACTCCCATCACCTCGTGCCAGTAGACCTCGCCGCGACCGAGATCGGCATCGGGCCGAAGCTCCGTCTCGAGGTACGCGCTGCGAAGGGTGTCGGCCGCCTCGCGGGACGCGATCTCCTTGAACCGGATCCGCCAGCCGGGACCGTCCTGGACAGCCTCGGCCGAGGCGATGGTGAGCGCCTCGGGCGAGCCTTCGCGATAGAGCACGGCGCCCGGTGCGAAGCGCGCCTCGGGACGGTCGGTCAGGACCTCGACCCGGACGGCGCCGCGAAGCCCGTGGACCCCTCGGACGAGGGCGACCACGAGCCGCTCGGTCGCGATGACGGGACCCTCGCTCAGAGGATCTCGAGCTGGACCGGTTCGCCGTCGCGGGCGGCGGTCACCTTGAGCAGGGTCCGGAGCGCCTTGGCGACGCTGCCGTTCCGACCGATCACCTTGCCCATGTCGTCTTCGGCGACGTGCAGCTCGATGACGGTGGCGCCGTCCTCCACGACGACCTCGACCTTGACGGCGTCGGGATCGTCGACCAGCGACTTCGCGACGTATTCGACCAGTTCCTTGGCTGCCATCGTTCGCGCTCCTACTTGCTGGCGGGCAGGATGCCGGCCTGCTTGAACAGGCGGACGACCGTGTCGGAGGGCTGGGCGCCCTTCGAGAGCCAGGCCTTGGCCTTCTCGGCGTCGACCTCGAAGGTCACCGGATCCGTGCGCGGGTTGTAGTGCCCGAGCGTCTCGATGGCGCGGCTGTCGCGGGCGCTTCGCGCGTCGGCGACGACGACGCGATAGGTGGGCTGCTTGGTCGCGCCGACGCGCGTCAGCCGGATACGGACTGCCATGGGCTGGGTGCTCCTCCTACTTGACCGTGATCAGGGCGTGTTGCTGCTCGAGGTCGGGGCTGGTGACTCCGGCCGCGATGAAGGCATCGAATGGCGTGAGGAACGGCTTGA
This sequence comes from Saccharimonadales bacterium (SeqCode), assembly GCA_035629655.1. Taxonomy (GTDB): domain Bacteria; phylum Chloroflexota; class Limnocylindria; order Limnocylindrales; family CSP1-4; genus SPCO01. The sequence continues at coordinate 8,787 of DASPHN010000130.1, read as the reverse complement.
GCGACTCCTCGTACTCGGCCCGCTCCTCGGCTGTGGCGTTCGCAAGCGCACCCTCGAGGTGGGTGCGCAGTGCGGCGATGTCCACGAACGTGACGCCGGTGTGCTCGGCCCCGACGCGGCCGATGAGGCCCTGGTAGCGCGACGTGTCGGCGAGCGATTCGCCGGCGCCGGCGTCCAGGACGTGCTTGACGAAGTCGGGACCGCTGCCGATGACGACGACGGCGTCGGTCGCCGCGTAGCTGATCTGGGCGTTGCCGTCCGGCAGGCTGCCCCCGAATGCCTCCAGGTCGCTCGGGGCGCCGACGAGGCCGGCCAGGCTCGAGATGGAGCCGAGGTCGACCGTCGTGATCGTCGTCCCGGCGTAGTCCTGATCGGTGACCGTGATCCCCTGCTGCCCGCCGGCGAGCGTCAGGAGGCTGCGGATCGTGGTCAGGAACTGCTTGGCCGCAGCGGCATCGGCCGGGATGGAGACGAGCCCACCCTCGACGCTGTCGCCAGCCGGCGCGATGACCACGCCGGTGTCACCCAGCCAGGCGAGCGCCGGATCGAGGCCACCGAACAGACCCGCGGACTCCTCAAGCGACTTGATGCCATCGCCGAGCGCCGGATCGTCGCGGAACCGGTCCAGGCTCTCGCGGAACGTCGCGCCCGCGTCGTTGCCGGCGGCGAGCAGGAGGGTCGTGGGCGGGGCGTAGGCCGCGACCCCGTTGGCGTGGTTGTCGTCCGGACCTGGCGCGCCGTCGACATGCGGCGTCGCGTTGTCCAGGACGATGGCATCCCCTTCGATCCGAAGTCGGGAGCTGGCCCACTCGGGGACGAGCTCGAGGACCGCCGTGCCGATCGCGTTCGGCTCCGATCCCGACAGGCCTTCGGTCATGGCCTGGGCGCTCAGGACGAGGGCCTGGAGGTCGACGTAGAGGAAGCCGATGTGGTCTCCCGGTGCGGCGCTGAGCGCCGCCTCGAACGCCGGGTCGCCGCTCAGGCCGTTGGTGCCGTTCGTGTCGACGGCCGCCTTGACCGAGGCCAGATCACCGGCGATCGCCACCTTGCCGTCGACGATGGCGAACGCGGCCTGGACGCCACGCATGTCCGGATCGGAGAAGACCGTCAGCTGGGCATCGCCGTAGGTCTCGGTGGTCCCGGTCACGCCGGTCTCGGCCATCACGTCGTTGAACCAGGCCGTGGCGAGCGCCGCGTCCTTGACGGACAGCAGGAGCAGCGCCCGGGTCTCCTGGGCCGCGATGGCCGGGTCGTCGATCGCGCGCATCTGGGGCAGCGGGCCCATCGCGAACGCGACCTCGCCGTCGAACCACGGCTTGATGTCCGCCGTGAACGTCTGCGTGCCGTCGGTCGCCTCGGACACGAGGCGGTCCAGGACTTCGTCGAGCTTGGTATCGAGCGCCGCCTGGTCGGCGAAGCCCGGGAACTTGCTGAGGAACTCGCCGACCTCGGCGCGCTGGTCGCCGGGCAGGTCGAGGCGGACCTCGCCGTACGCGACGCTGTCCGCCGGCACGTAGCCGACGACCGAGCCCTGGGCCGAGGCCCCGGTGAGCATGAATGCGGCGACGGCCGAGGCGCCGACGACGAGGGCGACGACGACCGCGGCCACCGCCCAACGGGCGCGGCTCGGCCGTTTGGCCGCGGAGGCCGACACGGGACCGGCGGCCGGGGCGGCTGCGGGCGGGACGGCCACGCCACCTACCGGCACGGTCGGTGTCGGGGTCGAGGTGGTCTCGGTCGTGGGATCGTGGACGGGTCGTTCGACGTCAGTCATCGCGTGGTCTCCTTGCCGGCGGTCAGCGCCGGCCCCCCATCAGCTGACCCATGGCGCCCTTGCGGCCGCCTCCGGCAAGCTGCTTCATCAGCTTCTGCATCTCGCTGAACTGCTTGATCAGCCGGTTGACCTCCGGCAGCTCGGTGCCCGCCCCGGCCGCGATGCGGCGTCGGCGCGAGCCGTTGAGGATGGTGGGATCGCGACGTTCCGCCGGGGTCATCGCCCGGATGATCGCCTCGGTCCGCTTGAGCTCGCCGCGGTCGACGGCGGCCTGGGCTTCGTTGGCCATGTTGCCCATCCCGGGGATCATCCCCATGAGCTGGCCGATGGGACCCATCTTCTGGACCTGCTGGAGCTGGTCCAGCATGTCCTCGAGGGTGAAGCTCGACTTGCGAAGCTTCTCCTCCATCTGCTGGGCCTGCTTGACGTCGAAGGTCTCCTGCGCTCGCTCGACGAGGGTCAGGATGTCGCCCATGCCGAGGATCCGGCCGGCGAGGCGGTCCGGGTGGAAGACCTCGAGCGCGTCGGTCTTCTCGCCGGTCCCGAGGAACTTGACCGGCACGCCGGTCACGGCGGAGATGCTCAGGGCGGCGCCGCCACGGGCGTCGCCATCGATCTTCGTGAGGATGAGCCCGGTCACGGGGACCGCGGCGACGAACGCCTGCGCGACCCCGACGGCTTCCTGGCCCGTCATCGCATCGACGACCAGCAGCGTCTCGACCGGATGGACGGCGTCGTTGACCGCCCCGATCTCGGCCATCAGCGCCTCGTCGACGCTCAGTCGCCCGGCGGTGTCCAGGATCACGACGTCGCGCGTGCCGCGCTTGGCGGCCTCGACCCCCAGACGCGCGATCTCGGGGACCGGTGTGCCGTGGGGCGCGCGGAAGACCGGGATGTCGAGGGCCCTGCCGAGGGTCTCCAGCTGGTCGGCGGCGGCGGGTCGATAGGGGTCTGCGGCGACGAGCAGCGGGCGGCGGCCCTGCTTGACCACGTAGCGGGCGAGCTTGGCGGTCGAGGTCGTCTTGCCGGAGCCCTGCAGGCCGACCATCGCGACGACCGCCGGGTTCCCGCTCAGGTGGAAGACGCGATCGCCGGTGCCCAGGAGGTCGACGAGCTCCTCGTGGACGATCTTGACGACGGCCTGGCCGGCGGTGAGGCTCTCGAGGACGTCCGCTCCGATGGCTCGCTCGCGAACGCGGGCGACGAAGTCCTTCACGACCTTGAAGTTCACGTCGGCTTCGAGCAACGCGAGGCGGACCTCGCGCATCGCCGCATCCACGTCGGCCTCGCTGATCCGGCCGCGGCCGGTCAGGGTGCCGAGGGTCTTGCGAAGGCGATCGCTGAGGGTATCGAACACGGTCCGGCCGGGACTCCAGTGACGGTGAGGGCCCGAGCCGGACGCCCACAGGCGTGCATGGCCCGGGGGTGCGCGAGTTCTGACGCACCGAGGCGTGCGCAGTGTAGCGCAGGCCCCGCCCACACGCCGTCGATCCGATGGTCCGGCCGGACGCTATCCTCGGCCGACCGTGCCCAAACCCTTTGCCTCTCCGCTCTGGCGGAACGACGCCTTCGTGCGTGTCTGGTCGGCCGCCACGATCTCCATCTTCGGATCGCTGATCACGCGGATCGCCCTGCCGCTCGTCGCCATCCTGACGCTGAGCGCCGGCCCGATCGAAGTGGCCGTCCTGCGCGGCATGGACCTGGCGGCGCTCCTGGTCGTGGGCCTGGTGGCCGGGGCGTGGGTCGACCGCCTCAAGCGGCGTCCGGTCCTGATCGGGGCGGACCTCGGTCGCGCCGTCCTGCTCGGCTCGATCCCGATCGCGTTCGTCTTCGGCGCCCTGACGTTCTGGCACCTCCTCGTGGTGACTGTGCTGGCCGCGATCCTCACCGCCTTCTTCGACGCGGCGGACAACGCGTACCTGCCGAGCATCGTCGAGCGCGAGCGGCTCGTGGAGGCCAACAGCGCGCTGGCGGCCAGCGGCTCGGTCGCCGAGTTCGTCGGCTTCGGCATCAGCGGCATCCTCGTCCAGGTGCTGACCGGGCCGATCACGATCCTCATCGACGCGGTCACGTACGTCGTCTCGGCGGTGCTGCTGGTGACCGTCCGCAAGCCGGAGGCGCCCCCACCGAAGGTCGAGGACCGCGCACCGATGCTCGACGAGATCCGCCACGGTCTGCGGCTCGTCGCCCATGACCCCATCCTGCGCTCGTTCGCGGCGGCGTCGATGCTGCTCGCGGCGCTCTGGGGCGTGTTCGGGGCGACGTGGTTCCTCTTCTCGCTCGAGACACTTGGCCTGAGCCCAGCCCTCGTCGGCATCGTCGCGGGCGTCGGTGGCGCGTCATCGTTCATCGGCGCGGTCGTGGCCACGCGGTCCACGACGCGCTGGGGCGTGGGCCAGGTCGCGGTGGCGGCGATGCTCCTGTCGGCGCTGGGCAACCTGTTCATCCCGCTCGCCCCGGCCGGTCTCCCGCTCATCGCGCTCGCCTGTCTCGTCGCCCAGCAGCTCATCGCCGATTCGGCGGCGACCGTCTACGAGGTGACCGAGGTCTCGGTGCGGCAAGCACTCGTCAAGGACCGCGAGCTGGGCCGGGTCGCGGCGACGTTCTCGGTGCTGGCGGTGGGGGCGCAGCTCGTCGCGACGATCGGTGCCGGACTGCTGGCCGAGGTCATCGGCCTGCGAGCCGTGGCCTTCCTGGCGCCGCTGGGTGGCCTGATCGGCGCGGCGATCCTGTGGTGGTCGCCGGTGCGTCGCCTGCGCGACCTGCCGGTGCACGACGGCCGTTCAGCCGCGGAGATCGCGGTCGATGTCGAGCGCGATCAGCCCGTCGGCGCCTGACCGTCCGTGAAGAGCGCCGCGACGAACGCGTCCGGGTCGAAGACGAGGAGGTCGTTGACGCCCTCCCCGACCCCGACGAAGCGGACCGGGACCTTGAGTGCGTCTTCGATGGCGAAGACGATGCCGCCCTTTGCGGTCGAATCGAGCTTGGTCAGGACGATCCCGGTCAGCCCGACGGCGTCGTGGAAGGCCTTCGCTTGCGAGAGGCCGTTCTGGCCGGTCGTCGCGTCGAGCACGAACAGCGTCTCGGGTTCGGCGCCGGGCAGCCGCTTGTCGATGATCCGGCGGACCTTGGCGAGCTCGTCCATGAGGTTCGTCTTGGTGTGCAGGCGGCCGGCCGTGTCGGCGATGACGAGGTCCGCGCCGCGGGCGACCGCGGCGTCGAGGGCATCGAAGACGACGGCCCCCGGATCGGCGCCTGGGGCATGGGCGACGACCGGGACGCCGGCTCGGTCGGCCCAGATGCGCAGCTGATCGATCGCCGCGGCCCGGAACGTGTCCGCGGCTGCGAGGATGACCGTCCGGCCCTCCCCGGCGTAGCGCGCGGCGAGCTTGCCGATCGTCGTGGTCTTGCCGGTCCCGTTGACGCCGATCACCAGCACGACGGCAGGTCCTCCACCGGTCGCCGGCTGCGGTGACCAGTCGAGGTCACGCGTCACGAGCAACGCGGCCAGCTCGGCGCGGATCGCCGCCTCAGCCCCACCCGGGTCGCGGCGGCGCCTGGCTCGCTCGACGAGCTCGATGGCCAGGGTCGCCCCGACGTCGCCGGCGATGAGCGTCTCCTCGACGTCGTCCCATTGCGGATCGTCCCCGCCGAGGTAGCCCCGCAGTTGCGACATGAAGCCCGTCCGCGTCCGCTCGAGGCCCTGGTCGAGGGTATGGGCCGGCGCAACGGCCAGGAACGCGGTCGGGTCGAACGGCGCGAAGGCCGGAGGGGCAGCGACCGGCTCCGCGTCGGCCAGGGCTGGCGGCTGGACATCCGTCGCAGGTGGGGTCGACTCCACGACGGACGCGTCGAGCGGTCCAGCCGCGGTCGCGACCTGGGACACGTCCGCGGGGGAGGATGCCGTCATCGGATCGTCGAAGTCGGAGGGGTCGGGTTCCCAGCCGGCGTCGACATCCTCGGGCTCGACCGGTCGCGCGGGCTCGGCCTCGGGCTCGGCCTCGGTAGGCGTGGCGGCCGACGGATCTTCGGGCGTCTCATCGCGACGCCGGCGCCAGAACGGCATCAGTCGACCGGGGCGAGCTCGCGCCGGCGGTCCGAGGCGAGGGCCTGGGCCTCGTCAAGGCGCAGGCTGATGACGCGCGAGACCGAGTCGTCGCCGACCGTCACGCCGTAGAGCGCATCGGCGGCCTCGATCGTCCCGCGGTTGTGGGTGATCACGATGAACTGGGTCTGGTGCGCGAGGCTGCGCAGCGCGGCGGCGAACCGACCGATGTTCGCCTCGTCGAGGGCGGCATCGACCTCGTCCAGGACGCAGAACGGCACCGGCCGGACCTCGAGCATCGCGAACAGCAGCGCGACCGCGGTCAGGGCTCGCTCCCCGCCCGACAGCATCGCAAGGGCTTGCGGCTTCTTGCCGGGCGGCCGGGCGACGATCTCGACGCCGGTCGAGCCGAGATCCGACGGGTCCGTGAGCGACAGCCGGGCGTAGCCACCGCCGAAGAGCTGCTCGAAGCGTCGCTCGAACGCGGTCTCGAGCGCCTGGAAGGTCGTCCGGAACTGCTCGGCGATGAGCGTGTCGAGCTCCTCGATGAGCTCCCGGGTCTTGGCGATCGCCGAGCGCAGGTCGGCGGCCTGCGTTTCCAGGGTCTCGAGGCGGGTCTTCAGCTCCGCGTACTCCTCGACCGCGAACGGGTTCGCGGCGCCGAGCTCGTGGTAGCGACGCCGGAGCTGGGCGAGCCGGCCCGGAGGCGGCACCGGACCGCTCGGGGGCTCCGCGACCCAGCGGTCGGCAACGGTGGAGAGGGCCGATTCGAGGGCGGCGGTATCCGCGGCGACGTCGTCATCGTCCTCGAACGCGGCATCCACGCGGCCGGCCTGGGCCACTCCCCGCTCCTCATCGCGCGGCTCGTCAGCCGTGGGCTCCTCTGCCGACCGGGCGTTTGACGCCACCCCGAGGGCCGCGAGGCCAAGCTCACCGAGCCCGGCCAGCTCGACCAGGACGCCCTCGCGCAGGCCCTCGAGGCCGAGGCGCGCTTCGAGCTCGGCGTGGTCGGCGGCCCGCAAGCGCTCGTCCGCGCCGCGCAACCGCTCGCGAGCGCCGGAGGCGGCACGTTCGGCATCCGAGAGCCGGGATCGATCGGTCGCGTCCGCCGCGTGGAGGGCCGCGAGCGCCTGACGGGCGGCCGCCTCGGCTGCCGTCGCGGTCGCGACCTCGGTCCGCAGCCCGTCGCGGTCGGCCTGGAGCTCGGCCTCGCGACCCGCGAGCGCGGCCGACTCGCGGTCGGCTCGGGCGACCCGCTCCTCGGCCGACGAGGCGCCGGCATCCGCCCGGGTGCGGGCCTGCTCAGCTGCCTGGCGCGCGGTGTCGTGGGCGGCCAGACGCGCGGCGAGGCGGTCGCGCCGGTCCCGCAGCTCCGCCGCACGAGCCTCCCAGGTGGCGAGCGCGGATCGGTCGGGATCGGCGCCCGGCGTCGAAGTCCCCTCGACGCCGGCGCCCGATGCCGCCTCGGCCGGGATCGCGGTTCGTGCTCGCTCCGCGTCGGCGGCCAGGCGTTCCAGTTGTGCGGCGTGCCACGCGACCTCGCGGGCGATCGCCTCGGTCTCCCGGGCCGCGACCCGCTCCGCCTCCTCGGCGCGTCGACGGTCGCCGGTGCCACGGGCCTCGGCGGCACGCGCCGAATCGAGCGCGTCGCGGGCCTGCGCAGCGGTCGCGGTCGCCGCTGTCGCGGCTGCACGCTGCGCCTCGGCTTCCGCCGTCGCCCGTTCGAGCTCCGCGGACAGCCGCCCCTGCTCCGCACGGCGTTCCAGCGTCCCCTCGGGGGGCCCCAGCGTCACGGTGGTCTCATCGATGACCGCGGCACCGTCGCGAGGCACGACGAGCCAGCCCGCCGGCAGGACAGCCTGCACGGTCAGGGCCGCGGCGAGGTCCGGCACCCAGACTGCCCGTGCGAGGAGTCGCCGTGCGCCACCGGTCGAGTCGCGTTCGATCGCATCCGCCAGGCGGCCGCCGCCGACCGCCGCGACCGCGTCGAGGCAACGCCGGGAAGCGGCATCTCGGACATCGACGTCGCCGGCTGCCCGCTCCTCCACGACGAGGCGGCCCCGTTCGGCTGCGAGTCCCCCGATGGACGAGCCCGGTACGAGGTACGCCCGCGCCCGATCCGCCAGGGCAGCCTCCACCGCGGCGCGGAGGCTCGGCTCGACCACCAGATCGTCGTCGACGCGCCGGCCACCGGCCTTGCGTGCGGCACGCGCGATCGGCCGCCGCTCGTCCTCGTCGAGCCGCTCGGTGAGGGCGTCGAGGCGACCGCGAAGCGCCGCGAGTGCCGCGGAGGCTGTGGCCGCGCGTTCCGTGGCAGCACCCCGTTGCGCCTCGGCGGCCTCGGCCGCATCGCGGGCCGCCTCACGCGCGGCGGCCGACGCCGTCTCGGTGGCCTGGGCATCCGTCAGGGCGGCGAAGGCCGCCTCGTGTCGGCCGGCCACCTCCGTCCGGCGGATCTCCGCCGTCGCCGCTGCTGCGCGTTCTTCCTCGAGGCGACGTTGCGCCTCGGCCAGGCGACGCCGGGCCGTCTCGGTCTCGGCCTGGCGGGCCGCCTCGGCGCGTCGGAGCGCGGCCAGCTCCTCGCCACGAGCCTGGCTCGCGGTCCGCAGCGTCCCGAGCTCGGCCAACGCATCGGCAAGCTCTCGTTCCGCCTCGGTGACGGCCGCCTCGAGGTCCGGGTCGCGCCCTGGCACGGGAGCCGCCATCGAGCGCCGGGCGGCGGTCGCCGCGGCTTCGGCCGCGGCACGCTCCTCGGCCAGGCGGTGTCGATCGCGGGCGAGGGCATCGAGGTCCGAGGTGACGCGGCCGTCGCGCAGCTGGAGGTCGGTGAGGGTCGCCCGCGCTGCCTCGTGGGCCTCGCGCCGTTCACGTTCGGCCGTCGCTCGGGCCGACAGGTCCGCGGCGAGCGCCGAGGCCGCCGACTCGGCCGCGTCGAGATCCGTCAGGGCACGGTCCGCCTCCGCGCGGG
>DASPHN010000129.1:0-19832 GCA_035629655.1 Saccharimonadales bacterium (SeqCode) | reverse complement strand
GAGACTGGAGGCCAGGAGGAGCGCCCCGCTGATGATGGCGACGTTGTAGACGATGGGTGCGATCGCCGAAGCCGCGAAGCGGCCCTTGGCGTTCAGCAGGCTGCTCGCGATCGATCCCATGGCGAGGAAGATCGGGCTGAGGAGCATGATCCGGGTCAGCTCGATGGTCTGGTCCCAGGCTGCCTGCGTGAAGCCCGGCGTGATGATCGGCACGATCCACGGAGCCAGCACGAACGCCAGGACCGCGAACCCCAGCAGCCCGATGAGCACGAGGTTCACGATCGTCGAGGTCACTCGCCACGCCCGTGACTCCTCGCCCTTGCCGAGGAGCTCGGACACGATCGGGATGAGCGCCGACGACAGGGCCCCGGCCGCGACCAGCTGGAAGATCAGGTCGGGGATCCGGAACGCGGCGAAGAAGGCGTCGAGGTCGGCCAGCGGGAACGCGTTGACGATGATGACCTGGCGGACGAACCCGAGGATCCGCGCGATGAGGAACGCGCTGGAGACGATGAGGCCGGCGCGGGCCAGGGTGCGTGATGTGCTCACGCGCCGCGCTCCGGAGCGGGCTCCGTCTGGACTCCGGTCACGCGCCGAGCGCGCGGATGGGCGTCGCGATACGCGTCGCGCAGCCGGCTCGGCGAGACATGCGTGTAGATCTGCGTCGTGGCCAGGTTCTCGTGGCCCAGCAGCTCCTGGACGACGCGCAGATCCGCCCCGCCGTCGAGCAGGTGGGTCGCGAACGAGTGGCGCAGGGTGTGCGGCGAGACCCCGATGGGCAGGCCGGCCAGCCGGCACAGTCGGTCCAGGCGGTAGCGCAGTCCGCGCACCCCGAGCGGCTCACCCCGGTGGTTCAGGAAGATGGTGGTGGGCGGCGCGCTCTCCGCGCCACGGTGTTCGAGCAGGATGGGGCGACCCCCGTCCAGGTAGTCGGAGATGGCACCGATGGCCGGCCGCCCGAGCAGCCCGACGCGCTCCTTGCGACCCTTGCCGATCACCCGCAGCTCGCCCCGGCGCAGGTCGAGCGAACCGAGGTCTGCGGCGGCGAGCTCGCTGATCCGCAGCCCGGCTGCATACGCCGTCTCCACGAGCGCGCGGTCGCGCAGGGCCAGGGCGGTCGCCTGTGGGCCACGGTCGGGCGCGGACAGGTCCGCTGCCTCGAGCTCGGCGGCGACCGCCGCGAGGAGGCGCGTGACCTGGTCGACCTCGAGGACGCGCGGCAAGCGCCTTGGCAAGCGCGGCGTCGCGATGGCGCCCCACGGATCGCCGTCCGCCAGGCCCTCACGGACCGCCCACCGGTGGAACGAGCGGATGGCGGCCAGCCGTTGCGCGACGGTCGTGCGCGACGTCCCGGCACCCAGCTCCGCGAGGTACGCACGCAGGTCCGCCCGCGCCGGCCGACGCCAGTCCACGCCGCGGGCCGCGAGCCAGTCGAGGTAGGCGGTCAGGCCCGTCGTGTAGGCGCGGACGGTGTGCGGCGATGCGTCACGCGCCGCCAGCGCGCGGAGGAACCGCTGGAGCGCCGGGTGGGTCGCAGGCTCGCCCGCGACCGCGCTCACGCCTCGGCGGCCGGTTCGGTCGGACGGGTCCGCCGGGTCGTGCCACGGGCGCCCCCGCGAGGCGCACCGCGGGTCCCGCCGCGGGCGCCGGCGCGTGCCCCACCGGCACGTCCGCCACGCGCCGGCTTGGCCAGGGCCTCGGCGTCCGCAGGTCCGCCGGGATAGCGCTCGCCGGGGACGATCGAGTCGGGCGGGATCTGGCTCGTCGAGCCGCACTTGAGGCACATCGCGACATCGCCCTTGCGCGCCAGCGGGCCATCGTCCGTGTCGTGCAGGCCGCCGAGCGGCTCGTGATTCGTCGTGAAGTCGCACTTGGGGTACTTGGCGCACCCCCAGAAGACGTTGCCGGTGCGCCGGGCGCGACGCGGCACGAGCATGCCGTCGCCGTTCTTGGGGCAGACGACCTCGAACGGGAGCGGATCGGGCGGTGGCGGGCCGTCCTTCTTGATGAAGTCGCAATCGGGATACCGGGAGCAGCCCACGAACGGCCCGAACCGACCGCGCTTGCCGACCAGCGTGCCCTCGCCGCACTTGGGACACACCTCGCCGGTGCCCTCCTGGGGCGGCGGCTCATCACCCGGCAGCGGCCGAGATTCCTTGTGCTCGGGGTAGAGGGAGCAGGCAAGGAAGCGGCCGTTGCGTCCGAGCCGGATGACCATCGGGTGGCCCTCGGAGCAGACCTCGTCCGTCGGCTCGGTCGTGAAGTCGCTGCGCTTGAGCTCCTTGCGCTTCTCGGCGACGCGATCCCGGAGCGGGCCGTAGAAGGCCCGGAGGAGCGGCACCCAGGCCCGCTCGCCACGGGCGATCTCGTCGAGCTCCTCCTCCATCCGAGCGGTGAACTCGAGGTCGACGTAGTCCCCGAAGTGCTCGACGAGCAGGTCGGTGACGATGCCGGCGACGGGCTCGGGCCACAGCCGTCGTTCCTCGATGCGGACGTAGCCGCGATCGACGATCGTCGAGATGGTGGCCGCGTACGTCGACGGCCGGCCGATGCCGTGCTCCTCGAGCGCCTTGATGAGGGTCGCCTCGGTGAAGCGGGGCGGCGGCTCCGTGAAGTGCTGGGTCGGGGTCACGTCGCGGACGGCGGTGACGTCACCTTCGGCAAGGGACGGGAGGCGGCTCGCGCCCCCCTCCTCGTCATCCTCGTCGGCGCCGTCATCGCGGCCCTCGGTGTAGACCCGGGCGAAGCCCTCGAACAGCGTCTTCGTCGAGCTCGCACGCAGCTCGTACGGGCCATCCGCCAGCTCGACCGTTGTGGTCTCGAGCTCCTTCGGCGCCATCTGCGACGCGAGGGCGCGCTGCCAGATCAGCCGGTAGAGCCTGAGCTCCTCGGGCTTGAGCGCGCTGGCCATCGAGTCCGGATCGCGTCGGAAGGACGTCGGACGGATCGATTCGTGAGCCTCCTGGGCCCCCTTGGACTTCGTCTTGTACACCCGGCCCTTGGGCATCGTGAACGGGTCGCCGTAGCGATCGGCGATGACCTCCCGTGCCTCACCCATCGCGATGCCGGCGATGGCCGTCGAGTCGGTCCGCATGTAGGTGATGAGCCCGACATGACCGTCCGGCGTGTCGACACCCTCGTACAGCCGCTGGGCGATCGACATGGTCCGCTTGGGGCTGAACGACAGCTTGCGGCTCGCCTCCTGCTGGAGGGTCGAGGTGGTGAACGGCGGCGCCGGCGAACGCTTCTGCGTCCGGACCGCGATCTTGCGCACGACCGGGCGGGCGTCGCGGAGGGCGGCGACGTGACGCTCGGCCGTCTCCTCATCGCTCACGTCGAGGGCCGCGCCGTCGATCCTGACCAGCTCGGCCGCGAACGTGTCGCCCGCGGTGGTCGCGAGGATGGCCTGGATCGTCCAGTACTCGCGGGCCGTGAAGGCGTCGATCTCGCGCTCCCGCTCGACCACGAGGCGCACCGCGACCGACTGCACCCGGCCGGCGGACAAGCCGCCGCGGACCTTGCGCGACAGCAGCGGACTCAGGGTGTAGCCGACGAGGCGATCGACGATCCGCCGGGTCTGCTGGGCATCGACCAGGTTGCGGTCGATGTCGCGCGGGTTGGCGAACGCCTCACGGATGGCGGGCTCGGTGATCTCGCTGAAGGTCACCCGCCGCGTCTTCGACTCCGGGACGTTGGCCGCCTCGGCCACGTGCCAGGCGATGGCTTCGCCCTCGCGGTCGAGGTCAGTGGCGAGGTAGACGAGATCGGAGGACTTGGCCGCCTTCTCGATGTCGCTGACCTGCTTGCGCCGGTCGTCGCTGATGACGTATTCGGGCGCGAAATCGTGATCGACGTCCACGCCGAACTTGCCCTTCCCGGGGTTCTCGGGCAGGTCGCGGACGTGACCGTAGGACGCGAGGACGCGGTAATCAGCGCCCAGATAGCGCTCGATGGTCCGGGCCTTTGCCGGCGATTCGACGATGACGAGGTTCTTCGACACGGCCGGGAGTCTAGCACGGGGTCCTGCACGGACCCTTCGTGGCGACGAGGTCGACATCCCCGTCGGATGACGCGCCCGAAGGGCGCGAGTCAGACCTCGCGGATGCGCCGGAGGAAGTCCTCGTCGATCTCCAGGTCCGCCTCCGGCTCCTCGGCGACGGGACCGTCGGGCCCGCCCTCCACCCCCACGCCGACCGGCATGGGGACGTCCGAGCCCACGAGCGAGGACGGCAGGATCTCGATGAACCGGATGTGCAGGTACGGGAAGAAGAAGACCGAGGCCATGTCGTCCACGAAGACCGGTCGCTTGCCGTTCATCGACCGCACGTTGGTGCACCGCAGCCCCACGTCGGTCGAGCCCGGGAGCTCGTAGAGGTCGGCCAGGAGCGGCTGCTCACCGTTCAGGTGCAGGATCGCGTTGCGGATCACGCCGTCATGGTCGAGGCGGCGGGGGCTCCCCGCCCTGGCCCGAAGGTCCGGGTCCGGGGTCTACGGGTGGTAGAAGTCGACGACGAGCCGCACGCGGCCCCCCGACACCCAGACGCCGATGCCGACCCGGTCGTACTTGCTGCTCATCATGTTCACGTAGTGCCCGCCGTTGTACGACTTCTCGCTCTGGAAGTAGCGGTGGCTGCCCAGCACCGCGCTGCGTGCCCCGCCCGACCGGCAGCCGATGTTCTCGGCCCAGCGATAGCTCGTGTACCCGGCTCGGCGGAGGCGGTCGCCCGGGTTCCCGCCGATGAAGTGGGTGCACTTGTTCCGCGTGGCGAGCAGCTTCGCGTACGGCCGCGCCACCTTCGAGCTGATGCCGCTGCTGAGCTTCAGGGCGGCCACGTTGCGCCCGCCGGGGCTGTCGCAGTTCCCGCCGGAGTCGACCCAGCCGCCGGTCCGCGTGCAGTTCATGAGCCCGAGGTAGTAGCGCTCGACCGAGGTCCAGCTGCCGGAGCCGGTCGAGCCGCCGCTCGATGCACCGCCGCCCGACGACGAGCCACCGCCCGAAGACCGCGGCGCGGTCGCCCTCGGTGCCGCCTTGGGCTTCGGCTTCGCGACGGTCGTGAACGTCGCGCTCGTGCCCTTGGCGAGCGGGGTCCCTTCCGCGCTCAATGCCTTCGGGGTGATCTTGGCGACGATCTTGGCGTCGTAGGGCAGCTTGGCCTTCGGGGTGAAGATGAGGACGGTCGCCTTCTCGGCCCAGGTGACCTTGCCGGCGACGGTCTTGCCATCGGCCTTGATCGTGAATGCCTTCTTCGTCGTGGCCTTGTCCATCGGCTTCGAGAAGTGGATCGAGACCTTGGCGTCACGCTTGACGTCGTCCGCCTTGGCCTTGGGCCTGACGCGTTCGACCGTTGGCGCGACGGCCGTCTCCACGGCGAGCGACGCGCCGTCGATGGCCAGCCCGTCGTCGTCGCGTGCGCCGTCGACGACGAGGCGGTAGGTCGTGTCCGCGCGAAGTCGCTCGGCCGGGATGAACGTGAAGCGGGGCAGGCCGTCGACGACCGTATCCTCGCTGAGGATCCCTTCCACCGGCGGGTCGAGCCGGATGGCCGCTCGGACGGAGGCGGCATCGACGGCGCGATCGAAGCTGATCGTGAAGGCCGTGTCGACGGCGACCCGCTTGGCCAGCGGTGCGGTGACGTCGAGGGCGACGCTCGCGGGCGCCCGGGTCAGGAAGCTCGCCCGGGCCGGTGTCGTGAGCGGGCGTCCCGTCAGCGCAAGGGCGCCAGGCTGGACGGTGATGGTGTGGTAGGTCCCGACCGACCAGCGGGTCGCCGGCGTGATCGTCAGGGCGGTCCCGTCATCGTTCCAGCGAAGGTCGATGCCGGCCGGTGGATCGACGGTGACCGCCGCGGCGACCGAGGCGCGGTCCATCGGGGTGCTGAATTCGATGGTGGCCGCGGTATCGAGATCGACGCCCGTCGCGACCGCGGTCCGGAACGCCGCCTGGGTCAATGGCACGATCGCGGTGGGCGGGGTGGCCACGGTCGGCGTCGGTCGGGCCAGTGCGATGGATCCCAGGGCGATGATGGCGCCGAGAGCGATGGCGCTGGTCGCTCGTGCGGCCGGCGAGCGGCGCAGGAGGGAGCCGACGGAGACGACCGCCAGGATCGGGACGGCAAGGAGCGCGGCCGGGAGCTTCCGCAATAGTCAGTACCTGATGGCAGGCTCGGGGGACGACGGTGGGGGTCGGTCGTCCGCCTCACGCTGGGGCGCGAGCGAGGTCAGGGTAGCATCGGATCGACGGCCCGGGCAAGGGCGCCGCCGCTCCCCCGAGTCATCGAGGGCGTCGCGTCGTCGCATCGCCGAGCAGCGTCCCGGCCGGCCGATAGCGGCCATGCACCCCCGCAGCGAGCCCGCGCCGTTCGAGCATCCCGAGGGCCGCCAGCACTGTCGCGACGGGCAGATCGCCGGCCGCCACGACTTCGTCCACGGTGATCCGACCCTGGACCAGGTGGCGTGCGACGGCCGCCTCCGTGGAGCCGAGGGTCGCCAACGTCGCCTCGACGACAGGGCCTCGCTCCGCGGCGTCGCCACCGGTCGGTGAGAGGCCGAGATCGGCAACGAGCTCCGGCACGCCGGCCACGACCCGGGCGAGCCCCTGGAACTCCCGCAGGAAGGCGAGGCAGCCGGCGGAGGCCGGGGCATCGATCGGGCCGGGGACCAGGAAGCACTCGCGGCCCTGCTCGAGCGCCCAGGAGGCGGTGATGAGGGCGCCACTCCGGGCGGGCGCCTCGACCACGACGGTCGCCTCGCTCAGCCCGCTGATGATCCGGTTCCGGCGCGGGAACGTTCCCCTGGTCGGTCCGACGTCCGGGGCGTGCTCCGAGACGACGGCCCCACCCGCGCCCACGATCGCCGCCGCCAGGCGCAGATGGCTCGCGGGCGACAACACGGCGTGCCCGCCGCCGATGACCGCGACCGTCGTCCCGCCGGCACGCACCGTCGCCTCGTGGGCGGCGCCATCGATCCCGATCGCCAGGCCAGAGACGACCGTCGCACCACACGCCGCGAGGGCCGTCGCGATGCGACCGGCGATCGTGCGGCCGGCCGTCGTCGCGTGGCGCGTCCCGACGATCGCCACGGAGCGACCCCGGTCCAGCGCCGCCGGGTCACCCAGGATGAACAGGACGTGGGGCGGCATGTCGATCGAGGCGAGGGCCGCCGGATAGCCGGGCTCCTCCATGGTCACGACTCGCAGGCCGGCCGCACGGACACGGGCGACGGTCGTATCCATCCCGGTCGCGGCGTCCGCGATGGCCGAGGCGAGCGGTGGCGAGATCGGCTGACGCACCGCGCGACGCTCGCCGTCGCTGACCGCGGGCGTACCGGTCAGCCGCGCCGTGCCGCCAGGGCGAGTGGCCTCGCGCAGGATCTCCCGGCCCGAGCCGTAGTGCGACAGGAGGGCGGAGAACGCGACCGGTCCCAGCCCGTCGACGGCCGCCAGGACGGTCCACGCGTCGCGTTCCACCGCATAGGGGTCCGCGACTCGGGCCGTCTCCGAGCCCGCCATCGGCGCGTCCCGCGTCCCGACGCCGAGCATGTCAGGACGCCAAGGCGCCGGCGGCGCGTTCCGCCGGCGCCCGGAAGTAGGCCGCCTCGTCAAGGTGCGCCGGTTCGACGTCACCAGATCCCCCGAGGTCCGCGATCGTCCGAGCCACGCGCAGGAGTCGCTCCGTCCCGCGCCCGCTCGCCGCTTCGATCTCAGCCAGTTCCACGACCCGGCGACGGGCCGGTGGCGTCAGCGCGCAGGTCGCACGTAATGCCGGACCGCGGAGGCGGCCGTTCAACTGCCCGGAGCCGCGTGAAAGCGCGATGGCCCGAGCTGCGCCGATCCGTGCCGCCACGGCCGCCGACGTCTCCGGCAGTGCGCCCCCGACGAGCGCCGTCGGCGCGACCCTCGGCATCGTGACCCACAGGTCGATCCGGTCGCGCAGCGGCCCGGAGACGCGCCGGTCGTAGCGCTCGACGACACCCGATGGGCACCGGCAGCGGCCCTCGGGCAGGGACCCGGCGAAGCCACAGGGGCACGGGTTCATCGCCGCGATGAGCTGGAAGCGCGCGGGGAACGTCATCGCCCGGCCGGCCCGGACGATCGCGACGCGTCCCTCCTCGAGCGGCTGTCGGAGCGCCTCCAGGACGTCACGGTCGAATTCCGCCAGCTCATCCAGGAAGAGGATGCCGCGATCGGCCCTCGTGACCTCGCCCGGCGACAGGTGCGGCCCGCCGCCGACCATGGCGGCGTACGACAGGGTGTGATGAGGCGATCGGAACGGCGGGCGCCGTCGGAGTTCCGCGATGGGGCCCTCCCCCGCCGCCGAGGCGATGATGGTGACCGACAGCGCCGCCGCGTCGTCGAGCGGTGGCAGCAAGCCGGGGATCGTCCGAGCGAGCAGCGTCTTGCCGACCCCCGGCGGTCCCGAGAGCAGCAGGCCGTGTCCGCCGGCGAGCGCGATCTCGAGCCCGCGCCGCGCCTCCGCCTGGCCGCGCACCTCGGCGAGGTCCGGCACCGGCACGTTCACGACCGTGGCCGCCCGCACCTCGGAGCGTGCCCCTGCCCCGGCGACGATGCTCACGCGCGGCATCTCGACCGGCGCCTTGCGTGGCCGCCGCGCGCGGATGGCTGCCGCGGCCTCCGCGAGCGTCGCGACACCGATGACCTCGACCTCTCCGGCCAGTCGAGCCTCCACGACCGCGTCGGCCGCGAGGACGATCCGCCTGATCCGACTCCCGACGAGCGAGGCGACCATCGGCAGCGTGCCGGGGACCGTCCGCACCTCGCCGGTCAGTGACAGCTCGCCGAGGAACGCGACGGCGCCACGCCCGGGACGGACCTGTTCGGATCCGAGCAGGATGCCCATCGCCATCGCGAGGTCGAGGGAGGCACCGGCCTTACGCAGATCCGCGGGCGCAAGGTTGATGGTGATCCGTCGCGGCGGGAAGACGAACCCCGCATTCCGGATCGCGCCCCTGACGCGCTCGCGGGCCTCTTGCAGGGCGGTATCGGCCAGTCCCACGATCGTGCAGCCGGGCAGACCGGGGGCGACGTCGACCTCCACCCGGATCAGCCGGCCTTCCAGGCCGTGCAAGGTGGCGGCAGGGACGACGGCCAACATGCCGCCACGCTAGCGAGGGGCGCTCACCCCGGACTTCACCGGACCTCGACGGGGACTCGACACGGGCTCACGCGTGCGGAACGAGGCTCAGCGAGCCGGCGCCGTCGCAGCGGCGGCGACGGCCGCCGGCTTGTCGATGGCGCGGGCGAAATGGAGGAGCGATCCACCAAGCACCGAGTCCGCCTTCGTGAACATGAACGGCGCGCCCGAGTTCAGGGCGCTGATCGCCCCCCGGTACTCGTTCACGATCTGGTGGTCGATCGTGCGCTTGAGGGCGCCCTCGGCGTTCTTCACGTTGATGCCGGTGAACGCATTGGAGCGATTGAGGACGAGCTGGACCTTGCCCGCCGGATACCCGAGGTGGTTCATCGTCTCGAGGATCAGGCGCACGTTCTTCAGGCACGAGAGGTCGGCGGTCATGACGACGAAGACCGCCTCGGCCACCTCGAACACGCCGAGGTTCACGTCGTCGAGCCGCTTGTCCACGTCGACCAGGATGTAGTCGTACATCGAGGCCAGGGCTTCCGCGATCTGGGGCAGGTGCTCCGGTCGGACCAGCTCGGCCGTCTCCGGCGACGGCGGGGCAAGCAGCAGGTCCACGCCGGAGTCGTGCTTGACGAGGACCTGGCGGATGAGCTCGCTGTCGATCGACGGCGCCGTCACGACGTCCACGATGCTCTTGCGATCGAGCCCGAGGTCGAGGAAGACGCGGTGATCGCCGAACTGCAGGTTGCCGTCGACCAGGCAGACCTTGCGGCCAAGCTCCCGGTGGAGCGCGATCGCGGAGTTGATCGCGATGGTCGTCGTGCCGACGCCACCCTTCGCCCCGTAGTAGGCCAGGACACGGCCCATCGGCGGTCGGGCGAGGAGTGCGTCCCGGGGCGCGAAGCGCGCCAGCAGGCTCTTGATCCGGGCAAGCAACTCGGCCGGGTGGAAGGGCTTGATGAGGTAGTCGTCCGCGCCGGCCCGCAGGCCCCGGACCTTCTGCTCGACCTCGCGTTCGGCCGTGAGCATGATGATGGGCACGTGCGCGGAGCCGCCCTCTTCGCTCCGGATCTTGGCCGCGACCTGGTACCCGTCGAGCTTGGGCAGCATGACGTCGAGGAGGATCAGGTCCGGCGCCTCAGCGCCCCACAGCCGGAACCCCTCGGCGCCATCGCCGGCGATGACGACGTCGTAGCCCTCCTGCCTCAGCGTGTACTGCAGGAGCCGCTGGACATTCGGGTCGTCGTCGACGACGAGGATCTTTGCCGCCATCAGTCCTCCACGAGGGTCGATTCGATCTCGGGATCGGGAGCTGGGGGACCCGACGCCGCCAGTATAGGCTGCGCCCCAGCGGCGTCGGCGGATGCATGACGAAGGAACTCGGTGACCCGCCGTTCGTACGCCTCGGGGTCGGTGCCGTGCGATCCGCTGTGTGGCGCGCCGGGCACCGTCCAGTGTTCGGCGGAAGGGCCGGCCATCGCCGCCAGCCGCCGACCGTCGGCGATCGGCACCACCTCGTCGGCCTCACCATGGATGAGCAGGAGCGGCACCGGCTCGACCAGGCCGATGACACGACCCGGCTCCGTGTCGCGTGGATCGGCACCGAGACGCCGGGTGGCCGCATCGAACAGCCGAGCGGCGACGAACGACGATGCCGGCCCGCGGACGCGGGACGCGATCGGGACGACGAGGTCGGGCGCGACGGAATCGGCGACGATCGCCACGATCCGAGGACGGGGCGGCGGCGGCGGGTCGCGCGGCGCATCAGGCTCGAGGTCCGCGGCCGCCAGCGAGCCGTCGCCGAGGACGGCGACCGACGCGATCGCAACGATGCCGCCCATCGACGTCCCGACGAGCGAGACCCGGCTGATGCCGCGCTCGCCGAGCCACGCCAGGGCGCCGGCGACATCCTCGATCTCGAGGACGCCGAAGGTCGTCGGTCCGTCCTCGCTCTCGCCGTGCCCGCGGAAGTCGAGACCCAGCACGCCGGCGATGCGGCGCAGGAACGGGCCGTACTCGACGAGATCGGGCGCGATCGACCCGGAGTAGCCGTGGAGCAGCAGGATCGCGTGATGCGGATCCGGTCGCCAGGTCGCGTCGTCGGACGGCGGGTGCTCAGCGGGCAGCCAGCGGCCGGCGAGCCGAACGCCATCGCGGGCTCGGAGGCGGACGACCTCGCCGCCGAGCGCGTCGACGGCCGGGGCCAGCGCAGCCTCGTCGGGCAGCGTCCGTGGCCCGGCAAGCAACCGATCGCCGCCGCGCTCAGCGACCCGCCGGAGCGCCCGAACGGACGCGACGGCAGCGATCGCAGCGGCGCCCGCAGCCGCGAGTCGCCCGATCATGCCGACATCACCGTGACGCCCGGGATGGCTCCCGACTCGATGGCGTCGAAGACGAGCTGGCTCCACGTCTCCAGGTGCTCGCGGCCCGCGGCGACCTCGCTCGCGCCCACGAACGAGCCGGTCAGCTTCTCGGTCTCGCGGACGGTCACCGGCCGGCCCGCTGCGTCCGCCACGAACACGACGCCCAGGTGGACGGCGCCCACCTCGGTCGTGTCGTCGTTCAGGAGGGCGACCGGTTCGAACGTGGGCTCGAAGTCGGCATGGAGTTCCTCGTGCCACTCGCGACGAAGCCCACCCGCGAGGTCGGCGTCCTCGGGATCCAGGTGACCTCCGACGCCGATCGACCACCGATCGTGCAAGCGGGCATCGGCCCCGGCGCGGGTCCGGCGCATGAGGAAATAGCTCGGCCCGTCGCGAAGGACCAGGTATGGGATGACCTGCTTGTGGCTGGGATCGATCTCCATCGCGTCGCGCGGCTCGAAGCGGCTGACCATGGGCAGGCGGGCCAGGAACGTCTCGAGGCCGTCCGTACGCAGGCCGTACCAGCCGGCCGAGTCCGGGACGGCGGCGCGCGGGACGACGAGGACGCGGGCGTCGCTCACGTGCCCATCGCCTCGAGCCGTTCACGGGCGGCCGTGAGTCGCTCGGTGACCTCGGTGCGATCCACGCCGCCGGGCGTCTCGAGGAGGGCCGCCCAGGCGTCGAGCACCGCGACCAGGTCCCGCACGCGGGCGGCGATCGCCGGCCCGTTGGTGACGGCGATGCCGGTCCCCATCGTCACGTCGCCGCGGGCGAGGCGGGTCGTGTCTCGCCACCCGCTCGCGGCCAGGTCCGCCGCTGCGCCCCAGCCGGGACGGGGCTCCCCCGCCCCACCCGCGACCGCTTCGACGAGCGCGGCCGCCACGACGAGCGGCAGGTGGCTGATCCCCGCCACCGCGGCGTCGTGGTCGGCGGCCGTCATCCGGATCGGTCGAGCGCCGACGGCCCGGGCAAGGTCCTCGACGCGGGCCGCGGCGGTCGCATCGGCGCTCGGGATGATGACCCATGGCCGATCGACGAAGAGGTCCGCGCTGGCCGCTTCGTAGCCGCTCGATTCCCGGCCGGCCATCGGGTGCCCGCCGACGAACCGCACACCGAGCGCGGTGGCCCGGAGGACGAGATCGGCCTTCGTGCTGGCGACATCGGTGATGACGGCATCGGGATCGAGGGCAGTCCCCCACGGACCGGCGAGCTCGTCGAGCATCGCCAGGCAGTCGGGGACGGGTCCGGCCAGGACGACGAGTCCGGCACCCGCGACGGCGGCCTCGGGGGTCGCTGCAGCGTCATCGATCACGCCGTCCGCCAGGGCCGCCGCCGGTCCATGCCCGGTCGGCGTCCACGCGGCGATCGTCCAGTCGCCGGGACCCCGGGCCCGGAGCGCTCGAGCGATCGACCCGCCGATCAACCCCAGCCCGAGCAGTGCGACGCGCATGCCCGGAGTATCGCAGCCGACTTCCCGGGGCGCCGTTCGCCGGTGCTACCATCGGCCGGCATCCGACGTGGAGGGCGCTGCGTGGTGCGAGCCACTGCGAGCTCCCCCGACCAGGGAGGAAGGTGCACGTGGCCGGCGACACCAAGCCGATCCGGGTCCTGCTCGTGGACGACCATCAACTCCTCACCGACTCGCTTGCGCGTCTGCTCGCGGCCGAGGAGGACATCGACGTCGTCGGCGTGGCCGCCACGGTGGCCGAGGCCAAGCAGCTCGCCCGCGAGCGGATGGACGTCGTCCTGATGGACTACCGGCTTCCTGACGGCACCGGCGCCGAAGCGACGCGCGCGATCAAGAACCGCTGGCCGAGCGCCCGCATCGTGATGCTCACCGCGGTGCAGGATGACGAGACCGTCCTCGAATCCATCCAGGCTGGCGCCGACGGCTACCTCACCAAGGACCGTGCCGTGGACGACGTGGTCGCGACCGTCCGGGCCGCCCGTGCCGGTGAGACGCTCCTGCCTCGTTCCGTGATCATCGGCATCGCCCAGCGTGTCGCCGTGGCGCGGGATCGGGTCCCGGAGCGACCGGCCATCGAGCCCCTCACGGCGCGCGAGCTCGAAGTGCTCCATGCCCTGGCCGAGGGCCTGCCATCACCGGACATCTGCGAGAAGCTGTTCATCTCGAGGAATACGCTTCGGACGCACGTCCAGAACATCATGATGAAGCTGCACGTGCACTCGAAGCTCGAGGCCGTGACCGTGGCGCTGCGCTACCGGATCATCGAGCCGCCGCGATCCGACGACCGCCTCTACTGAGACGCGGCCGTGCCCGCCCCGTGCGCGGCCGCGATCCCCTCAACCGGCCCGGCGCCGGGCTTGACGCCGCTCCTCCAGCCGCCGCTCCCCGTCGTCGAGCGGCGGACCGGGATCGTCGTCCGGGTTCAGCCGGCGCAATCGCTCTCGGCGTTCGAGCTCCCGGCGCTCACGGTCGAGGAAGGCGCCGCAGCGGGGACAGCGCCGTTCCTCTGCGAAGAGGGACTCGAGCGGCGAAACCGTGTAGATCTGGCGACCACATGACCAGCAGGCCAATCGCGGCATGATGCCCCTTGGTTTCGATGTCGAAGCATGGTCTTATCCCCGGCGACCCCCCGCGTACGTCGTCTGCATGATGCGCGCTCGCACGCATCCCGGCCACCATCGAACCTCCGGCGTCGACCCCAGACGGCGCCGTCGGCCAGCCTGTCTGGCCGCACCGGCGGGGCCGTCCCTTCTCCCCCCAAGGGACGGCCCCGCCGTCGACGATCAGATCGAGGGCAGGCCGGCCAGCGCGGCCTCCACCTTCTCGGCCGGGTACTCGTAGTCCTCGAGCGACCCATCAAGGTAGCGCTCGTAGGCCGACAGGTCGAAGTGGCCGTGGCCGCACAGGTTGAAGAGGATGACCCGTGCCTCGCCGGCCTCGCGAGCCTCGAGCGCCTCGTCCATCGCGACGCGGATGGCGTGGGTCGGCTCGGGCGCGGGAAGGATCCCTTCGGCTCGGGCGAAGGCGACACCGGCCTCGAAGCTGGCCCGCTGATGGACGCTCCGCGCCTCGATGTCACCGTGATCCTTGAGCAGGCTGACGAGGGGCGCCATGCCGTGATAGCGCAGCCCGCCGGCGTGGATCGGCTCCGGGATGAAGTCGGCGCCGAGGGTATGCATCTTGACCAGCGGCGCCATCTTCCCGGTATCCCCGAAGTCGTAGGCATAGACGCCGCGGGTCAGGCTGGGCGCCGCTTCGGGCTCGACCGCGATGATCCGATGGCGTGCGCCCTCTCGGAAGTTGCGTCCGAGGAACGGGAAGGTGAGACCTGCGAAGTTCGAGCCACCTCCCGTGCAGCCGATCACGACGTCCGGCGATTCGCCGGCCATCGCCATCTGCTCGATGGCCTCCTGGCCGATGATCGTCTGGTGCAGAAGCACGTGGTTGAGGACCGATCCGAGGGCGTACTTCGTGTCGTCCCGGGTGGCTGCATCCTCGACGGCTTCGCTGATGGCCATGCCCAGCGAGCCAGGGCTGTCGGGCGTCGCGCCGAGGACGCTGCGACCGTAGTTCGTCGTCAGGGACGGGCTGGCCACGACCTCGGCGCCGTAGGTCTCCATGAGGATCCGCCGGTACGGCTTCTGGTCGTAGCTCGCGCGCACCATGTAGACCTTGACCTCAAGGTCGAACAACGCGCCGGCGAACGCAAGGGCGGTCCCCCATTGACCGGCACCGGTCTCCGTCGCGAGCCGCTTCACGCCTTCCTGCTGGTTGTAGAAGGCCTGGGCGATCGCCGTATTGGGCTTGTGGCTGCCTGCCGGGCTGACGCCCTCGTACTTGTAGTAGATGTGGGCCGGGGTATCCAGCGCGCGCTCGAGCCGATGCGCACGATAGAGCGGGCTCGGCCGGTACAGCCGGTAGGCGTCGCGGACAGGCTCTGGGATCTCGATCTCGCGCTCGGCTGAGACTTCCTGGGCGATCAGGGCCATCGGGAAGAGCGGCGCGAGGTCTTCCGGCCCGATGGGCTGGTGCGTGCCGGGGTGGAGGGGCGGAGCGGGAGGGACCGGCAGGTCGGCCGCGATGTTGTACCAGGCGCGTGGGATCCGGGATTCGTCGAGGACGAACTTGGTCTGACGTGGATCCGCAGACGCCATCGTGGTCTCCCTCAGCGCCGGACCCGCGGAGCTCGAACGATCGCCCAGGCCGGGACGGGAGCCTAGCGCGGGAAGCGGCGGCCGCGCAACCGCGACGGGCGCTGCGCGAACCCGATGCCGGCAAGCAGCGGCACCAGGATCAGACCCCCGTTCCCGTGGCCCCGGCCATCGCCGTTCCCGCGGTCAGCACTGAGGCCGCCGTTGTGACCGCAGGACCGCGAGCCGTCGTCACCCTTGTTCTGTCCCGGCGGCGGATCGCCCTTTGCGGGACAAGGCGGGTGGCCCTTGTCGGCCTTGGCTGGCTTGGCCGTCCTGTCCGGCTTCTGCGTCGCGGTCGGCTCGGGCTTCGGGGTCTTCGTCGGGCGCGCGGTGGGCTGGGCAGTCGGCTTCGGGGACTTGGTCGGGCGGGCCGTCGGCTCAAGTGTCGGCTTCGGCGACTTGGTCGGGCGGGCCGTCGGCTCGGGTGTCCGGTTCGGCGTCGGTTGCGGCGAGGCCGTCGCCGTCGCGCTGGGCGCGGGGGTCGAGGGATCTTGGGTCGCGGTCGGCGCGGGGGTCGCCGTCGGCGCGAGCGTCGCGGTCGGCGCCGGCGTCGGGGGACGCGGTCCCGCCGTCCCGCCGGGCCGCGGAGGCTGCGTCGCGACGACCGCCGGACCGACGGTCGGACCGACCGGACGTCCAGGGCCTTCGGCTTGGGTGGCCGGCGATGGCGTCGGCTCGATCGACGGCGGCGCGCTTGGCAGGTCCGACGGGGCGACGGAGGGCACCGCCGTGGGGCCCGCCGGCGGGTCGGTCGGACGGGGCGCGGGAGTGCGTTCGGGGGTCGTCGGCTCGATCGTCGGGGTCGGCGTCGGCGTCGGGACGGCGGCGATGACCGGCGTCGGCCCGGCCGACGCGGCTGCGCGCTCCTGCAGCTCGAACCCGCCCATGCCGAGTGCCGCCGTGGCAAGGACGAGATTCACGATGCCCAGGGCGAGGACGAGTCGAACGCGCTGGCTGGACGTCACGGCGGTGCGGTCACTCCTGCGTGCGCGCTCGGTTCTGCTCTGGGTGGGTCCGATGGTACACGTCGGGGCCGTCCCCCGCCCTCGCGGCCAGGGACGCCACCATCACGGGCACATAGCGGGCGGGTCCGCCTCCGGTAACGCTCTCGTAGAGCCCGAGCCGGTCAGCCTCGAAGACGATCCGCCGCTGGGCCATCGCCGCCACCAGCCTCGATGCGACCAGCGGTCCGACCGCGATCCCGTCCGAGCGGGCGAGCGTGAGGTGCGGTCGGAACGGCCGGTCGTCGATCGGCCAGCCTGCCGGCTCGAGGGCGGCCGACACGGCGTGGCTGAGCGCGTCGACGGCCTCGGCCCCGCGCTGGACACCGATCCAGATCGTGCGCGGGCGACCACCGGGCGGGAAGGTGCCCGCACCGCCCAGCTCGAGCTCGATCGGGCCCGCGGCCGCGGCGGCCGCGACGACGGCCGCGGCAGTCGGGGCGACCCGTGGCTCGAGCGTCGGCCCGAGGAAGCGGAGCGTCAGGTGCAGGCCATCGAGGCGGACCCAGCGGACGTCGCGTGCCCCCTCGGGAAGCCCTGAGGCCCGCACCTCCTCGACGACCTCGGTGACGGCCGCAGCGGCGTCATCGGGGAGTGGCAGTGCGACGAAGAGCCGGCGGCCGGGGATGCCCGCGGTGGGGTCACCCCAGCGCCGGGGACCGCTCATCGCGAGTGGGCGGGACGGCCGCCCTCGCGCAGCCACGTCGCTCGATCGTCGCGAAGCACTTCCAGAGCGGCATCACGGTCGCGCCACCCGACGACATCGACGTCCTTCTCCTCGAGCGCCTTGTACGTGTTGAAGAAGTGCTCGATCTCGACCAGTCGATGCGGGCGGACCTGCTCGAGCCGCTCGATGTGCTGCTGATGCGCATCGCCGATCGCGACGCACAGCACCTTGAAGTCGAACCCCTTCTCGTCGCGCATCTCGAGGCCGCCGATGGGGCGGGCCCAGACGTGGCATCCGGTGAATGTGGGCTCGTCGATGATCAGCAGGGCGTCCGTGTGGTCGCCGTCACCGGCGCGGGTGCCCTCGATGAACCCGTAGTCGAAGTTGTAGTAGACGGCACTGCTCAGGACGCGATCGAGCCGATAAACCCCTGCCTCCTCGTCGTACTCGTACTTGTTTCGTGACCCACGAGGGATCTCGACGACGATCTCGACGATGTCCGGGAACGGACCGGGGCTCTCCATCGCGGCCAGTGTAGCCACGGCATCCTCGGCGATGCTCGCTCCCCGACACCGTCGCGCTGGGGCGTCAGGGCTCTGGGTCGCCGCGCCGTGCCAGCGGCAGGCCGAGCCAGAGCGCGGCGTAGACGATGAAGGTCCCCACGGTCGCGGCCACCGCGGCCGTGCCGCCATGGACCACGTCGACCACCAGGTAGACGCAGCACGAGATCGCGGCGGCGGTAGCGATCATGCCGACCACCATGAGCTTGTTCGAGTCGAACAAGATCCGTTCCTTGTTGCCTCGCCGGAAGTTGAGGCGGTGGTACATCGATGGCGCGATGAGGAGCGCGGCGCCGAGCGCCGTGAGAAGCAGGGCCAGCGTGTAGACGGCCTGGTCTTCAGCGCTCGCGTCCCGGAACGCTTGCTGAAATGGCAGGATCAGGAGGAACGCGAAGAGCACCTGGACGCCCGGCAGCGCGACGCGCAGCTCGTTGAGGAGCTCGATCAGCTCCCGGTCGACGCGCTTCTTGGGATCCTCGTCGGTCATGGTGCTCGGGCCGCGGCACGAAGGGCCACCACGGTCGTGGCCGCAGCCAGGCCGACACACCCGGCGGCAAGACCTTGGACGGCGCGAGCGGCAAGACCATGCATGGCGTCGATGGTCGGCCGGAGGGAAGCGCCAGCGTGTCGCGGAAGCCCTCGAACGCATCACGCCGGCGCGACGGATGCGCGTGGCGATCGGCGCCCTAGCCTCGCCCGGGCTCGATCCCATGGCGGCGGCGCAGCTCCACCATCGCCTCGGAGGGACCGTCCTCGGCAAGGAGCGCCTGATGCGCCTCGGGGTAGCCATCCAGCGCGCTCGGCCAGACCGCAAGCCAGCGTGCGGGTCGGTCACCCACGACGCGGATGCCATGCTCGGTGTCGGGCGGGACCCGCACGAACGAGCCCGGGCCGAGCGGGGTCACGGTCTCCGCGCCGAGCAGCTCGACCTGGCCCTCGAGGATGAAGAACGCTTCGGTCTCGCCACGGTGTCGATGGGTCCGGCCACCCTCACCCGGCATGCCGGACACGATGACGACCCCCCAACCGCCGGTCTCGCCGGCGGTCGCCTTGCGCTCCAGATCCAGCGGCGGCCCGAACACGGCGCCCTCACCCGGGCCCAGGACCATCAGGCCGTCGATGGTCTCCACGACGGGTCGTCCCGGGTCAATCGTTGTAGAGGCGTTCCTCGATGAGCTTCTCCTGCACGGTCCGACCGTTGGGGTCGAAGCAGGAGAACTCGAAGTGCTTCTCGAACTCGAGGTCCACGTTGTCCTGGCCACCGCGGTTCTTCTCGACCGAGACGACGACCCAGTCGCGGAAGCGCTGCGCCTGGTACGGGTTGAACTCGATGTTGACCTTGGCGACGATGTGGTACTTCTCGTTCAGGATCAGGATGATGTCGGCTTCGTAGTTGATCGCCGAGGAGCCGCGCAGGTGGAAGTTGCGCAGGCGCGACGCCTTGAGGCCTTCCTTATCGGCGGCCACGATGGAGACCATCGGCACGTCCTCGGACAGGGCGATGTCCTTGAGGCCGTTGACGATGAAGGTGACCTTCTCCGACTCGTTCTCGGGCTCGGGGATCTGGGGCACCTTCTGCATGTAGTCGACGAACACGACCAGGCGCCGGTCGCCGGACAGCTCACGATGCTGCTGGACGAGCTTCTGGATGTTCTCGATGGTGCTGGCCGTCTGCGAGCCACGCAGCAGGAACAGGTTCTGGCCGTAGCGCGCGATGCGGTCGAGCGACGGGCGCAGGCGCGGGTTGTTGGCGAGCTGCGGGGCGGGGCCGCCTTCGGCCATCCACGTCCCCAGGATCTCCTTGCGGACGTCCTGGATCTTGATCGCGCCGGTCTTGTGCGGCAGGTGGGCCAGCGCCGACTCCATCGCGATGAGCCGGTTCATCAGGTACGCCTCGTCGTGCTCGAAGCACAGGTAGAGGACGTTGGCCTGTCCGCCGGACGCGATATTGCGCGCCATCTGGAGCGCCATCGTCGTCTTGCCGG
>DASPHN010000128.1:0-27012 GCA_035629655.1 Saccharimonadales bacterium (SeqCode) | reverse complement strand
GGCGACGACATCGATGGCCATCCCGTTCTCGGCGTGCATCATGATCAGCCCGCCGTTGGTCGCGGTCCGCTGCATCGCCCGGAAGATCGCCCCGTCGTCGCTGTAGAAGACGCCCGGGTAGGCGGTGAAGAGCTTGAAGTCCGGGACGCCCTCCGCGACGAGCTGATCCATCTCGGCCAGCGTGTCGTCGTTGACGTCGCTCATGATCATGTGGAAGCCGTAGTCGGCGACGGCCTTGCCCTCGGCCTTGGCGTGCCAGGCGTCCAGGCCGGCCCGCAGCGACTGGCCCTTGCTCTGGACCGCGAAGTCCACGACCGTCGTGGTCCCCCCGAAGGCCGCCGCCCGTGTCCCGGTCTCGAAGGTGTCCTTGGCGAAGGTGCCGCCGAACGGCAGCTCCATGTGGGTGTGGACGTCGATCGCCCCCGGGATGACGTAGCGGCCCGTCGCGTCGATCGTCTCGTCCGCTGTCATGCCGCTCGACGCGAGATCCGCCCCGATGGCCGCGATCGCCTCGCCGTCGACCAGGACGTCGGCCACCTGGGAGCCGTCGGCGGTGACGATCGTGCCGTTGGTGATCAGCGTGCGCATCGATCCCTCCTGGACGCCCGATCGAGCGGTCGGTCAGGAAGGAGATGGTAGGCGATGGCGAGTCGCCGAGCGTGGGCTCTCCGGGACCCGGGTCAGCCGAGCCCGAGCCCGCCGATCGCGGGCAGGAGCTCCCGAAGCCAGGCCGCCGTGGCCAGCCCGCAGGCCGTGATCGCCACGGCGAACGCCGCCGCCGAGACGACCTTGTGGCGCGTGTGCACCCGTCGGGCTCCTGTGCCGTCTTCCCACCACGGGTCGCGTCGCGTCCGGAAACCGGCCATCATCGAATCTCGCCTCCAAGCAGCCGCGGGCACCGCGGGGTCTGTCGCTCGCTCGCACCCGATGGTGCGCCATCGCAGGTACCGAGCACCAGACTGACCTTGGGGTCAGGACCAGCTCCGCCAGGGCGCGGATCGCGCCCCGGACCGTGCCTCAGGCGGTGGCGAAGGCGGGGATCACGTCCCGGCCATAGGCCTCGAGCTGAGCCTCTTCGTCGCCGTTCATCAGGTACAGATTGAACTGGTCCACGCCGGCGTCGGCGAGCTCGTGGAGCTTGTCGATGTGCTCGGCGGCCTCGCCCAGGATGCAGAACCGATCCGTGACGTCGTCGCCGACGAACGCCGAGTTGCTCGACCCGGCCTCGGCATGATGGAGGTAGTCGTATCCCGCGCGGTCCTGGATGTAGCCGGTGAGCGCCGGCGGTAAGTCCTCGCGCGGGTACTTGTTCACCAGGTCCACGACGTGGTTGCCGACCAGGGCCGGGAACCAGCGGGTCCGCTCGCGGCCGTCCTCGCGCGGCCCGACGTGGGCCGGTGCGGCGGCCTGGACCTTCACCGATCCGGCGTCACGGCCCGCGGCCGCCGCCGCATCGCGGACCTGGCCGGCGAACCAGCGGACGAGGTCTGGGTCGCCGAGCTGCAGGATGATCCCGTCCGCCACTCGACCCGACATCGCCAGCGCCATCGGTCCGTACCCCGCGACCCAGACCGGAAGGGTCCAGCCCGCGGTCCATGGGAAGTGCAGGGGCGTGCCCTCGTACTCGATCGTGCCGCCCGCCACGAGCGTCCGGATGACCCGGATGGCCTCCTCGGTGTGGGCGAGGGTGATCGGCGGCTTGCCGAGGACGCGTCGGGCCGAATCGCCCCGGCCGATGCCCAGATCCATCCGCCCGCCGCTGATCTCGTCGAGCGTCGCCAGCGCGCTGGCCGTGACGCTCGGCTCCCGCGTGCCCGGGTTGGTCACGCACGTGCCGAGGCGCATGCGCTCGGTGGCGCCGGCCATCAGCGTCAGCAGGGGATACGGGTCGCGCCACAGGACATGGCTGTCGAACAGCCAGCCGTACTCGAAGCCTGCGCCCTCCGCCTGCCGGGCCAGCGCCAGGGTGCGGTCGATCGTGTGGTCGGGCTTGAGCGTGAAACCGAACTGCATGGTCGCGGCGGCCTCCGGGTGTCCGGTCGTCGGAAGGCCGAAGGGTACACCGCGCTGTTGACCGCCCGTTCACCGACCGGCAATGGGACGGCAGGACGCTCTCCCCGTCAGCCTGCCGCCACCGAGGAGCTCGCCATGGACCTGGTCCCACTGGTCGCCATCGCCACGACGGTCACGCTCGCCATCGGCTTCGGCGTCCTTGGCTTGCTCGTCGCGATCGGGCCGGATGACGAGGCCGACCTGGTCGCCTTCGCCTCCGACCGGGATGACCTCCCAGACGTCGGCCACGCCGTCTGAGCCCGGACACCAAGCGGCTCGGCTGTCCTCCTCCAGACAGCCGAGCCGGCGCGGATGATAGCGCTTATGGCCGCGTCAAGTCGTCATACGCGTCCGGACGACGGTCTCGGTAGAACTGCCACGTGTTCCGGACCTCG
This sequence comes from Saccharimonadales bacterium (SeqCode), assembly GCA_035629655.1. Classification (GTDB taxonomy): domain Bacteria; phylum Chloroflexota; class Limnocylindria; order Limnocylindrales; family CSP1-4; genus SPCO01. The sequence goes on along the minus strand of DASPHN010000128.1, from coordinate 24,565 downwards.
GCGATCTTGTCCAGGTCGAGGTCCCGGACGATGAGCTCCTCTTCGTGCGCATCACCGACGTCGCCCACGTACTGGCCACGTGGATCGACGAAGTAGCTCTGCCCGTAGAAGTCGTCGTCGCCGTAGTCCGCTTCGATGCCGACCCGGTTGATCGTCCCGACGTAGTAGCCGTTCGCGACTGCGTGACTGGGCTGTTCGATCTTCCACAGGTACTCGGACAGGCCCCGTGACGTCGCGCTCGGGATGAACACGATCTCCGCGCCGTTCAAGCCGAGCGCTCGCGCCCCCTCCGGAAAGTGGCGGTCGTAGCAGATGTAGACGCCGACCTTGCCGACCGCCGTCTCGAACACCGGATAGCCGAGGTTGCCCGGCCGGAAGTAGAACTTCTCCCAGAAGCCCTTGACGTGCGGGATGTGCGTCTTGCGGTACTTGCCGAGGTACGTGCCATCGGAATCGATGACAGCCGCCGTGTTGTAGTAGATCCCCGAGGCCTGCGAGTCCTCCTCGTACATCGGGGCGACGACCACCATGCCGGTCTGCTTGGCGAGGTCCTGCATGCGTCTGGTCGTGGGCCCATCGGGGATCAGCTCGGTATAGCTGTAGTACTGCGGATCCTGGACCTGACAGAAGTACGGTCCGTAGAACAGCTCCTGGAACAGGATCACCTGGGCGCCCTGCTTCGCCGCCTCGTGGGCGCGCTCCTCGTGCTTCTGGATCATCGATTCCTTGTCGCCGGTCCAGCTGGCCTGGACCAGGGCTCCGCGGACGATCCTGGGCATCGACGATCACCTCCTGTCGGCTCCGGCACGGTGGAACCGGAGGGTACACGCGAGGGAGCCGACGTGCCACGCGTCCGGGTCCCGTCCCGGCGAGCCGCCCGGATGCCCGCGCCGCTCCTCCGCCGATGACCGCGGACGCGCCCTTGATACACGGCTGACACGGTGCCCAAGGCCGGTTCTCCGCCAGCGTGACCCACCACGGACAGCATGAAGGGACCGCCGACGCGCCCCCAACGGCACAGGGGCGCCGGCACGACCCGGTCGCAGACCGGGCAGCGACAGACACACGCGAGGTGAGGCGATGACGACGAGCACGAGTCCACGTAGCAGCAACGGGGCTGGCAACCGCCTGGCGGAGACGGCCAGCGAGGTGGCCGGCGAAGCCGGCAAGACCGCCGAAGCGACCGCGTCGCGAACACTCGATCGCGCGGCCGAGACGCTCCAGCAAGTGGCCACGGCCATCCGCGAGGCCAGCTCGTCCCTGCGCGATCAGCAAGCGCCGGTGGCCGGCGCCATGGACACGGCGGCCGAGCAGGTCGACAAGGCCGCGTCCTACATCCGCGAGCACGAGCCGCGCCAGATCGTCGAGCAGGCCGAGTCGGTCGCGCGACGTCAGCCGGCCCTCGTCATCGGCGGCGGTCTGGCGCTCGGCCTCGTTCTCGGTCGGCTCCTGCGCAGCGCGACGCCGACAAATCAGGGACGGTCCGGCGATCGCGACACATCGGCGTACGGCGGCTACACGGGCCGCTCGAATTACGGTGACATGCCCTACGCGGGTGGCAGCGGATACGCCTCGGGCCAGACCGGCTCCGGCTGGAACGGCGGCACCGCCGACGGCGGATCGACGCTCGACAACGGCGACGTCGGCTCCTCGATCATCGCGTCCGGATCGGTGGTGGACGCAGGCAGCGACGTGGAGACGGGCACGATCGGCACCGACACGTCGCAGGACCGACAGGGGTGACCGATGGACCAGTCGAACGATGATCGATCGCTGGGCCGCCTGTTCGGCGACCTCAGCCGTCAACTGACGACCCTTGTCCGGCAGGAGATCGACCTCGCCCGGACGGAGATGTCAGCCAAGGCGAAGGCCGCGGGCCGCGACGTCGCGATGATCGGGGCCGGGGCGGCGCTGCTGTACGCGGCGCTGCTGGCCCTGCTGGTGACGGTCGGGCTGGTCCTGATCGAGCTTGGCCTGGCGGCGTGGCTCGCGGCATTGATCGTGGCGGTCGCCGTGGGCGCCATCGGTGGCGTCCTCGTGATGCGCGGCCGCGACGCGCTCGCCCGCCAGAGCCTGGCTCCCGAACGGACGATCTCGACGGTGAAGGACGACGCCGAGTGGGCGAAGGAGCAGCTCTCGTGACAGACGATCGACAGATGACGGACGACGAGCGCGGTGCCGATCCCGGCACCGGGGACGAGACGGAACGCGAGATCGAAGCGCGGGTGGCCGACATCGAGTCGACTCGCCAGGAGATGACCAGCACCGTGGAGGTCATCGGCGAACGGCTCGACCCCGCCAACATCATCCAGGACGCGAAGGAGACCGTGCGCGAGGCGACGGTCGGAAAGGTGGAGACCATGGCCCAGGACGCGAGCTCGATGGTCGGGAGTACCGCCCAGCAGGCGGGCGCCGGGATCGTCGAGACGATCAAACAGAATCCCATCCCCGCCGCGATGGCCGGCATCGGCATCGGCTGGCTGCTGACCCATCGCTCCAGCGGCTCTGACCAGTGGGGCCGGTCCTCGAACGGCTGGTCGTCCCGCGACCGCTACGGGTACGACCGCCGCGGCACGGCCTACCGCTCCGGCGAGGGCTCGAGCGGGACGCAGGACTGGTCCACCCAGAGTGGTGTCCAGGATCGCGTCGGCGAGGTCGCGGGCAGCGTCGGCGAGCGGCTCGGCTCGGTCGGTGACACGGTCGGCGAGCGATTGGGCTCCGTCGGCGACACGATGGGTGAGGTGCCCCAGATGGTGGGCCAGCGTGCCCAGGGGGTCGGGACGCAGGCACAGCGCCTGATCGAGCAGTCGCCCCTGGCCGTCGGCGCGGTCGCCGTTGCGGTCGGCGCCGCGATCGGGCTGGTCTTGCCCTCCACCGAGGTCGAGCAGCAGGTGCTGGGCTCCACCAGCGAGAAGCTCCTCTCCACCGCCGAACAGACAGCCACCCAGGCGATGCGCCAGGCCCGCGAAGGCGACACGTCCCCCAGCTCGGAGCAGGGCTCCTTCCAGACGAGCGATCAGGGGATCGGTCAGCCCAGCAGCGTTTGACGCTCCCAACGTAGAGGCGGGCGGTCCGGGATGACCCGGACCGCCCGCTTCGATTCGTGTCCGCGGTGCGATCAGACGGTGGTAGCGACCGTCTCCCCGAAGGCCTCCTTGACCTCGCGGCCATTGAGGTAGAGCAGGATGATGACGGGCAGCAGCGCCATCGAGAACCCGATGCCGGTGCCCGGGAACTGGAAGAACGCCAGGGAAGCCTCGAACAGGCTGAACCCGGCGACGATCAGGGCCACCACGCGAGCCCAGGGCTGGAGTGCCCAGAGGCCGAACGCGACGATGATCCAGGACAGACCCGCCAGCACGGACAGCCAGCCCCAGAGGCCGGCCGACTCGAGCTGCGGCAGGTCGCCGAACAGACCGAACCAGTCAAAGCCGATGACGCGCAGGCCGAAGAACAGGTGGGCGAACCCCGCAAGCATCGCGAAGAATCCGATGACCGAGATCAAGATCGGTGGGTTGCGCATGGACGAACGATCCCTCCTATGGACATACGGGCGACGTGCCCGGTGCATTCCTACCACCCCTGAGGTCACCCGTCCATCGAAATCCGCAACAGAAGGCCGGGCGGTGGGGTCGGCGCAGTCGGCCCAGCTGCCGCTAGCCCGCGGCCGGCGGCTCGTCGTCGGCGGGTTCGGGACGCCGGCGCATGTAGTACTCGGTGAACTCGCGACAGCGCCCGTCGGCATCGAAACGGCACACGAAGATGTTGGCGAATTCCCGGTCGATGTCGGTTCGGTCGTCGGTCAGGTAGCGTGTCCGCCCATGCGCGACGAACACGTCGCCATCGACGGCGAGGACGTCGTAGTCGGCCTCCCACGAGCCGGGCGCATCCGGCTCATCCAGCCAGGAGGCGACGATCGCGGCGCGACCGACCACCGCCTCGTCGAAGGGGTCGTAGGCGTACCGAACGTCCGAGCTGAACAGGTCGCCGATGGCGACCGGATCGTTCAGGCGCCACGCATCGACGTAGCGGTCGAGCCAGGCGGCGAAGCCCGTGCGATCCATGGTCGGCCTCCTCGCGAGTGTCTCCCGACACCGTAGCAGGCCGCACCAGTCACGCACCCACGGACAGACGACGGCCCGGGCGCATGGCCCGGGCCGTGAGTCGTGGCGGGGAGGTGAGGTGCTAGCGGGTGAGCCAGCTGGCGACCCAACCCGAGCGCGAGCCGACCTTGACGTGCAGCCACGTGCGGCCGCGGCCGTCCTTGGCCTTGCCGAGGACTTCGAGCCGGGTGCCGTGGCGCAGCACGCGGATCTTGGCCTTGTCGGTGCCCGCCCCCTTGCGGAAGTTGACCGAGCCACGGATGTGGCGGATCGTCTTGTCCGAAGACGCCTTGCTCGACGTCGGCGCGGCCGAGGAGCCGTTCGCTGACTTCTTCGACATGCCGGTGTGCAGGTAAGCCGTGAAGCGGGCCGTGACGGCGTGGACCTTGTGGATCCGGACGCCGCCGGTCAGCGCGCTGACCGCCTTGCCGTTGCCGACATAGATGCCGACATGGGTGCCGCCGCCCCAGATGACAAGGTCGCCGAGCTTGGGATTCGAGCGGCTGGCGAGGCCCTTCGACTTGAAGTACTTGTACATCGCCCGCGCGGAGCGGTACTTGCCCTTCCCGATGACCTTGGCGTCACCGGCCTTGGTGTAGGAGTAGATGACGAGGCCGGAGCAGTCGAACGACCGCGGGCCCTTCGCGCCGTACCGGTAGGGATCGCCGATCTGCTGCTTCGCGATCTTGACGATCTGCTGCGCCTCGGTCTTGGGCTCGGCCGCGGCGGCCGGCGACGAGGGTGCCAGGGCGAGGATGAAGGCCCCCGCCAGGGCCATCGGGATGAACGCTCGTGCGCCCATGGTGCGCGTACGCAATGGTGCTCCTTCCTACCAACGCGTCGCCATGGGGGGCGACGGCGATGACATGAGCGGCCGCGCGCACGGAAGGACCTTGGGTGGGAACGAAGGATGAGAGCGGTCCGGCATGGGGTCCGGAGCATGCGACCGGTGCACCTGGACGGTGCGACCGGGACGACTCGGTGAGCCGTGGGCGCGGGGCTCTTCGGGTTGTCGTGGTCCTCGGGTCGGCCTGGGGGGTCGGTCGGCGTGGCGGAGTCTACCCCGATGACCAGCGACCTGTCGCCCCGTACTTCCATCTGCGGGGACGACGTAGCATCCCCTCTACCGATGACGCCCGACCCGATCCCGACCCGCCCAGCCCTCGTGATCGTGAACGGGAGGGCCTCCCGCCTGCACGACCCGCGCCGCCGCGCCGCGCTTCGTGCGCGCATCGAACGATCGGTGCTGGCGCGCACCGGACGGACCCCGGACGTGGTCGAAGGCAGCCACGACGAGGCTCACGCTGCCCTGGCGGACCCGATCGGTCGACCCCTCGTGGTCATCGCCGGAGGAGATGGGTCGATCCGGTCCGCGGCTGGGACCCTGGCCGATACGGGCGTGCCGCTCGCCGTCGTCCCGGGTGGCACCGGGAACGTCCTGGCCCACGCGCTGCGGATCCGCGGCATCGACCAGGCGATCCGGACCATCGAGGACGGTCGGGTCACCCGGCTCGACCTCGGCCAGGCCCGCTGGGGCGACGACTCCGGTCAGACCGGAGCGCGGCTCTTCACCGTCGCGTCCGGGATGGGCTTCGACGCCCAGGTGATGGCGGCCGCCGAACACGAGTGGAAGCGGCGCCTGGCATTCGGGGCGTACGTGGGTGCGGCGGTCCGCGAGGCGGCCCGGCTGCGCCCCGCGCACTTCCGCATCCGGGCGGACGATGTCGACCTCGAGCTCACCGGACTCGTCGCGCTCGTCGCCAACTGTGGCGACCTCGTCCCCGGCCGCCTCGGGGCTCGCCGGCCGCTCGACCCGTCCGACGGCCGGCTCGACCTCATCGTGATCGGTGGGCGGGGCATCGTCAGCGGCCTGCGGGGCGTGGCCGACGTGCTGCTCCGCGACGGCGACCTCGACGGTTCGGTCATCCGGCGTCACGTCAGCCGCGTCCGGATCGAGGCCGAGCCCGAGCAGCCGATCGAGACGGACGGGGACCCTCATCCACCCGGCTGGCTCGAGGCCGACGTCCTGCCTGGTGCGTTGTCGATGCTGGCGCCGCCCGCCTGACCATTCGCCCCGCCGGCCGGATGTGCTGTAATCGGTGCTCGCGCCCGTGGGCGCATCGCGTGGGCGCCGACGGGAGACCGGGTGAGTCGCGCGAGGAGGAGGAGCATGGGCATCGGCACCGCACCCGGGTCGCTGACGACCGACGAGATCGTCGCGCTCAATCGGGAGCACACGTTCTTCTCGTGGTCGGCGCAGGGCGCCATCGACCCCATCGCGATCGACCGCGCCGAGGGCGTCTGGTTGTACACGCCGGACGGTCGCAAGATCCTCGACTTCAATAGCCAGCTGATGTCGGTGAACATCGGCCATGGCGACAAGCGGGTCATCGACGCCATCACCGAGCAGGCGACCAAGCTGCAGTACGTGCAGCCCGCGTTCGCGACCGAGATCCGGGCGCGCCTCGGCCAGAAGCTGGCCGAGATCATGCCCGGCGACCTCGACAAGGTGTTCTTCACGCTCGGCGGTGCCGAGGCGATCGAGAACGCCATCAAGCTCGCTCGCCACTACACGGGCCGGCACAAGATCCTCGCGCGCTACCGCGCCTACCACGGCGCCACGATGGGCGCGATGACGTTGACGGGCGACCCGCGCCGATGGGCCAACGAGCCCGGCCTCGTGGGCGTCGTCCGCTACCCGGACACCCATCGCTGGGGCGAGGCTGCCCCGCGTCCCGTCGAGGAGAGCCTGCAGGGGCTCGAGGACGTCATCCGCTACGAGGGACCGCACACGATCGCAGCCGTCTTCCTCGAGACGATCGTCGGCACGAACGGCATCCTGATCCCGCCCGACGGCTACCTTCAGGGCGTCCGCGAGCTGTGCGACCGCCACGAGATCCTCATGGTCTGCGACGAGGTGATGGCCGGCTTCGGACGGACCGGGCGCTGGTTCGCGGTCGACCATTGGGACGTCGTGCCCGATCTCATGACGATGGCCAAGGGCCTCACGTCGTCCTACCTGCCGCTCGGGGCGGTCGCGATGCGCCACGGCATCGCGGAGGCCTTCGACCAGAAGATGTTCTTCGGCGGGCTGACCTACTCATCGCACCCGGTCTCGCTGGCTGCCGCACTCGCCACCATCCGGGTCTACGAGGAGGATGGCCTCATCGACAATGCGGCCCGGCTCGGCGCGCGTCTGCGTGAGCATCACGAACGGCTCGCCGCCAAGCACCCCAGCGTCGGCGCGCACCGCAACCTGGGGCTGTTCGGGATCCTGGACCTGGTGCGCAGCCGCGACCCGTGGACCCCGATGACGCCGTTCAACGGGACCTCCGACGAGATGAAGGCCATCGGCAAGTACTTCCGCGACCACGGGCTGTACACGATGCTCGCCAACAACTCGATCCACACCAACCCGCCGCTGTGCATCACCGAAGACGAGCTGGCCCACGGGATCGAGATCATCGACGGCGCCCTCGACATCGCCGACCAGGCCGTCGTCGGCTGAGGCGATGACGGCGGCGGCGGTCGGCTCGCGGCGCGTCGGCACGGGCGTCCGCTCGGGCTCGCGGTCGCGCCTCCGGCCCGCCCTCCTGGGGCTGGCGTTCGTCGCGGTCGTCTTCCTGGTCTGGGAGGGCGCGAAGTTCCTGGGCGGCGTGCCCTGGCGTGAGCTGGGTGCGCAGCCGGGAGCACCGGTCCTGTGGAACCCACCGTTCCGCTGGGACTTCGCCAACGACCTCAACCTGCCCCACGTCTGGACGATCGTCTACGCGTTCGCCCAACCCTTCCAGCGCAACAGCGAGACGAACCTGGCCGAGTATCTGCTCGGGGCCTCGCTCTACACCTGGCGCGAGGCCGCCATCGGGTTCCTCCTCGGCGCCGGGCTTGGGTTGGTCCTGGCCACGATCTTCGTCCACTCCCGGCTCCTGGAGCGGGCGTTCGTCCCCTACGTCATCGCCAGCCAGACGATCCCCATCATCGCGCTCGCCCCGATGATCGTCTTCGCGCTGGGCCAGGGCGTCTTCTCGGTGGTGCTCATCGCGACGTACCTGACGTTCTTCCCCGTCACGATCGCGATGATCCGCGGTCTGCGATCGTTCGACCCGCGCTCGCTCGAGCTGATGCGCTCGTATGCCGCCACGCGGTCCGACATCTACTGGAAGCTGCGGTTCCCGGCCTCGCTGCCGTTCCTGTTCACGGCCCTGAAGATCGCCGCCACGGCGAGCATCGTCGGGGCGATCATCGGCGAGGACACCGGCGGCATCCAGGAAGGGCTCGGCCGGGTCATCACGACCTTCAACCAGTACTACATCACCGGACCGGAGAAGCTGTGGGCTGCCATCATCGCGGCGGCCCTGTTGGGCATCGTCTTCTTCGCCTGCATCCGGGTCGTCGAGATCGTCGTCCTTCGGGGCCGGTCGCGGCCGGACAGCGACTAGATCGGAGTCGGTCGACACGATGAGCCACGCCACCTCCAGCGACACGGGCCCGGTCGTGCGACTGCACGGCATCGACAAGACGTTCGAGCGGCGCGACGGGGAACCGACCGTGGCGCTCCAGGCCATCGACCTCGATATCGAGCGTGGCGAGTTCCTGTCGCTGATCGGGCCGTCGGGCTGCGGGAAGTCGACGCTCCTGCGGGTCATCGGTGACCTCATCGCCCCGTCGGCCGGCGAGGTCGTGGTCAACGGCAAGCCCGCGGCGCAGGCCCGGCTGGACCGCGACTACGGGATGGTCTTCCAGGCGCCCGTCCTGTTCGACTGGCGAACGGTGGAGGACAACGTCAAGCTGCCGCTTGAGATCCAGGGCATGGGCGCGTCAGCGCGCGAGGTCCGTGCCCGGCAGATGCTCGATCTCGTCGAGCTCGGGGAGTTCGTCCATCACTACCCGTGGCAGCTCTCGGGCGGGATGCAGCAGCGCGTCGCGATCGCCCGCGCACTCGCCTTCGAACCCGCGATCCTGCTCATGGACGAGCCGTTCGGCGCGCTCGATGAGATGACTCGCGAGCGGATGAATGCCGAGGTCCAGCGCATCTGGCAGCAGACCGGCACGACGGCGGTGTTCGTCACGCACTCGATCCCCGAGGCCGTGTTCCTGTCATCGCGGGTCGTCGTGATGAGTGCCCGCCCGGGACGCATCACCACGGTCATCGACATCGACCTGCCCCGGCCGCGGACGGAGGAGACCCGCGAGAGCGAGCGCTACTTCGAGCTCGTGACCGAGGTCCGGGAAGCGCTCCGCCAGCGAGACCGCGGGGCCGACGCCGATGGGACAGCGGCGGCCGAGGCAGCCGCCTCGGCGCGCCGGACCTCAGCCGAGGGTGCGGTCGGATGACGGTCGAGGCCGGGTCGGCCACCCGCGCGCCACAGGGGCCCGGCTGGTCCAGCCCGGCCAGCCGCTATGCGCGTCGGGCGTCCGGGTACCTGCCCGCCATCGTCGTGTTCATCGGCGGCATCGTGGTCTGGGAGCTGATCGTCGGCTGGCTCGACCTGAAGGCGTTCATCCTGCCCCGGCCGTCGGCGATCGTGGCCGCCCTGACCGAGAACTGGGGCGGGGGCCGCTTCGCGCTCCTGCCGTCCTGGGGCGCGACGGTCTTCGAGGCGCTCGGCGGGTTGCTGATCGGGACGGTGGTCGGCGTGCTCGCGGCCTTCGCGACGGCCCGCTGGGTCGCCGCCCGCCACATCCTCCTGCCGATCGCGATCGCAGCGAACGCGATCCCGATCGTCGCCTTCGCGCCCCTCCTCAACAACTGGTTCGGGGCGCTCAGCCCGCTCTCCAAGATGATGATGGCCGCCGTGCTCGTCTTCTTCCCGGTCATGGCCAATGTCACCAAGGGGCTCGTCTCCGTGGACGCCTCCGCCCTCGAGCTGATGCGCTCGTACGCCGCGTCCGACGGGACGGTCCTGCGCAAGGTCCGCATCCCGAACGCCCTGCCGTACTTCTTCACGGCGATGAAGATCGCCACGACGCTCAGCCTCATCGGTGCGATCGTCGGTGAGTACTTCGGCGGTTCGTCGCTCGTCCTCGGCCGGATCATCGTCCAGAGCGCCAGCTCGCTGCGATTCGATGTCACCTGGGCGGCCATCCTGCTGGCGGCGGCGACCGGCATCGTGTTCTACTTGGCCATCGTCGTGCTGGAGCGGTTCTTCATCCCGTGGCACGCGTCGGTCCGAGGAGGGACCCCGTAACCCGGTGGTGCATCCGGCCCGCGAGGGACCGGAGGTTTGGAGGAGGAAAGATGCAACGAACCAGGACGATCCTGGCCCTGGCCGCGTCGGCCAGCTTCCTGTTCGCGGCCTGTTCGAGCGGGGGTGCGGGGAGCGCCGCACCGTCGGCGGCCGCCTCGGCGGCGGCCCCGTCAGCCGCGGGGAGTGCGGCCGCCCCATCGGGAGCGGCTAGCCCGGCGGCCGAGCTCACGCCCGTCAAGCTGCAGCTCCAATGGACGCCGCAGGCCCAGTTCGCCGGCTACTTCGCGGCTGACGCGCAGGGCTACTTCGAGGCCGCCGGTCTCGACGTCGAGTTCCTCGACGGCGGCCCGACCGTCGTCCCGCAGCAGGTCGGCTCGGCGCCCGATGGACCCGAGTTCACGATCTCGTGGGTCCCCAAGGTCCTCGAGGCCCGCGAGCAGGGGTCGGACCTCGTCAACATCGCTCAGATCTTCCAGCGCTCCGGCACCCTGTCGGTGTCCTGGAAGGAGTCGAACATCACGAAGCCGGCCGACTTCGCCGGCAAGAAGGTCGGCGTCTGGGACTTCGGGAACGAGTACGAGGTCACGGCGGGCGCCCAGAAAGCCGGCCTGGAACAGGGCACCGACTACGAGAAGGTCATCCAGCCGTTCGACATGACGCTGCTCCTGTCGAAGCAGATCGACGTCGCCGAAGCGATGATCTACAACGAGTACGCCCAGGTCCTCGAGGCGACGAACCCCGAGACCGGCGAGCTGTATCAGCCGACCGACCTGAACGTCATCAACTGGAACGACGAGGGCACCGCGATGCTCCAGGACGCGTTGTTCGTCCGGGCCGCATGGCTGGCCGAGCCCGGCAACGAGGAGGTCGCGACGAACTTCCTCAAGGCCGCGTTCCAGGGCTGGATCTACTGCCGTGACAACCCGAACGACTGCATCCAGTACACGGTGGACGCCGGCTCGCAGCTACCGGCCGGCCACCAGGCCTGGATGATGAACGAGATCAACCCGCTGATCTGGCCGTCGCCAAACGGCATCGGCATCATGGATCCGGCGGAGTGGCAGCAGACCGTCGACGTGTCGCTTGGCGCCGGCATCCTCAAGGCCGCGCCACCGGCCGATGCCTATCGGACCGATCTCGCCGAGGCCGCGCTGGCGGCCCTCGCCGATGCGGACACGACGGGCACGTCGTTCGCGAAGGGCACGGTCGAGGTCACGCCGGGCGGCAACTGACTTCCAGCTCCATCACGTCGCGAACGGACGGCCGGTGCCCGCGAGGGTGCCGGCCGTTCCTGATGCCTGGGCCGGGGTCGCTGCCCTCAAGGAACCGGCTGCGCGTCGAACGCCCGCCACCTGAGCACTAGGCGGAGCGGAGCAGCGGCGATCGGCCCATTCGCGTCTAACGCCCGCCTGGCGACGCAGTAGACGCGCATCGGAGGCGCGAGCACCGCCGATCCGGCGGCGCCCAGTCGCCTAACGCTCACTCGGTGGGCGTTAGACGCGGCGACCGCTGGCCGTGCTGCACCCGGACGTCCCCAGCACCCCTGCCGCTGGTCCGGCGCGCGGTACCATCGCGTCGTGACCGAGCCCGCCACCCTGCACGTCTCGCAGCACCCGGCCGTCCTGCACAAGCTCGGCGTCCTGCGGGACGTGGAGACCGAGCCGAAGAAGTTCCGTGAGGTCGTGCGCGAGCTGAGCTGGCTGCTCGGGTACGAGGCCCTCCAGGATGCGAAGACGACGCCCCTGCAGATCAGGACCCCGATGGAGGAGATGGAGGCGCAGGAGCTCGGCGAACGCATCGGCCTCGTCCCGATCCTGCGTGCAGGGCTCGGCATGGTCGACGCGATGCTCGAGCTCATGCCCACCGCTCAGGTCTGGCACCTTGGGCTGTTCCGCGACGAGCGAACCCTCCGTCCGGTCGAGTACTACAACAAGCTGCCGGACTCGGCCAGCGTCGACCTGTGCCTCATCCTCGATCCCATGCTCGCGACCGGCGGCAGTGCGACCGCCGCGATCGATGTCCTCAAGCGCTGGGGCGCCGTGCAGCCGGTGCGCATCAAGCTCATCAACCTGATCGCGGCCCCGGAAGGCGTCGCCACCGTGCAGCAGGCCCACCCGGACGTCGAGATCCACTGCGCGGCGCTCGACCGCGGCCTCAACGAGAAGGGCTACATCATGCCCGGCCTCGGTGACGCCGGCGATCGCCAGTTCGGGACCGGCCACACCGACTGACACCAGCTCATCGGTCGCGAGAGCTGATCGTGCCCGGCTCGCGGGCAAGCGGGTCGTCGAGAGCCTTCTCACCGTCGCATAGACTCGGCGCATGGGACTCTTGACCTTCAGCTTCAACGTCACTCTGGACGGCTGCGTCGACCATCAGGAGGGGATCGCCGACGACGAGACACACGCCTTCTTCACGCGCCTCATGGACGAGCGCGGAGCGATGCTGTGGGGGCGCGTCACCTACGAGATGCTGGAGAGCTACTGGCCGGCGGTCGCCCGCGGCGACGAGGAGGCGCCGCCGGCGCTGCGCGAGTGGGCGATCAAGCTGGAGGCCAAGCCGAAGTACGTGGTGTCGTCGACTCGAACGGACTTCCCGTGGACCAACACCCACCACATCGCCGGCGATCTGCGCACCGGCGTCCAGAAGCTCAAGGACGCGACCCCGGCCGGCGTGCTCCTCGGTAGCGGCAAGCTTGCGACCGAGCTGGACCGGCTGGATCTGATCGACGAGTACCAGTTCCTCGTCCATCCCATGATCGCCGGCCATGGGCCGACCCTGTACCAGGGCGGGCTGCCGAGCACGCGACGGCTCGAGCTGGTTTCGACGAAGCCGCTCCGCAACGGCGCGGTCGCCATGCACTACCGGCGTGCGCGCTGACTGGAGCCACGGCCGGGCGGCGGTGCCTCCGCTGTAGCCGGTCCCTTCGGACCGTTCGGTCGTGAACGAGGCGCAACGAGGCTGAGCGTGGGACCGGAGCCGATCTGTCCGTTCTCGTGGTCCCCTGGACCGTCGCGTCGCCGAACCGCCTGAACCTCGCGACCACGCGGGTCGTGAAGGCGCGTCGTGTCGCGACCCGCGCTGGATGAGGGTTTCCGCCCGGCTTCGCCCGGTTGGGCCGTGCGCGTCACTCCGAGCTAGTCACTCGAATCCTCGGCCTTGGTCGGTTCCTCTCCGGGCATGTAGCGCGGCCTGGGCTGCGGCAGCACGAAGAAGGCGACGCACGCCAGCGCCATGGCCACACCGAGGGGCGGCGCCACGATCGCCACCGGCACGGCCGCGATCTGGATCAGGGTCGCAGTGCCGTAGCGGCGGGTCATCTGCTGAAGAAAGTCCGGTGCGAGCCGTTCGTCCATCATCCGCCGGCCCGGCATCCCGTAGAACCACTTGGCCATCCAGGTGCATGCCGTCAGAGCGAGGCCGATCACCAGTGTCACCGACGCGACGGGCTCGAACGACGTCCCGAGGTGGAAGCACCAGACGCGGATCGGATAGGGAATGACGACGATGGCCAGCAGGAATACGAGGTTGATCGCGCCGAACCAGTGATCGGTCCTCGCATAGATGCGGCCCGAGTAGTGGTGTTGCAGCCAGTACGCGCCGATCACGACATAGCAGAGGATCAGCGCGAGATGTTCGCGCCACTGCTCCGCCATGGCCTGTACCAGGTCGCTGTACCCCTGGGGGCCCTCCGGGGATCCGGGGACCTTGATCTCGACGATCAGCAGCGTCAACGCGATCGCGAACACCGCGTCGCTGAACCCCTCCAAGCGTTTGAGCCCGCGCTCTGCTCCGTGGATGCGTCGGTCTGGACGGTTGCTTGACATCAGGATCCGTCGACGTCGGTCTCAGGTGGTTCGCGGGGTGGGCGCACCCAGCTTCACGACAGGACTGTATGGCGCCACGCGGCGCTCGATGTTCGCGCCGCTCCCGTTGGCGTCTCGCACGCATTGCAAGCGTTGCCACCGGCGGGCGATGTGTCGCTTCATGCGCCGGTCGCTCGCCACGGGTCAGGTGCGCGGATACCCCAGCTGGCGGAGGCGGCGTCCGAGGAGGACCTCGAGGATGCGCTTCTGGCGCGGACCGATGCTCTCCCGCCATCGGTCCGCGGCTTCGGCATCGAAGCCCGACTGGCCGAGGCGGGTGCCTCGGGAGACCACCTTCTGCTCGAGCATCGCTGGCTCGACGCTGAGGCACAGGAATGCACACAGGCTCGCGATGGTGCCTTCCGGCTGGTTCACCAGGTCCTCGAAGCGGACCAGGTGATACTCGTCCGCATAGGTTCGTGCGTAGGCGCGATGGCGTGACACCGCGGTGGCCCATGCCCACGCCGTCTCGACGAGGATGAACCCTTCAAGGAGCCGTGGCGCCCTGACCAGCCAGCGATATGGCAGCGTGGTGGCCTTGGCCGTGCGCCGTCGGAGCTCGGACACGAAGACCCCACGGGGATCGCGCACGATGTGGACCACGCGACCTCGCGGGAACCATTCGATGAGCGTATCGACGCTGTTCACGTGAGCGGGCGTCTTCTCGCCGATGATCGCCTTCCCACGCCGCATCGCGTAGAGGCCGAGCAGGGCCCGAAAGAGCCCGCGCTCCGTTCGCTCCGCCTGGAGCAGGGCGTCTTCGAGCTCGGGCTGCCCCACATGCTTCCCCAGCCAGCGCCAGAACGGGCTCGACTCGCGCAGGCGCGAGCCGCGCTGGAACAGTGGAGAGTAGATGAGGGCAGCGACCCGTCGGACCGCATCGTCGTCGGTCGGGGGTCCGACGCGCCGGAAGCGATGGACCGCACTCTCGATCGGGAGCAGGTGGGTCAGGTAGTGGCTCTCGGGCGCGATCGCGACGCGCGAGTGGGACTCGAGCACGGCGCGCAAGAGGCTCGTCCCGCTGCGACTCACCCCGACGACGAAGATCGCCTCAGGCTCGTCCCGCGTCGGGTGGTCCGCGGTAGGTGCCGTGTCCACCATCAGTCCCGTCGTCTCCAGATGCGGCTCCTCATGGGTCCTCCCTGCGGCGTGCTGAGCGATGTGTCCGTCGATCATGGGCACGGTGGCGATGGTGGAGTCATCGATGCGGGCCACGTGCGCTGGACCGCCTGCCGTCGCGCTCATGACCAATAGTGGCACGGGGCGCGTGGACTGCGAGGGCGATCGAGGCAGCGAACGTCGCACAGGGGCTTGACAACACTTCAGCGGCTGGTACAGTACCCACAGGTTATATAACCACTAGGTAATGTCCATGCCGACCAGCGACCCCCTCAGCATCACCTTCGCCGCCCTCGCCGATCCGACGCGTCGCGCCATCCTGGCTCGGCTCGCGGAAGGCGAGGCGTCGGTCAAGGACCTGGCCGAGCCCTTCGACATGACCCAACCCGCGATCTCGAAGCACCTCCGGGTGCTGGAGCGGGCCGGCCTCATCGAGCAGGGCCGGCAGGCGCAGTGGCGACCACGCCGGCTTCGCGCCGGACCGCTGCGGGAGGTCTCGGACTGGGTGAGCCAGTACCGCGGCCATTGGGAGGAGAGCTTCGAACGGCTGGACGCGTATCTCCGCGAAGTCAATGAGCAGCAGGAGCAGCACGATGGAGACGACGATGACCGCGACACGGATCGACCGAGGTAGCACCGACACCACCACCATCTATTCGGAGGGCAGCGATCTCGTCTTCGAGCGCACCTTCGACGCCCCGATCCAGCAGGTCTGGACGGCCTTCACCGATCCCGAGATCGTGCCCCGCTGGTGGGGACCCAACGGCACGACGACGACCGTGGTCGAGATGGACGTCCGCCAGGGCGGTGCATGGCGCTACATCAGCAGCGCCCCGGACCGAGACGACGTCGCCTTCTTCGGCGAGTACCTCGAGGTCTCGCCGACGGATCGGATCCGCTGGACCTTCATGTTCGACGTCCCGGGCCTCGGCGCCCAGGGCGGGCCCGAGACGTTCACCTTCGAGGAGGTCGACGGCAAGACCCGCGTTCGTTCCGTCGGTGAGATGGGTTCGCTCGAGGCGCTCGAGGGGGCCCTCGCGACGGGCATGGTCCCGGGCGCCATCCAGACCTGGGACCGCCTCGCGACGGTCCTCGCCGAGGGCTGATCGACCCGCGACCGGCGGTCGCGATGTCGCCGCCACCGGCCGCGCCACGGCTCGACGCCGGGTGCCCCATCCTTGGGCACCCGGCGTTCGCGCGTCGTGGATCGGCTCGTCATCGCTCGACCGATGAGTCGTCGCCACGTCCGACGTTACATGCGGTAGAGGATCGGCCAGTGAGGCCGGCCACACCAGGGAGACCGTCGTGGACTGGACACTCGAGCTCATCGTCGTCCCCGTCGAAGACATCGATCGCGCCAAGGCGTTCTACGAAGGCCAGGTCGGCTTCGAGGTGATCGCCGACCACTCTGCCGGTGAGGATTTCCGGGTCGTGCAGCTGAACCCGCCCGGCTCCGGCTGCGCGATCGCGCTGCTCAAGGAGGACCGGATGGATCCAGGCACGCTGCACGGCCTGCACCTGTGCGTGACCGACATCGAGGTCGCCCGAGCCGAGCTCGTCGGGCGTGGCATCGACGCCAGCGAGCCCTTCCACTTCGGCGCCGAGGGCCAGACCCAGGGCCTCGATCCCGAGCGCCGCAGCTATGGGACCTTCGTCAGCTTCGCCGATCCCGACGGCAACACCTGGCTGGTCCAGGAGAAGCGGTCGGCGCCCGTCTCGTGACCGAACTCGTGGCGTCCGCGATGGCCGGTGACGACACCGCCTTCGCGGGCCTCACCGAGCGCTACCGGCGCGAGCTGCACGTCCATTGCTACCGCATGCTTGCTTCATTCGACGAGGCCGAGGATGCGGTGCAGGAGACGTTCCTGAGGGCGTGGCGAAGTCGTTCCCGATTCGATGGCAACGCCTTCCGAGCCTGGCTGTACCGGATCGCCACGAACGTGTGCCTCGACCTGCTCCGGCGCACCTCGCGCCGGCTGACCTCGATCCACACGTTCGCCGAGGTGGCCTGGCTGCAGCCCTACCCGGACACGCTCCTCGACGAGGTGGCGCCGCGGGACCAGGAGCCCGATGCGGTGGTCGTCGAGCGGGAGACGATCGAGCTCACCTTCCTCGTCGCGCTCCAGCTCCTGCCCCCTCGCCAACGTGCGGCGCTCATCGCCCGCGACGTCCTGGGTTGGCCGGCGATCGAGACGGCCGCCCTCCTCGAGACCTCCGTCCCGGCCGCGAACAGCGCGTTGCAGCGGGCCCGCGCCACGATGAGCGTCAACCTGCCGGAGCGACGCGCCGACTGGACCACCGGCCCGGTCTCGGATGACGAGCGACAGCTGCTCGAGCGATTCATCGCCGCCCACGAGCGCGGCGACGCCGCCGAGGCGATCGCGATCGCCTCGGAGGACCTCCGGGTCACGATGCCTCCGAACCCGTTCTTCTTCGAGGGCATCGCGGCCATCGGCCCGCTGATGGAAGGTGCACTTCGGGAGGGCGACTGGCGGCTGATCGCGACCAGCGCGAATCGGATGCCGACCGCGGCGAGCTACCTGCGCCAGCCAGGGGACACGGTCTATCGCGCGTTCAAGTTCGACGTCCTGCGCATCGTCGACGGCAGGATCGCCGAGATCACGACGTTCGGCCCGGAGCTGTTCCCGGCGTTCGGGCTCGCCGTGACGCTCGCAGTGTCGGACGGACGCTAGGCGGCGGACTGGTTCCCGTCGCGCCCGCGGCCCAGATCGCCGCGCACCGCGGCGGCACCGTTCGCGTCGGACCAGGCGGTCACGGCTTCGGCGAGAGCCGTGGAACCGGGGCGAACGGCGAGGCGGTCGTCGCCGCCGCGGATGCCGGCGCCGAGCTCGGCGAGGACGCCGCGGTAGGCCGGCTTGTCACCGTCGGTCCGCGCGGTCGCGGGATAGACGTCGAAATAGCCGTCGCTGCTGACGACGATGGTCGCCTCGGGCGAGGCGAAGGACGTTCTGGCCATGGGAGGATCCGATCCGGTCGCGCACTTCGGACCGACGAGCTGCGAGCCCGGTGCCGGCGACCTGTGCACCCACCATCGCCTCCGAGGCCGATTCCGTCAAACGCCGCGGGACACGTGGGCCCAGCCGCCGCGTGCAGGCATCGCCCACAATGGCCGCATGACCGCCGCCCGCGCGAACCGGAACCGCCTGGCCGCGGTCTTCGCGCTCACCCTGGCGGTCCTCGTGCTCGAGCTGGCCGGGGCGCTCTGGACCAACAGTCTCGCCCTCCTCGCCGACGCCGGGCACATGTTCACGGACGTCGTTGGGATCGGGCTCGCGCTCGGGGCCATCTGGTTCGCGGGCCGGCCGGCGCACAGCGACCGGACGTTCGGCTACCTGCGGCTCGAGATCCTCGCCGCGGTCGTCAACGCGATGCTCCTCCTGGGCATCGCCGCCTTCGTGCTGGTCGAGGCCTGGCGGCGACTGCAGACCACGCCCGAGATCGCGAGTGGGGCGATGCTCGCGATCGCGCTCATCGGTGCCGCCGCGAATGCGGTCGGGATGTGGGTCCTCCACGATGCCCAGCGGACGAGCCTGAACATGCGCGGGGCGTACCTCGAGCTGATGGGCGACCTGCTCGGCAGCCTCGCCGTCGTCGCCGCCGCCATCGTCATCGCGCTGACCGGCTGGACACCGGCCGACGCCATCGCCTCGATCGCGATCGGCCTGCTCATCATGCCGCGGACATGGCGGCTGTTGCGGGAGGCGATCGACATCCTGCTCGAGGCCGCCCCGAAAGGCATCAAGCTCGACGACATCCGGGCCCACATCCTCGATGCTCGTGGCGTGGCCGACGTGCACGACCTCCACGCCTGGACGATCACCTCGGGGCTCAACGTCGTGTCCGCCCACGTCGTCATCGAGCCGGATGCCGATCCGCCCGCCGTGCTCGACGAGCTGTGCCGCTGTCTCGCGGGCGACTTCGACATCGAGCACTCGACCTTCCAGCTCGAGACCGCCGACCGGCGCCGACTCGAGGAGGTCGGGCACGCCTGAGGCTGCCACGAGGGACGCACCCGGGTCCCATCGTCGCCCACGACCTCCGTCCCACGGACTGCTCACGACCCGCTGCTAGCATTGGCGCCGCTCGCCCACCCACCGTCACTCGCGAGCGACCGGAGCGCCACCCGCCCATGTCCGACCGTCCGGCCGCCCCTCGTCCGCTCGTGCGCCTGATCGTCGCCAGCCTCCTCGCGGCGCTGGTGGCCGCGGGCTGCGGCGGCGGCTCCCTCGGCGCCTTGCAGGGTCTCGCCTCACTCGATCCCGGGCCTACGGCCCTGCCATCGGGCGGGGCTCCGACCTCCGTCGTCCCATCGCAAGGCGCCGTCGATGCCGCCCCCCAGGATGCGGCCATCGCGGCGTTCGTCGAGGACGTGGCGTCCGGCGACATGAGCTATCGGATGTCGTTCAAGGGCCGCACCGCGCTCTCCATCACCGTGCTCAAGATCGCGGGCAGGATGGATGTCGAGGGCAAGGACTTCGCCTCGTCGTTCACGTACGAGTCCGGCAAGGATGTCGGTCTGGGGAAGATCCGGATGCAGGTGCGCGCGGTCAAGGGCAAGGCCTACGCCAAGATCGGCGGCAGCAAGTGGGTGACCCTGACGGGCTACCGCGAGGCCGACACGAACGTCCCGTTCCATGCCATCGAGACGGTTCGCGACGTGGCCTACCTCGGCACGGAAGAGCGGAAGGGCAAGACCGTGCATCGGATCTCGATCCCGGAAGCGCGCCTCATCGACCCTTCGGGCATCCCGCTCGTGATCTCCCAGGAACGCATCCGACGAACGACCCTCGAGCTCCTCATCGATGACGCGGGCAAGCCCGCCGCCGGCACCTGGGAACTCGATGGGCAGGCTCGGGTCGGCGGTTCGGGCCAGCTCCAGCAGCTCCTCATCGAGCTGGACCTGACGTTCTCGAAGGTCGGCTCGGACCTCTCGATCAAGAAGCCGTAGCGCAGGCGCACCGGCCGACCGGCTAGCATCCGTGGCGTGCCCGCACCGACCGATCGCTGGTTCCAGGGCGCCGGTATCCGGGTCCACGGCCTCGACTGGGGCGGTCCGCCCGACGGCCCCGTGATCCTTCTCCTGCACGGCGTCGGGGGCAACGCCTGGGTCTGGGCGGATGTCGCCGACCGACTGCGGATCGCGCTGCCGGGCCATCGGGTCATCGCCATCGACCAGCGCGACGGCGGCGACACGGACCATCCGGCGAGGGGCTACGAGCGGGAGACCTTCGCGTCCGATGTGGCCGCCGTCCACGATGCG
Source organism: Saccharimonadales bacterium (SeqCode) (assembly GCA_035629655.1). Lineage (GTDB taxonomy): Bacteria > Chloroflexota > Limnocylindria > Limnocylindrales > CSP1-4 > SPCO01. The sequence continues at coordinate 4,008 of DASPHN010000128.1, read as the reverse complement.
CTCGGGGGCGGGCCGATCGTGCTCGTCGGGCACTCGCGTGGCGGCTGGCTGGCGTCCTGGATCGCGGCGAGCGAGCCCGAGCGGATCGATCGCCTCGTCCTCGTGGACCCGGCCAGGCTGGGGTTCGGGTCGCCAGCGGATGAAGACCGCTTCTTCGCCTGGGTCGAAGGCGGCCTCGGCCCCTTCACGGATGAGGCGGCGGCCCTCGCCTGGGCGAAGGCCAAGGATGCCGAGGCGGTCTGGTCGCCGACACGTGAGCGGTCGTTCCTCTTCGGGTTCGTCCGATCCCAGGATGGCCGGCTCGTCGGCAAGCTGCCTCGGGAGGCCCTGGCCGGGCTCCGCGCGGCGCGCCAGGACGGCCCGGGCGCGGCGGCAGCGCTCGAGCGAATCCACGTGCCGACGCTGCTCCTCATCGCGACCCGTCAGACGTCCGAACGACAGTCGGACAAGCGTCGTTACGGCGAGCTCATCGCGGGCGCTCGAGTCCAGGACGTGGACGGCACGCACTTCCTCCACACCGACGCCCCCGATGTGGTCGCCGAAGCGATCGCGGCGTTCGTCTCAGGTCCCGACGAACCGACCTGAACCCGGGTCGGCCAGGACGACGCCCCGGTCGGCGACGATCCGTCCCCTCGAGATCGTCGTGACCGGCCGGCCGATGACCGTGCGACCGTCGAGCACCGTCCAGCCGCACTTGGACGCGACGTCCTCGTTGCGGATCGTGTAGGGCTCGTCGAGGTCGACGAGGACCAGGTCGGCGTCGGCGCCGACCGCGATCGAGCCCTTCCGCGGGGCGAGGCCGAACAGTTCGGCGGGCCGGGTCGACCACGCCTCGACCACGCGCTCGAGGGGGATCCGACCGTGATGCACGGCATCGAGGAACAGGGCGAGGCCGTGCTGGATCGTGGGGCTGCCACCGGGCGTCGCGAACATGTCGGTCCAGCCGCTCTGCTTCTCGGCCAGCGTATGGGGCGTGTGGTCCGAGGCGATGACATCGATCGTGCCATCGAGGAGCGCGTCCCACGTCGCGGCGGCATGCTCCTCCGGCACCCATTGCCCGAGGGCGAGCGGACCATCTCGCTCGATCGTGGCCCAGTCGTTGACGACGAAGTGGTGGAACGGGTTCGTCTCGGCCGTCACGGGTCGCCCGTCGGCCTTCGCCGCCCGGATCATGGCGAGGCCGCCGATCGTGTTCACGTGGAGGATGTGCAGCCGCACGCCGGTCGCGCGCTGGATCGCAAGGATCGTCGCGATGCCGCTGTCGATGACCACCCCGTCGCCATCGCGGTACGCCCGGGCGTAGGCGCGGGGATCCCGCCCGTCGCGCTCGATCCGGCGCGCCGCGAGCAGCTCCGCCAGCGCACCGTCATGGGCGTGGACCATGAGGACCCGGCCGGTCGCGGCGATCGCTTCGCAGATCCGGTAGAGGTCGGCGTGGTCCTCGACCGCGATGCCCGGCATGTGGGGATACGACCGCCCGATGTCGCGCATCATGAAGACCTTGAACGCGAGCACGCCGGCCTCGGCCAGGCGGGGGATCTCCTCGGGGATGGTCCCGCTCACGTTGTGCCCGAAATCGATGATCGACTTGCCGGCGGCATTGTCGCGATGGGCGAGGAAGCGCTCGAGCGTGGTCGGCGGCGGCTCCACGTTGGGCATGTCGGCGACGAACGTGACCCCGCCGAGCGCCGCAGCCCGGCTGCCGGTGTGCCAGTCCTCCTTGTCGGTGAAGCCCGGGTCCCGGAAGTGGGCGTGCGTGTCCACGAGCCCCGGCAGGACCACGCGCTTGCCGGCATCGATCATGTCGAGGTCGACGGGCGGCGGGGCGCCTTCGGGCAGCACGTCGACGACCCGCCCCGCCCTCGCCACGATCGTCCCGGCCCGCCACCCTGCCGTGGTCAGGATGCGGGTCGCTCGGACGGCGAGATCGGCTCCGGAAGACGGCATACAGCAGTATACGAATCACCGGACGCCGGCACGCGCGACGCGCGGTATCCTCGCCGACGTGAGCCCGACCGCCGACCGCCGATCGTCACGGCCCGGGCAGACCCGATCCCGTGCCCGCGGCCGGGCCGACACCCCGATCCTCGTCCGGCAGGTACGCAACGGCATCGAGGAGAGCGTCCACCGGGGCGACATCGTCGAGACCGACGTCGACGGCCGACTCATCCGCCAGCTCGGTGACGCCGACCGCATCGTCACCCTGCGCTCGACGGTCAAGCCGTTCGGGGCGGTCGCGTTGATCGAAGCCGGCGGCATCGAGGCGTTCGAGCTCGAGCCCCCCGAGATCGCGATGATGGCCTCCTCGCACAGCGGCGAGGACAGCCACGTCCGGACCCTCCAGTCGGTCTTCCGTCGGGCCGGCGTCAGCCAGACGCTGCTGGCGTGCGGGAACGATGGCATGCCTCTGGACGCACTGACCGCGGCGCGGCTCGCCCGCGACGGCGAGAAGCCGGGGCCGATCCGCCACATGTGCTCCGGCCAGCACGCCGTGTCGCTCTTGCTGGCGCGGCTGCACGACTGGGACCTCGAGACCTACTGGCGGCCCGAGCACCCGTCGCAGGTGGCGTATCGATCGGCCGTGGCGCGCGCCTACGGGACGACCCCGGAGAAGCTCCGGACCGCGCTCGATGGCTGCGGCGTCGAGACCTACGCGTTCCGGCTGCGCGAGGTGGCCCAGGCGTACGCGATGCTCGCCGACCCGTCCGCGGTCCCGGCCGGCGACCGTCGCAGCGAGATCGCGCCGGCCCTCACCATCGTCCGCGACGCGATGCTCGCCAACCCAGAGATGATCGGCGGCCGCCACGACCGCCTCGATACGTCGCTCATGAAGGCCGTGCCGGGGCGGGTCATCAGCAAGGCCGGGATGGAGGCGCTGCGCGGCATCTCGATCCTGGCGGGCGCGCGGCCCGGGTCGGCGAACGGGGCGGCATCCGGACTCGCGGTCAAGATCGAAGATGGGGATGGGTACGACCGCGGGACGTGGGCCGCCTCTGTCGAGGCGCTACGCCAGGCGGGCGTGCTCGACGGCCAGGCGCTCCGTGTCCTTGCGCGCTACCACAGCCCGGTGATCCTGGACCCGCACGGGCGGGTCGGGGCGACGGCCGTGGCCGAGTTCGAGCTGGCGCCGGTGGGCGAGCTGATCGGCTGACGTCCGTCGGCCCGGCCTGCTGGCCGGCTGCACGGATCGATCGCTGGAGCGAGCGTCCGACCCATGGCCTTCGACACCGATCCATACCGCACCCTCGGGTTGCCGCGGGACGCCTCCCTCGAGCAGGTGAAGCGCGCCTACCGACGGCTGGCGAAGGCCAATCACCCCGACGCGGCCGGTCCCGACGCGCTGCCCCGATTCCTGGCGATCCAGGAGGCGTACGACCGGATCGTCGCGGGTGGCCCCCGTGCGTCGTCCGGACCGGGTGGCGACAGTCGCGGCGGCGCCCCACGACGCCCGTGGGAGGCGGACCCATCCCGGGCGGGGGCGACCCATCGAGCCTATGGCGGGCGGACGCGGCGCCAGCGGACGACCCCACCGTCCGGGGGTGCCGCGGACACGTCGGCGGGCAGCAGCGGCGCCGGGAACGCGGGCACGGGAGCTGCCGGGAGCGCGGGCGTGCCCCCCGGCAGCACGAGCCGGAGACGCGGCCAGGGATCCGCGCCCCACGGGACCGCGAGCCGCTCGAGCCGGCCGCCGCGACCGCCGAACAAGGCGACCCTCGGCTCGACCTCCTATGACGGGGCCGATGCCGAGCCGTTCGAGCCCGACTGGGGTGGGGCGTCGTGGTACGGGACGACGTCTGGCACGTACTGGACGCTGAACCCCAAGGAATACGCCGACCCGCGCAAGCACGGCCCGGAGTACCAGGCACGGGCTCGCCGACGGCGGGCCGCGGCAGAGGCCGAGGACACGGAAGTGTCCGGCGGGCCGGCAGCGACGGCGGGACCGATCCCCGACGGCGTCGAGCCGCCGATCCCGGAGCCGGAGCCCGGTGACGACGCCGCGTCGACAGG
>DASPHN010000127.1:0-5118 GCA_035629655.1 Saccharimonadales bacterium (SeqCode) | reverse complement strand
CGGCCATCCCGGCTACCTCGTCCGGCAGGACGCGCCGAAGGTCGACGGCGAGACGCAGTACGACGCCGAGCGGGCGACCTACCAGCAGGACCTGTGGCACTACACGATCGCGCGCATGGTCGACGCCTGCGCCATGCACGGGATCTACCCCTACTACGGGCCGTTCGGGGACATCTTGGACACCGTCGCGTGCGAGGACCAGTTCCGCAACGCGTTCCTCCTCGGCTGCGTCGGCGCGTGGTCGCTGCACCCGGTGCAGATCACGATCGCCAACAAGGTCTTCTCCCCGAGCGTCGAGGACGTGACCCACGCCCGCCGCGTGATCGCGGCGATGGGTGACGGCACGGGCGCGGTCATGATCGACGGCAAGATGGAGGACGACGCCTCGGTCAAGCAGTGCCAGGTGATGGTCGCGCTCGCCGAGGAGCTCGCCGCCATCGACCCCGAGCTCAAGGCGCGGTACGACGCGATCCCCGACCAGCGTGGCCGGGAGGCCTGAGATGACCGACTTCACGCCCCTCCGCTCCGTCCTCTACATGCCGAGCTCCAACGAGCGCGCGCTCGAGAAGGCCAGGACCATCGCGTGCGACGGCCTGATCCTCGACCTCGAGGACGCCGTCGCCCCCGACGCCAAGCCGGCCGCGCGCGAGGCCGCGGCGGCCGCGGCGGCCAGCGGCGAGTACGGCCGGCGTACGGTCACCATCCGCATCAACGGCATCGGCACCCAGTGGCACGACGACGACATGGTCGCCGCCAGCCAGGCCGGTCCGGCCGCGATCGTCGTGCCCAAGGTCGGCAGCGCGGCCGAGGTGCGGCAGCTCGTCGCCGCCATGGAGAAGGCCGGCGCGCCCGACCACACGGCCCTGTGGGCGATGGTGGAGACCCCCGGCGCGATCCTGGACGCCCTGGCCATCGCCCGGGCGTCCGAGCGCCTCGGCGCCTTCGTCCTCGGCACCAACGACCTGGTCAAGGAGCTGTACGCCGAGCACGTCCCCGGCCGGGCGCCGATCCTGCCCAGCCTGCACACCGTGCTGCTGGCGGGACGGGCGGCGGGCCTCGCCGTGATCGACGGGGTCTACAACGACGTCAAGGACACCGACGGCTTCCTCGCCGAGTGCGAGCAGGGCCGCCAGATGGGGTTCGACGGCAAGACGCTGATCCACCCGGGGCAGGTGGAGGGCGCCAACGCCGCGTTCGCGCCGAGCGAGCAGGCGGTCGAGGACGCCCGCGGGCTGGTCGCGGCCTGGGAGGACGGACAGGGGGCCGGAGTGGTGACCTACAACGGTCGCATGGTCGAGAGCCTGCACGTCGAGTCGGCCCGCCGCACGCTCTCGGTCCACGACGCGATCACCGCCCGGGGCCGGTAGCAGGTCCGAAAGTCGCGTGCCTGGTGTCGGTGCATGCGACGAGAATCGTCGGCGTGAGCTCCTCCGCCTCCCTGAGCACCTTCTGGTCCCAGCTGTCCCGGGAGGGACGGTGGTTGCTCTCGACCGTCGCGATCCAGACCCTCGGACGGGGCCTCACCCTTCCCTTCACGATCATCTACCTCCACGAGGTGCGCGGGTTCTCGCTGGACCTGTCCGGGGCGCTCATGTCCTTCATCGCGGTCGTCGCCCTGGCCGTGACCGGACCCGGCGGTGCGCTGACCGACCGGATCGGGGCCCGCCGCATGCTGCTGGTCGCGACCACGTCGCAGATGGTCGGCTGCACGATCCTGGCCTTCGCGACGACGCCGCTCGTGGCCGCCCTCGGCTTCGTGTTCCTCGGGATCAACTTCGGTGTCGCGTGGCCGGCCTTCAACTCGCTCATCGCGGCGGTCACCACGGGCGACATGCGCCAGCAGTACTTCGGCGTCAACTTCGCCCTGGTCAACCTCGGGATCGGTGTCGGCGGCGTGATCGGTGGCATGTACGCCGACGTCGGCGACCCCCGCACCTTCACCGTCATCTTCCTCGCCGACGCCGCCAGCATGCTGGTCCCGATCGCCCTCCTGCTCGGCCCGCTCCGCCACATCTCCGGGGTGCACGAGGCGCCCGACGACGCCGACGCCGCTGCGGGGTCCTACGTCGCCATCCTGCGCAAGCCGGCCGTGCTGTGGATGACAGCCCTCACCTTCATCGCCGTCTTCGTGGGCTACGCGCAGATGGAGGCCGGCTTCCCCGCCTTCGCGCGAGAGGTGGGCGAGGTCTCGACCCGCGTGATCGGCTTCTCGTTCGCGGTCAACACGGCCGTCATCGTCTGCCTGCAGTTCCTGGTGCTGCGTCGCATCGCGGGCCGCCGCCGCACGCGGGTGATGATCGTGATGGCGGGCGTGTGGGCCGTCTCCTGGCTGGTGCTCGGCGCGACGGCGCTGGGCCCCAGCGCGGTCGCTGCGGCCGGCGTCCTGGCGTTCGCCGGCATCTTCGCACTCGGCGAGACGATGCTCCAGCCGACCGTCCCTGCCATCACCAACGACATGGCGCCCGACCACCTGCGCGGGCGCTACAACGCCGTCAACGCCGGCGCCTTCCAGGCCGGAGCCATCGCCGGCCCCGTCTTCGCCGGGCTGGTGCTCGACCGCGGCTGGTCCGCGGCCTACGTCGTCTCGATGGTCGCCGGGTGCGGCATCATCGCCCTGCTCGCCCTCGTCGTGGAGCGTCTCGTCTCCCCGATCGTCAACGGGGTCTCCGACGCCCCTGCGGTGTCCGCCGACCCGGCCACGGGCGAGCCGACGCCCACGGGCTGAGCCGGGGTCGCCTCACCCCTAGGAGGCATCCGATTTCCCATGTGGTGCCGGCATCGGCAGAGTGGACCGGCCGCCCACAGTGGGCTGCTTCACAAGGAGGCAAAACACATGATTGTCCTCGGACTGATCCTGCTCATCCTCGGGCTTCTTCTGACCCAGAGCATCCTGACCACCATCGGCCTGATCCTCATCGTGGTCGGCCTGGTGCTCAACTTCGTTCCGATCGGCGGCTCCGCCCGCCGGGTCTGGTAGCGGCACAGCACGACAACAGCTCGACGGGCCCCGGAGCTGCCACCGAGGCCGCGCCGGCGGCGCGACCTCGGTGCGCGCCGGTCACTCGTGCGGGTCGGGGATGAACGGCCCGCGCTCTCGGATGGTGTCCGCGGGCACCGTGTCCCGGGTCCACAGCGATCCGTCCGCCGCGGCGCGCAGGATCGCCACGCCGGCCACCTCGGTCTGCTTCGCGATCATCCCGCTGCTCGCCTGGCCCATGTCGCCACGGGCCTCGTAGAGCACCGAGGCGGAGCCGAGCAGGCCGTAGGCGTTCCGGGCGATGCCGGGGAACGGGGTGCTCGGGTAGCGCGTGATGTTGGCGTAGCCCTTGCCCTCCAGGGCATCGAGCATCTCGGAGACCACCCTCTTGGAGTCGGTCACGACGCCGGCGAACTCCTCGCTGATGCCCAGGGCCGCGGCCTCCTCCTCGGCATTCGGCCACATCACCGAGCCGGTGATCATGCGGCCGTCATCGTCGACGTAGGTCCCTTGGTGGTGGAAGTCCACGACCAGTCGCGGTTGCCGCTCGTCCCACAGCAGCCGCATCGCGATCGCCTCGGGCACCGGGTTGTTCGTGTCCGGCCCCGGCTGGTACGGGTGGTCGTAGGCGCTCGCGGAGTAGGAGTGGTAGCGGTTGATGTCGTAGCCGCGACCGGCCTGGTAGAACTCGCAGAAGGCCGGGCAGGAGGTATCGAAGTTCTGCCGCCACGGCGTCGTGTTGCCGGCCAGGTCGGTCACGTCGGCGTCGAACCCGTCGACGTTGACGCGCGGAACGATCGTGACGGTGAGTGCGTCCCGGATCGCCGCAGCCTGTGCGGAGCCGCCGGCGAGCCCGCGGATGACGCTGATCATGGCGTTGGAGACGATGTACTCGTCGCCGTGCTGGTTGGCGACGAACATGACGTCGGTGTCACCGTCGCCGATCGTCACGACGGGGATCTCCCGGCCGGTGTTGGAGGTCAACGGTGCCGGGCTGAGGTCGAAGCTGCCCTTCGCCCGGCCCTCGATCGACTCCAGGGTGCTCCAGAGCTGTTCGTAGCTGCGGATGGCGTTGGTGTTCTCCTCCCCCTGCGGCCAGGGGCCACCCGGGACGATGACCGGGTCGGCCGTGGCAGGCGGTAGCAGGGCCAGGGTGAGCGGCAGGACGGCGGCAGCAGCGGCGGCTGCGAGCAGGCGCGGACGGATCACGAAAACCTCCCGATAGGTTCTGCGACGAAATGAGGCTCCATCCCACGCAGCCTCGGCTCCGGGTGTCAACGCCTCCCCATCGGTAACTTCCGAGGTCCTCGCGGCCGAGGTGTCGAGACGCGTCGGTCGTCGACCTCCCCGGCTCCTACTCGGACATCGGCACCTTCACGCCCCGCTCCTCGGCGACCTCGATCGCGCGGTCGTAGCCGGCGTCGACGTGGCGGATGACGCCCATGCCGGGGTCGTTGGTGAGCACGCGCTCGATCTTCTCCGCGGCCAGCTCGGTGCCGTCGGCGACCGTGACCTGGCCGGCGTGGAGCGAGCGACCGATGCCGACACCGCCGCCGTGGTGGAAGGACACCCACGTCGCGCCGGAGGCGGTGTTGACGAGGGCGTTCAGGATCGCCCAGTCGGCGATGGCGTCGGAGCCGTCGAGCATCGCCTCCGTCTCGCGGTACGGCGACGCGACCGAGCCGCAGTCGAGGTGGTCGCGGCCGATCACGATGGGCGCCTTCAGCTCGCCGCTGGCCACCATCTCGTTGAACTTGGCGCCGGCCCGGGCACGGTCGCCGTAGCCCAGCCAGCAGATCCGCGCCGGAAGCCCCTGGAACTGCACGCGCTCCGATGCCAGGTCGAGCCACCTGTGCAGGCGGGCGTACTCCGGCTTCTCGTCGGCGGGGAAGAGCTCCTTGATGGCCCGGTCGGTGGCATGGATGTCGGCGGGGTCGCCGGACAGCGCGGCCCACCGGAACGGGCCCTTGCCCTCGCAGAACAGCGGCCGGATGTAGGCCGGGACGAAGCCGGGGAACTCGAAGGCCCGGTCGTAGCCGCCCTTGCGGGCCTCGTCACGGATGGAGTTGCCGTAGTCGAACACCTCGGCGCCGGCGTCCTGGAGCTCCACCATCGCGCGGACGTGGCGGGCCATGGACTCC
>DASPHN010000126.1:0-14647 GCA_035629655.1 Saccharimonadales bacterium (SeqCode) | reverse complement strand
GTCGCGTTCGCGACGATGAACGTCGTCGGCGGCTACGTCGTGACCGACCGGATGCTGCAGATGTTCCGCAAGAAGGTCGTGGCGCCGAAGCCCACGACCGACGACGCGGAGGCCGCGTCGTGACCACGCTCCAGATCATCGAGATCCTCGTCCGGATCGCCTGGATCGTCGGCGCCGTGGCCTTCGTGATCGGCCTGTCGCGGATGAACTCGCCCGCGACCGCGCGCAACGGCAACCTCGTGTCGGCCGGCGGCATGGTCATCGCCATCGTCGCGACCGGCATCCTCATCCTCGCCGAGGAGCTGGCCGGCGACGGCATCAGCCCGGTCGTCTGGGGGATCATCATCCTCGGCATCGTCATCGGCGGCGGGCTCGGCCTCTATACCGCCCGCAGCGTGAAGATGACCGCGATGCCCCAGCTGGTGTCGCTGTTCAACGCGGTCGGCGGCGGGGCGGCGGCCCTCATCGCCATCGAGGACTACCTCAACCTCGCGGGTGTCGGCGCGCCGGTCCGGATCGATACGAACATCTTCATCGTGCTCGACATCATCATCGGGTCGATCACGTTCACCGGGTCGATCATCGCGTCCGGCAAGCTCCAGGGGCTGATCCCGGGCCGGCCGATCCTCATCCCCGGCGGACGCCTGGTGACCGTCGGCCTGGCCGCCGTGACCGTGGTCTCCGCGCTCATCCTGTTCGCGACCGGCACCCCGAACCTGGCGTTGATGCTGCTGATCCTGGCCGCCGCGCTCATCTTCGGCGTGACGATGACGCTGCCCATCGGCGGGGCGGACATGCCCGTCGTCATCTCGCTCCTCAACTCGTTCACGGGCACGGCCGTGGCCATGGCCGGCTTCGTGATCGACAACCCGGTCCTGATCATCGCCGGCGCCCTCGTCGGCGCCTCGGGTGCGATCCTCACCAAGCTCATGGCCGATGCCATGAACCGCTCGGTCATGAACATCATGCTCGGCGGGTTCGGCGGCGGCGACGATGCGGCGGGGGCCGCGGTCGAGGGTGGCGGCTCGGTCCGCTCCATCGGTGCGGATGACGTCGCCATCCAGCTCGCGTATGCCCAGCACGTCATCGTCGTCCCGGGCTACGGCCTGGCCGTCGCGCAAGCTCAGCACGCCGTCCGAGAGCTGGCCGAGCTGCTCGAGGAGCGCGGCGTCGACGTGAAGTACGCCATCCACCCGGTCGCCGGACGGATGCCCGGCCACATGAACGTCCTCCTCGCCGAGGCCAACGTGCCGTATCCGCAGCTCAAGGAGATGGAGGACATCAACCCCGAGTTCGCTCGGGCCGATGTCGCCCTGGTGATCGGCGCCAACGACGTGACCAATCCGGCCGCCCGCCGACCCGGTTCACCGGTCTCGGGGATGCCGATCCTGGATGTCGACCAGGCCAAGTCCATCGTCGTGATCAAGCGCTCGATGGGCAAGGGCTACGCCGGCATCGACAACGAGCTCTACACGAACGAGAAGACGGGCATGCTCTTCGCCGACGCGAAGGACGGCCTGGCGGCACTCACCGCGGCGGTCAAGGCGCTCTAGCCGGCCCCGTCTCCGATCACGCACCCGCAAGCCCCGGCCATCGGCCGGGGCTTGTCGTCCCCCCCCGCGACTCGGCCCGCACGTACCATCGTAGGCGTGGCAGCCTTCGCGAGCGACCCCCAGGCGGTCCTCCTCAACGGCCTGTACGGGGTCGGCAAGTCGACCGTCGCCGTCGAGATGGCGGATCGGCTGGAGGCCGCCGGGCAGCGCTACGCCGCCCTGGACCTGGACTGGCTGGCGTGGGGTTGGGCCAGCGACGGCGAACCAGCCGGCGGGCGCGACGACGATCATCCGACGGCAAGCCCGCTACTGCTCGAGCACCTCGGGCTGCTGGTCGGCAGCTATCGGCGACGTGGGAACGACCGGTTCGTGCTGGCTGGATCCATCGCCAGCGACGACGACCTGCGGGCCGTTCGTGCCACGCTCGGGATGCCGCTCACCGTCATCTTGCTCACCGCGTCACTCGAGGTGGTCCGAGAGCGCCTCGCCCGCGAGCCGACATCGGGCCGCCAGGACGACGCGAGGCAGACCGAGCGCTGGACGGATGCGACGTCGGGCCCGGAGCGGGTCGCGGCCGATCTGCGCTTGGATGCCGATCGACCGGTCGGCGATATCGCGGCGGAGATCCTGGACTGGCTCGGCTGGCTCTCGGCCGACCCGTCGCCGAGCGACTAGGCGGACGGCACCACTGCTGCGGTCCTGGGCGCGTCGGCATTGACGTCGGCGATCTCGAGCGGGGCGAGCGTGCCCAGCGATTCGGCGACGACGATGGCGTCGTCACCGGGTTCGAGGACGAAGTCCTCGCCGGGGTTCACATAGGCGTGACCCCCGCGATTGACCGACAGGAGCGTCGCTCGGTGATCCGCCCGGAGCCGGGCCGCCACGATGTCGATCGAGAGGCCGACGTAGTCGTCCGGCAGCCCGATCCGGTAGAGCTCGGAGCCCTCGCCGCCTGACACGATGTCGGTGACAAGCCCGGTCAGGCCCGGATAGAGGGCCGAGCGTGCCAGCAGATGCGAGGCGACCTTCGAGGTCACGAGGAGCTCGTTGACGCCGGCCCGTCGGAAATGCGGCTCGTGCTTCGGGTTGTTGACCTCGGCGACCGTCCGCGCCTGGGGCGCGGCATGCTCGATGGCCATGATCGTGAGGATCGAGCGCATGTCCGCGTCGTCCGATGAGTCGGCCGGGAAGACGAGCGCAGCCGAAGCCTCCTCGATCCCGGCCCGTTCGAGATCCTCGCTGTTCGTCGCATCGCCGCGGACGAAGTAGACGCTTGAGCCGGCGGGGTTCTTCTCGAGGTCGGCCAGGACGACGACCTTCGAGCGGTAGTCATCGCCTTTCAACTCGTCGATGAGGTCACGGGCGGTCGTGTTCCAGCCGCAGATGACGATGTGGTCGCGGTAGCCCGACGCACCCAAACCCTGGCCCTCCTTGAGCAGGAAATCGATGACCATCGCGACGAGGGCGCCGGTGATCATGCCGAGCATGGCGACCCCGAACAGGATGAGCAACCAGCCGATGATCCGGCCGGCCGGTGACGTGACGAATCCCGAGTCGCCCTGGCCGAGGACCGTGGCGATCCCCCAGTTGAACGAATCGAAGATCGACTCGAACGTCCACGGCCGCTCGAACAAGGTGATGAGGATGGCCGCGATGAGGACGAACCCGACGATGCCCTCGGCGAGCGTCAGGAAGAAGCGGCGATCCAGCTGACCGCCGACGCGCCGCACGTGCCAGGCCACGCGGCGGATCAGTGGCGAGGCGAGCAGGGGCATGGTCAACGAGGGGCGGGCCATCGCGGCCGATCGTGCCACATCCACACCGGCCGTCGCCAGCCGCGATCGCCGTTCGCGGCTCGCCGCTCGCCGCTCGCCGTCGGGGCTGCGGCCGGTCGGGTCGGCTCAGTCGCCGCTCGAGACGGATTCGTCGAGCTCGATCCCCTCGACAGCCGCCAGCGCCGCCGCGAGTGTCGCGCCGGACGCCGCATCCGGGACCCGGACCTCGAGGTCGACCATGAGCCGATCGCCTCGGCCCGGGCGCGACGCGAGGTGGAGGATCGTGCCCTGGTGCGCGGTGATCGCCGACGCGACCTCCACGAGCCTGGCCGCGTCGGTGAGCACGAGCTCGACCCGCATGCGATGTCGATCGCGACCCACGAAGCGCTCCGAGACGAGGCGCAACGGCCACAGGGAGATCACGACGATGAGGGAGATCGCGAGGGCCACGCCCCAGGCCCCGGCCCCCGCGGCCATCCCCACCGCGGCGACGGCCCAGAGGCTGGCCGCCGTCGTGAGACCGCGGACGTTCGCCCCCTCCTTGAGGATCGCCCCAGCGCCGAGGAAGCCGATGCCCGACACGATCTGTGCCGCGACCCGGCTCGGGTCACCCGGCCCGAAGGCGTAGATCGACAGGACGGTGAACGCCGCCGACCCGACCGAGACCAACAGGTGCGTCCGCATCCCGGCGGGATGGTCGTGGATCTCGCGCTCGAGGCCGACGATCGCGCCGAGGACAGCGGCCACGATCAGTCGCAGCGCAAGATCGAGCTGTGCGGCCAGATCCATGGACATGGCGGCCAGTCTACGCGGCGGGGGCGGTGGGTCCGAGCAGGCCGTGGGCGACCATGTCGAGGGTCGCCTCGATGACCCGCTCGCGATCGCCGGCCGGGATCATCCGGTCGCCGAGCAGGACGGCGGCACCGTGGACGGCGACCCAGGCGGGCTCCTCCGCGCCGGCCCGCGGGACGGCCAGGCAGCCGGCGTCGGCGAGGCGATCGAGGGCGTCGGCCAGGATGGCGTACGGGGACGGATCGTCGGGCACGTAGCGGTCGGGCGGACACGGTCGGAATGCCACCTCGAACAGACCCGGCTCATCGAGCGCGAACGTGATGTACGCGCGCCCGGTGGCCTGGAACCGCGCCACCGCGGTCGCGGCCGGGGTTCGGCCCTCGTCGGCAGCCGACACCGCGACGGCCTCGAGCATGCGCTCGGCGAGGGTCTGTCGGGCCCGGGAGCCGACGAGCGCAAGGAGCGCTTCGCGATCCGGGAAGTGCCGGTAGGCGGCGCTCGGCGACACCCCGATCTCGCGGGCCGCCGCCCGCAGCACGACCCCGTCGGCCCCACCGGCGGCCGCCAGGCCGGTCGCGGCATCGACGAGGGCGCGGCGGAGGTCGCCGTGGTGGTAGGCGCGAGCCACCGTCGGGGTCGTCATGCCCACGATGTTGACATCGTTCACATGGCGCCGTAAAGTAGACAGTGTTCACATCACGGCGCGGAGGTGCCACCGCGCCAGCACGGGAGTCCGCCACCATGGGCCACGTCATCACGGGTCGCCAGACCGCCGACGTCGACGACGATGTCGTCGTCTTCCTCATCGGGATGCGCTTCAACCGCATCCTGCGGCCGTGGACCTGGCTGCCGGCGTTCCGGGCCATGCCCAGGATGCTGGCCGAGCTGGCGGCCGACCCCTCGCTCGGGCTGCTCGGCGTGCGGACCTACTGGTCCGGCCGCGTGATCATGGCCGTCCAGTACTGGCGCTCGTTCGAGGCGCTCGAGGCGTACGCCCGCGCGCGCGACCACGACCACCTCCCGGCCTGGCAGGCGTTCAACCGGACGGTCCGCGCGAGCGGTGACGTCGGCATCTTCCACGAGACCTATCGCGTCGGGCCGGGCACCGCCGAGACCATCTTCGCCAACATGCCGCCATTCGGTCTCGGCGCCGCCGTGGGCCAGGTCCCGGCCTCCATCAAGGGTCAGACGGCCGCCCGTCGGATGGGCACGAGGACGACGGACCAGCCGGTGGTCGAGCCTTACTGATCCGTGGCGTCGGGGATCGAGACGTCCACGACCGTCGCGTCGAGCGCAGCGACCAGATCGATCGGGCGGAGGTGGAGGTTCACCCCCGGCGCACCGCCACCGATGCCGACGACCGTGGCCTCCGCGGCCGCCGCATCCAGCAGCACCGGCCAGGCCCGGCTGGCACCGAACGGCGTGATCGTGTAGCGGACATAGCCCGTCACGTCGCGCGCCTCGTCCGCGTCCGGCATGGTCAGTCGCCGGACGCCGAGGTGGGCCCGGAGCTTCGGCCAATCGAAGCGTCTGCCGGCCGGGACGAGCACGAACAGGTAGTCGTCGTCCCCACGCCGGACGACGATCGTGCGCAGCAGCGCCTCCAGGGGAATGCCCTGCAGCGCGGCGGCCTCCTCCGCGCTCCGGGCGCCATCGGTGCGCACGACGCGATACGCGATCCCGGCGGCCCGGATGGCGTCGATGGCCGGCGTGCTCGGTCCGTCGTCGCCCCCGTCGTTCGCGCCGTCGGCCGGGATCACCGGTCGGCGAACCGCTCGCGCCGGATGAGCTCGTCGAGGGGCTTGCGCGCGGCGCCACGCGCCGTCTTGGGTGCGGCCCCCGCCTCGGTCGCGTACCCGAGCGACACCATCGAACGCACCACCCGGTCGCCGGGCACGCCGAGCAGGCCGGCGATCGTCCGCTGCGCGTCGTCGCGAGCCCGTCCGATGCCGCTGTCGACGCCGTGCGCCGCGGCCGCGACCATGATCCGCTCGGTGATCCGGCCCTCGTCGTAGTTGTCGGACTCGAGGCCGTGGGGCTCGAGGACGATGACCACCACGACCGGCGCGATCCCGATGTGCGGCGTGTTCGTCGCCGCCTCGGCCATGCCCTTTCGGGTCTCGGGATCGGTCACGACGACGAACGTCCACGGCTGGCGGTTGCTCACGCTGCCGGTCCAGCGCGCGACGTCCAGGATGTCGCGCAGCACGTCCTCCGGGACCGGATCGGGCCGGAAGTCCCGGGTCTGGCGGACGCGGCGCATGAGGCGGGTGACCTCGGTCGCGGGGAGCGTGGAGGTCGTGGCGGTCGAGCGCTGGTCGGTCATCGGTCGGTGCTCCTGTTCACGCGTCGAGGATCGGGTCGACGAGCTCGATGCGGATGCGTTTGTTGATCCGGCCCTTCGACTCGTAGCCGGTGACCCGGATGCCGCCGACCTCGCGCGTGTTCGAGACGTGCGTGCCGCCGTCGGCCTGGAGGTCGAGCCCGACGATCTCGATCGTGCGGATCTCGGAGATCCCCTCGGGCAACAGGTTGATCTTGGTCCGGATGAGATCGGGGATCGCAAACGCCTCGTCGCGAGGCAGCACGTCGACCCGCACGTCGCGTTCGGCCGCAAGCTCGGCATTCACCGTCGCCTCGATCGACCCGACGAGGTCACCCGACATCGTTTCGAACTCGAAGTCCATCCGCCCGGCTCCGGGTTCCATGTTGCCCCCGGTGACGAGCGCACCGTGGTCCCGCCAGACGACGCCGCACAGCGCATGGAGCGCCGTGTGCGTCCGCATCAGGGCCAGCCGCCGAGCCCAGTCGAGGTCGACCTCGAGCGTGTCACCCGCCTTCGGCGGGTCGCCGTCGGCAGGGTCCAGCTCATGGACGATCTCGCCGCCGGCCTTCCGAGCGCCGCGGACCGTCCATGTCCGGCCATCCGTCCCACGCAGGAGCAGGCCGCGATCCGCCGGCTGGCCCCCGCCACCTGGGTAGAAGACCGTGCGATCCAGCACGACGAGCGTGCTGTCGCCGAGCTCGACGTGCCGCACGACCGCGGTCGTCGAGCGGGCGTAGGGATCGGTGTAGCAGAGCTGCTCGCCCGCCGAGGTCATCGGGTCGGATCAGCCCGCGGTCAGGGTGCCGACCATGTTCGGGTGCACCGTGCAGATGAACCCGTAGGCGCCAGCCGGCAGGGCGGGCACGTCATAGGTGCGCGTCTCGACGCCGGGGAAGACCTCGCCGGTGAAGACCGCGGGGCCGGTCGCGCTCCCCTGGTGGATCGCGACGTTGTGCGGGATCGAGGCGTCGTTGTTGTTGAAGACGATCTGGAACGGTTGGTCGGCGGGGACGGCCAGCTCCGTCTTGTCGAACGCGACGGCGGCAGCCGTGAGATCCACCGCGGTGGCCGCCGACGACGGCGCGGCGGAAGCCGGGGCACTCGGCGCGATGGAGGCAGCGGCGCTGGGCCCCCCCGATGCCGGGGCGCTCGGCGCCCCTGATGCCGCCGCGCTCGGCGCGCCCGAAGTCGCCGCGCTCGGTTCGCCGGACGACGGCGGCTGGCCGGACCCGGCGGGTGCCAGCGAGCCTGATGGAGGCGGGGCGACCGTCCAGCCAGGCTGGGTAGCGGTGCAGGCGGCCACCGCGATGATGGCGAGCACGACGAACGCAGGGCGCAGGCTTCGCATGTCGGGACCGGACCTCGGGTGGATGGGCGGAGGGCCGCCCGTGGGTGGATCCTCCGGAATCTACCCTTTCCCGCGTCGCCGGGCAGTACCAGGGTCCCAGGACCCCCCGTACCATCGTCCGGATTGTGCCGGGACCATCGCGCACGCTAGTTTCTCGTTCCCCACCCGGCGGCCTCTCTCGCCGCCACGCTCGATGACGAAACGGAGCCCAGTCAACCCCCATGTCTCGTGACTTCACGTACCGCCTTTGGCGCCTGGCCACGATCGTCGCCCCCCTGGTCGCGATCGCGCTGACGCTGGCGGCGGGTCGCCGCTGGAACTAAGCGGCCGCACCCTCGACTTCCTCGATCGACGGACGGAGCCCATCCGCCCGACGACCGCCCTTCCATCGAGACCCGGAGACCTCCCTCCGGGTCTCGTGGCGTCTCCGGCCTAGACGGGCTCGGTGAGCCCCAGGCGGATGGCGACGGCAGCCGCCTCCACGCGGCCGGAGACCCCGAGCTTCGAGAGGATGTTCCCGACGTGGACACCCACGGTCTTCTGGCTGATGAACAGGCGCTCACCGATCTCTCGATTGGTCCGACCGCGGGAGATCTGGGCCAGCACCTCGCGTTCACGCCCGCTGAGCCCGAAGGTGTCGCCGCGAGCCGGAGCCTCCACCGCGCCGATCACACCCCTGACCAACGCCGCACCCGCGCCGTCCTGGCCGTCGTCCTCCGGCGCGACGGTGCTGCCGGACCGGACGCCCGGCCCGACCGCGACGATCCCTCCCGACGGGCGGGTCTCCTCCGGGCGGGAGAGGCGCTCCTCGACCTCGGGCGGCAGGGTGATGAGGGCGCGACCGGCGAGCTCTCGCAGCTCCCGCAACAACGGCAGGGCGCCGAGCCGCAAGGCGATGGTCGCGGCTTCGAGGAGTGGCGTCCGGGCATCGGCCCGCCCGGCACGTCCGGCGCCGGACCCGAGGCGGGCTTCCGCTTCGTGCCAGCGTGCCCGGGCCATCTCGTAGGGGATGCCCAGCTGGTCCCAGCTGGTGGCCACGGCGGACCACGCCTCCGCATCGTCGCGGGCATCCACCCGCCGGCGGAAGGCCCGGGCGGTGGCCAGGTAGGCGTCGGCCAGGCGGCGCGACCCGAGCGTCGAGGCCACACCGTGACGCTTCACCGTCGCCTCGGCCGAGCGCAGGATGTCGTGCGCGTGCTCGCGGGCACCCGCCAGGCCGGCCAGGTCCCGCCGCTCGCGGGCTTCCACGGCCGCCGCCGCCTGGACCTCGATCGCCGCCGCGGCGGTCCGGGCGGCCAGGATCCAGTCCTCCGTGCCGTGGACGAGCATCCAGCCACGATCACTCGCCCGGCGGGCATCCGCGACGTCGCCGCGCCACAGGGCGAAGGACGCGGCCGCGAGATGCAGGGGCACGGCCTGCTGCGGGTCCGGCACGGCTTCGAGCTCGAGCAACGTCTGTCCGAGCAGCCGCCCGGCCGTCTCCCCGGCCGAGAGCTCGATCTCGACCGTGGCCAGGGCGACCAGCGTATTGAGGAAGTGGACGCCTGCGGGTAGCCACTCGAGGGCGGTCATGCTCATCGCGCGTGCCTCGCCCCAGCGACCCAGGAGGAACAACGAGTCGGCCGCGTTGCCGCGAAGGAAGTTGCCGTACACCGCCTCGAGGCCTGCCGAGCGCGCGGTATCGATGCCCTCGAGCGCGACGGCGACCGCCTCCTCGTGCCGACCTGCCAGGTCGAGCACGGTCGTGAGGTTCGCGTAGACCCGGAACAGCTCGTCCAGGTCGCCCAGCGCCACGGCCATCCCGCGCGCCTCGGTCAACATCGCCACCGCCTGCTCCGGGTCCGATCGCCAGCCAAGGGAGACACCCAGCGTGGTGGTCGCATGGAGCTCGGTCGTGCGGGCGGGTGGGTCGCACGCCCGGGCGAGGCGGATGGCATCCCGCGCGCCGGCCTCCGCCTCGGAGAAGGTGCCATCGAGCATGAGCATGTGGGCCAGCCCCGCCACCACGGTCGCCCGTGCGGCGGACGGGGCGGTCGGCACGAGCTCCACGGCGCGCCGTCGGGCGCTCAGGGCCCCCTCGGCGTCGCCCGCGACCCGCAGGAACTGGCCGAGGCGGTCGTGGATGAGTCCGAGTCGTGTCCGTTCCCGGCGAGCGTCGGTGCCGGCGATCGTGGCATCGAGGTAGGCCGCGGCCCGGACCGCCCGACCCGACGCGAAGGCGGCCTCGGCTGCGCGCACTCCCAGATCGGCGATCGTCGCGGATGACGCGACCCCCGCGCCGTCGCCTGCCGCGCGCCGGCTCGTCCGCGACGATCGTGACGCGGCCGTCCCGGCAGCGCCTCGGACGGCGATGGCGAGCTCGAGCGCGCCGAGCTCGTCGGCCGGGGCATCGACGGCTGCGGCGACATCGGCCGCGGCGATGGCCGAGAGCCCGGCTCCCGCGGGGTCGTGCGCCAGGAGTCGGTGATGCATGCCCGCGAACGGATCGTCGGCAAGCGCGCTGGCGATGGCGGCGTGGTAGCGGATGCGTGATGACGGCAGGAGGTCCGCCTCGATCGCGTGGCAGACCAGCTCGTGGCGCAGCACCAGGCCGCCCTCGGTCTCGAGGACGAAGCCATGCTCCGACGCCTCATCGAGACCGGCCACGAGGTCGGCGTCGAGGACGCCATCCCCGCGACGTGGCGCGCTCGACGATCGTGGCGGGCCGCTGGTCGCCTCGGTCTCGTAGGCATCGGCGATGGCGACGACCTCGCTTCGCGACAGCGGCCGGCCGGCCGGCGCGAGCAGGCGCAGCACGCGGCGACACTCCGGGGAGCGGACGGCGACCCGGGCGAGGACGAGGTCCTCGAACGACGAGGTGAGCGACACGCTCGGCAGCTCACGGCGGGCGGCGAGGAGCTCTTCCGCCACGAGCGGACGGCCGCCGGATCGCTCGACGACGACGACCAGGACGCTTGCCGAGGGGCGCTCGTCCTCGATCGACTCGATGAGGCGTGCGAGGTCGTCGCGCCCGAGCGGCGGCAGGGTGAGCCGTTCTGGCGGCCGCGGCGCGCGCCGGAGCGCCTCGAGATCCGTGGACCACGGGTCGCCGCGCCGGATCGCATCCCCCTGGTACGTGCCGACGATCGCCAGCCGCTGGCCGCGAGCGATGCGGGCCAGGAAGCTCACGAGGGTCCGAGTGCCGGCGTCGGCTCGGTGAAGGTCCTCGACGACGAGGAGGACCGGTCGGCGCTCGCTCAATCGCCCGACGACGTCAAGGACGCTCTCCAGCAGCCGCGGCTGGCGACGTTCCAGGACGGTCGTGTAGGTCGGCCGGCCGGCGTCGGCGTCGGCCAGTCGATCGCGCAGCTCCGGCAGCAGTCCCGCGAGCTCGTTCGCCGCGCTGCCGACCACCGTCGCCAGCTCCGCGTCGGTCAGGCCGGCCAGCGCGGGGCGAAGGGCGCGCACGATCGGCGCGTAGGGGGACTCGGCGCCCGCCACGTGGACGTTGCCACGCAGGACGAGCATCGGCTCCTCGAGGGCGCCCACGCGCCGGACCGTCTCGTCGACGAAGCGCGTCGCGCCGACACCGGCCGACGCCTCGATGAGGAGCGCACCCGCATCACCCGATGCGGCCGACCGGAGCACTTCCGCGAGCTTCGCGAACGCGTCCTCTCGCCCCACGAACCGCGCGCTCGTGAACCTTGCGGGCATGGACCGATTGTAGGTCCGCATGCATCCGCCCGATGCTCCCGAACGTACTCCAGCTGCACATCGCTCCGTCATGGACGCGGCGGCAGATCCGACCGGGGCCGATCGCTCCGCACATCGAGGCACCAGGATCCATGGACGACCGACGCACCACGCCGCCCCGGCGACCCGGGCCCGCACCGACGCCAGCCACGTCCGCCGGGCCGGACAGCACGACCATCGACGCGGTCCGCCGCCTCGAGGCCTGGACCGCCGCGGGGCTTGCCGCGGGGGCCGGTGCCATCCACCTGGCAGCGGCGCCCGGCCATGTCGAGGAGCTGGGCGACCTTGGGCTCGCCTTCTACTGGGCCAGCCTGTTCCAGGTCGGTCTCGCCATCCTGCTGCTCACGCGGCCGATCTCCCGACGGACCGCATGGGCCGGCATCGGTGGCTCGGTCGCCTTCACCCTGGCGTGGGCCATCAGCCGGACGGTCGGCCTGCCATCGATCCCTGGCGGCGCCGAGGCCATCGGCATCGCGGATGGCATCACGGTCGGGCTGCAGGTGGCCCTCGTGGCCATCCTCGGCGGCCGACTCTTCCGCCTCGACCTGCGCCTCGTCAGGGCACGACGCCCGATCGCGGTCCGGTCCCTTGCCACGACGGGCCTCGTCGCCGTGCTGTCCGTCATCGTCCTGTCCTCGACGATCGGGGTCCGGGACGCGGTGGCCGGGCACAGCCATGCCGGAAGCGGCGCGGCCGACCACCAGACGCCGGCATCGATGCCGGCCGGGATGGACCATCCCATGACGGCGCCCTGATCTCGGACCCCTGGCCGTCCAGACGCCGGGGCGCCTGACGGCGGTCCACCTCGGCTACGCTGGTTCGTGTGACCGACGGCCGCCGACCTCCCCATCCCGCCAACGAGCTGAACGAGCTGACCGGCGAGGAGTGGCTCTACTTCACGAAGTCGGTCCTGACCACGGCCTACCCCTCCGAGCTGGGCCATGCGCTGCGCAAGGCCCACGGTGCGAACAAGCCGCCGCGACTCATGGCGCGGCTCATCGAATTCTTCAGCCGGAGCGGTGAGCTCGTCCTCGACCCGTTCGCCGGCGTGGGTGGGACCCTCCTCGGCGCGGCCATCGCGCGCGGCCCCCGGCGAGCGATCGGAATCGAGCTCGATCCGCGCTGGGCGGCGGTCTTCCACGAGGTGGTCGCCACCCTCGCGGCCGAGCGCGACGGCCACGGACCGGCCATCTCGGATCTGGGCCCCTCGGACCCGGGTGGCCTGCGCACCTTCGACCCGGCCGGCGTGGAGCTCCGCGTCGGCGACGCCCTCGAGCTGCTCCCGGGCATCCCTGACGGCTCGATCGACTTCGTCGCCACCGACCCGCCGTACAACATCCAGCTGCCGATCACGATGGCCGGTGGGGTCCTGGCCGAGACGCACGCCAACCGACGGACCGACTACGCGATGGTCAGCGACTCGGCCGCGGATCTCGCCAACGCTCCCGACTACGCGACGTTCCTCGACCGGATGGGCACCGTGTTCGGGGAGCTCGTGCGGGTCCTGCGCGAGGGTCGGTACCTGGTCGTCATCGTGCGGGACGCCTACCAGGCCGGCCGCTACCAGTTCGTCGCCTCGGATCTCGCGGCCCGGGCGGACGCCGAGGGGCTGACACCGAAGGGTGACCTCATCTGGCACCAGGCGGGGACGCGGCTCCGACCGTACGGGTATCCGCGAGTCTTCGTCCCGAACATCGCCCACCAGCACATCCTGGTGTTCCGGCGCGAGCCCCCGACTCAGTCGCGGCGGCGGCTCTCGAGGTAGGCGGCCAGGACGTCGCCGTCGACGTCGTCGCCCATGGTCCAGGTCTCCGCGGCGATCGGCATCGTGGCGGTCGGGCTGCTCTGGACCTCGGGGCTCTCGATGACCTCGCCCAGGGTCATCTTGTGGATCCAGCCCTGGCGGCCGTCCGGCGTCAGGACCAGCCGATAGACGCCATGCTTCTCGAGGAGCTGCACCTCGTCTCCCGCATCCAGGAACCCGATCTCGGCGCCGCGCAGCTCATCGGGGGTATCGAGCAGACGCACGACGTTGTAGCGGATCAGGCGGCGCTCGCGCCCGTCGAGGGCACCGACGAGACCGTGGTCGAACGTGAGCCGCGGCGCGACGGTGGCGTCGCGGACCGGGTCGGCCTTGCGGGCCTCGAGGAGTGACGGGCGGCGCCAGCGCGGCATCGCCATCTCGCCCTCGAGGACCGGGTTCTGCACGGGCGGTCGGACGACGTCGTGGACGAGGGTCGCGGTCGCGACGGCCAGGCCGTCGGCTGCCTGGGCGGCGAGGACGTCGTCGGGATCGGGCGGCTCGCCGTCGCGTCGGCGCTTGCCGAACAGCCCGAAGGCCATCGCGGCGCCGACGACGGTCGACGTCGTCACGAGGGTCGTGAGGAGGGGCAGCGGCGGTCCGTCGGGACGTCCGAAACCAGCGGCCGCAAGCGAGGCCATGAGAGCCCCGAGGCCGGTCCCGCCGGCCGGACCGGAGCCACCGCCGGCGCCCTGACCGCTCCCGGGATCGGTACCCCCACCGCCCGGGCCCGCGGTCGTCGGTCCGCTCCCCGGAACGACGACGGCGACCGCGCCATCCGATGGGACGGCGGAGGGTGCGCCGTCAGGGCTCGGGTCGACGGTGCTCGTCGGAGTGGCCTGGCCGGGGTCGCCGGAGGGACGCTCGGTGGCGTCGGATGGAGCGGCGGTCGCCGTGGGATCCGTCGTCGCACCGGGCCCGCCCGGTGTGGCCGGCGGCGGCGTCGTGGGGTTCGGGATGCCGCGCGGCGCCGGCGTTCCGGTGGCGCGAGGCGTGGGCGCCGGGCTCGCCGTGGGCGCCGCGGTGGGCTTCGGGGTCGGCATCGGGCTCGCTGTCGGCCGGGGGGTGGGCCTGGGGGTGGCCGTCGGCCTGGCCGTGGGCTTCGGGGTCGCCGTCGGCGTGGCCGTCGGCTTCGGAGTCGGCTTGGGTGTCGCCGTCGGCCTCGGTGTCGGCTCCGGGGTCGGCGTGGGTGCCACGGTGACGGTGACCGACCCCGCGGCCAGGCTGAAGTCGAACCGATCGCGGCTCATCGCCAGGAAGACCACCGCGTGGGTGCCGGCCGGAAGCTTGCCGCTCCACCTGAAGGTGACCAGCCGCTTC
>DASPHN010000125.1:0-11431 GCA_035629655.1 Saccharimonadales bacterium (SeqCode) | reverse complement strand
GTGCTGGGTGGGGATCGGCACGCCGATGACCGGCAGGATCGTCTTGGCCGCGAGCATGCCGGGCAGGTGGGCGGCACCCCCGGCGCCCGCGACGATCACGCGGATGCCGCGCGAGATCGCCTCCTCGGCGTATCGGAAGAGTTGGTCCGGCGTGCGGTGGGCGGACACGACACGCAGCTCTGCCGCGACCCCAAGCTCGGCCAGGACCGTCACCGCGGCTTCGAGCACCGGGAAGTCCGAACGGCTGCCGCCGACGACGCCGACACGGATCGGCCCGGTCGTGGCGGCTGCCTCGCTCATGTGCCGCCCTCCGTCGTCTCGCCCGTCCAGCACAGCCGCTCGGCCGCCGCGCGTGCGCCGTCGAGCGCCTCGTCGACCGTGGCCCCGAGCACCGTCACGTGCCCCATCTTGCGGCGTTCGAACACCCGTCGCTTGTCGTACAGGTGGAGATGCACGTCCGGCTCGGCCAGCGCGGCGCGCAGTGACGGGGCGTCGAGCCTGGCCTCACGGAGCGGCCCACGGCCGAGGAGGTTGACCATCGCGCTGGGAGCGAGGGCCCTCGTCGCCCCGAGCCCCAGCCCGCAGATCGCCCGGATGTGCTGCTCGAACTGCGACGTCGCGGCCCCCTCGATCGTCCAGTGCCCGCTGTTGTGGACGCGCGGGGCCAGCTCGTTGACGACCAGACGGCCGTCGGGCATCAGGAAGAGCTCGGCGGTCAGGGTCCCGACGAGACCCATGGCGACGGCCAGCCTCTCGGCCATCGCCGCGGCCTGCTCGGCCACGTCGGGTGGGACCGGGGCAGGCGCCACCGACTCGATGAGGATCCCGTCGTCATGGACGTTGCGCGCCAGGGGGAAGGTGGCGCTCCAGCCGTCGTTGCCCCGCGCGACGACGATCGACACCTCGGCCTCGAACGCGAGCTCGCGCTCGACCAGCTGTCCCTGGCCGGCCGGACGGCCGAGCCGCTCGAGGGCGCCATCGAGGTCCGCTGCGCGCACGAGCCGCAGCTGGCTGCGACCGTCATAGCCGCCACGGGCCGCCTTGAGCCGGAGCGGCATGCCGAGGTCGGTGGCCGCCGCCCTGAGCTCCCTCGCGGTCCCGACGGCACGCCACGGCGCGACCTCGAGCCCGACCCGCTCGACGAACGCACGCTCGGCGAGGCGGTCCTGCGTCACCCCGAGCGGGACGCGCCCTGGGTGGACCGGCTTGACCGCATCGATCGCGTCGATCACCTCGGCCGCGACATGCTCCAGCTCGTACGTGACCACGTCGCTCCAGTCGGCCAGCCGAAGCGCTGCCCCGACGTCGTCGTACGTCGCGACGACCACTCGGTCGGCGAACGCCGCGGCCGGGCACAGCGGATCGGGATCGAGCACCGCGATCCGGTAGCCCATGGCGCGCGCGGCGAGCGCCAGCATGCGGCCGAGTTGCCCGCCACCAAGGATCCCGATCGTGGCGGGTGGCGAGATCGGCGGCCGCAGCACCCCGAGCCGCCGGTGGACCTCGGAGATCCAGGCCTGCTTCTGGTACGTGTACTGGTGCCCCTCGGTGAGGCCCCCCTCGACGATCTCCGACTTGAGCGCGGCGTAGTCACGGGTCAGCACCGGGTCGGCGAGGAGCGCGTCACGGAACGCCACGTCGCGGGTCAGCTCCTCGGTCCCGGGCTGGACGTGGACATGGAGACGGAACGTGATCCCGTCGCGCTCGACGGAGCCGACGAGCATCGGGCGGGTCGGCGGCCAGGGGTCCGGGCCAGGCTGCGGCCCGAAGCCGAGCTCGGTGAGCATGCCGGCGACGCGCGGCACGTCGGCGGGCTCAGTGGCGATGGCCAGGTCCACGACGCCCTTGCCCGGCAGCCCCGGGACCGCGGTGCTGCCGATGTGCTCGACCCGGAGGTCCGGGCGGCGGTCGCGGATCAGCCCGGCGACCTCCGCCGCGACGTCGACGACCCGCGGGTCCCAGGGCACGACGGACACGGATCCACGCACGTAGGGACCGATGGGCGGACGCACCGACCGAGTGTAGACTCCGGCCATGCGTGAGGTCATCGGCCGCCGGATCGTCGACGTCGACGTCGGCTAAGTCCATCAGCAGATCGCCCGGGCGGACCGGGTGGTCATCGATCTCGGGACCGGCGACGGTCGCGCCGTCCTGGCACGCGCCAGATCCTCGCCGCCGGACCTGATCCTCGGCATCGACGCAACGGCTGCCGCGATGCGCGAGGTGTCCCAGCGTGCCGCGGCGAAGCCGGCACGCGGCGGCGTCGGGAACGCGCGGTTCTTCGTCGAGGCGGCCGAAGCCCTGCCAGGGCCGCTGGCTGGGACCGCCCACATCGTCACCATCACCCTGCCCTGGGGCTCGTTGCTGCGCGGCGTCCTGGGTCGGGAGCCCCGGGTCATGGCGGGCATCGCCGGTCTCGTCAGGCCGGGCGGCGTCGTCGAGGCGCTCATCTCGGTCACGCCGCGTGATGGGATCGGGGGCCTCGACGCGCTCACGGACGCTGCAGGCCCCGTCATCGCCGCCGCCTGGGCGGAGCACGGCGTCGCGCTGACCGCGATGCGACCCGCGGCGCCGGTCGAGGTCCTCGCGACCGCCTCCACGTGGGCGCGGCGACTCGGTGATCGCCCGATCTGGCGACTCGCGTTCGGGGTGGCACGGACGGCGCCGGACCGGGCCCGGAACCGGGGGATCGACCATGAGCAAGGCGCACCCGAGCCACGCAGTGGCCGGACCGATCGGCGCGATCGGCCACTGACCATGCGGAACGTGCGCGACACGGTGGGTACGTCGCCAAAGGACCGCTGAACAGGCCCTCAGCGTCCCGTCCCGAGGTGGACCGGCCATCGCGTGGCTGCGGTGCGCATCATTCGGGGTCGCCCGGCGGACAAACGACGTCGGCCGCTCCGGGTAGCATCGCCGGCATGACCGATCCCGCCCGGATGCCGCTGATCCTCGACGTCGACACCGGCATCGACGACAGCCTGGCACTGCTCTACGCAGCCGGTTCCCAGGACGCCGACCTTGTCGCCGTGACCTGCGTCTCCGGCAACATCGAGGCGCGTCAGGTCGCGGTCAACACGCTGGCCGTCCTCGAGCTCGCCGGACGCGCCGATGTCGAGGTCGCCCTGGGCCGCGAGACACCGCTGCTACGTCAGCTGGAGACGACGCCCGAGACCCATGGGCCGCAGGGACTCGGCCATGCGGAGCTCCCGCCACCCAGCCGGGCGGTCAGCGAGCGCCACGCGGTCGACGTCATCCTCGAGGAAGCCCGCCGGCGTCCGGGCGAGATCACCCTCGTCACACTCGGGCCGCTGACGAACCTGGCGCTCGCGGTCCTGCGCGAGCCGGCGCTCCCCCGCCTGCTCAAGGGCTACACGCTGATGGGTGGCGCGTTCGGCGTCTCGGGCAACACGACGCCGACGACCGAGTGGAACCTCCACTGCGACCCCGAGGCGGCGAAGATCGTGTTCCGGGCCTGGGCCGACGCGATCGCCGCCGATCCATCGACCCCGCGCCCGCTCGCGCTCGGCCTCGACGTCACCGAGCAGGCACGGATCGTGCCCGATCAGGTGGTCCGGCTCGCGCGCCGAGCGGGCAGCACCCCCGACGACTCGATCGCCTTGGAGCGCGGCGACGACCCGATGCAGCCGACCCGCTCGGTGGCCTCCAACCCGATCGTGCGCTACGTCGCCGACGCCCTGCGCTTCTACTTCGAGTTCCATGCCCACTACGACGGCTTCTACGGCGCGTTCATCCATGACCCGCTCACCGTGGCGGCCGCCCTGGACCGCTCGCTGGTCACGACGCTGGCCGCGTCCGTGGACGTCGAGACCCGCGGCGAGATCACGACCGGGATGACCGTCGCAGACCGACGGGGGCTGACCGGACGGGCGCCGAACGTGGACATCGCGACCTCGGCCGACATCCCGGCGTTCCTCGATCGCCTCGTCGAGCGCGTGGGGGGACTGGCGGCCGACCGCTCCGGCGTGGCACGCTAGGGGCGGAGGGACGCTCGACCCCTGAGCTGGGTCGCGCCGGCGAGGAATTGGAGGACAGACGAACCCATGAGCTGGGGCCGTTTCGACACGAGGACGATCGTCCTCATCCCGATCGCGATCGCCATCAACATCGTGCTCGGTCAGACGGTGGCGTCCGTCCTCAAGGTGCCGATCTATCTCGATTCCATCGGGACCGTCCTCGTCGGGGTGCTTGCCGGCCCGATCCCGGGCCTCGTGACCGGCGTGCTGACGAACCTCATCTGGACGTACGTCCTGCCCGCGCCCTTCCACTCCGACTACGCGGCGCCCTTTTCGATCGTGGCAGCCTGGATCGGCTTCTTCGCCGGCCTCGTGGCGCAGTGGGGCTGGTTTCGGAGTCGCCCGAATACGCCGCTCGGCACGCTGGCCGTCGGCGCTCTCGTCCTGATCCTCGTCATCGGCACCATCGGCTTCTACGGCTTCCTGCCCTACTACACCGACGGGACGTTCACCTTCCTCGGGGACACGACGGCCGCCGGGCCGTTCTTCACGATCCTCGGCTATCTGATCGCCATCGGGTTCATCGCCGCGCTCATCGGGCTCATCGCGCTGCTGATCTTCCGGCGTGATCTCGGGGTCGCATACGTCGCGATCGGCGGCCTGATCTGCGGCATCGTGTCGGCGATCATCTCCGCCCCGATCGCAGCGATCGTCTTCGGTGGCGTGACGGGATCCGGCACGGACCTGCTCGTGGCTGCGTTCCAGCAGGGCGGAGCGGACCTCCAGACGGCGGTCCTGCAGCAGGGTCTGCTGTCCGATCCGATCGACAAGACGGTGACCTTCTTCGTGGTGTTCGTCCTGCTCCAGGCCCTGTCGCGCCGCTACATCGCGCGCTTCCCACAGGGCGAGAAAGCCGTCGGACTGGAGGGCGCGTAGACACGGACTGGTCGGCCCGGAGCGTCCGGGCCGACGATCTCGACCCCGCCGATCACGAGCGCATCCGGCGACTCGTCCCCGCCACACCCAGTCCATACCACCGGCTCAATCCGCTGACCAAGGCGCTGATCGCGACCACCGGGTCCATCGGCGCCTTCGTCCTGGGCGGATACATCGGTCCGATCGCCATCGCCGTCGCCATGCTGGTCCTGGCCCGTGGGGCGGGCGTCCTCGAACGGCTGCTGCGCGCCTCGATCCTGCTCAGCCTGCCGATCGCGATCTCGGTCGTGCTCGTCAGCGTCTTCACGCGGGCCGGGACGACCGTGCTGTTCACGATCGGCCCGTTCGACGCCACCCTTGAAGGCGTCGAGTTCGCCGCGCAGACCCTCGTCCGCTTGTTCGCGATCTCGACGTCGATCGGCCTGTTCATCCTCACGACCGAGCCCCGCGCCTTCGTCTTCGACCTCGAACGTCGTGGCGTATCGCCTCGGATCGCGTTCATCGCCGTGGCCACGATCGAGGCCGTCCCGACGCTCGTCGAACGGGCCGCGATCATCGGCGAAAGCCAGCGCGCTCGCGGGCTCGACACGGAAGGCAGCGTTCGAGCCAGGCTGCGCGGCCTGCTGCCGCTCGTCGGACCGGTGATCATCACCTCGCTCACGGACGTCGAGGAACGCAGCCTTGCGCTCGAGTCGCGGGCGTTCAGCCGACCCGGCACGCGTTACCTCCTGTGGGCCATGCCGGACCGGTCATGGGAGCGCGGGCTCCGGTGGCTGCTCCTCGCGGCCCTCGTCGCGGCCGCGCTGGCACGGATCACCGGTCGCCTGTGAGATCGCGATGCTGAAGCTCGACGGGGTCAGCTACCGCTACGCCGGCTACGCGACCCTGGTCCTCCACGACATCCACCTGACCCTCGCTGACGGCGAGATCGTGGGACTGGTCGGCGCGAACGAATCCGGCAAGTCGACGCTGTGCCTCGTCGCCTGTGGGCTGGCACCGGGGTCGATCCGCGGTGAGCTCAGCGGCGGTGGGCTCTCGATCGATGGCGAGCCGATGGCCGGCAAGCCACTCCACGAGTTCTCGACACGGGTGGGGATCGGCTTCCAGAACCCCGCCACCCAGCTGTCCGGCGTCACCGGCTCGGTCTTCGAGGAGGTCGCGCTCGGCCCGATGAACCTCGGGCTCCGCCAGCGGGAGACCGTCGAGCGTACGAACGAAGCCCTTGCCCGACTCGGGATCGAGGGACTGGCCGAGCGCGAGCCGCGCCGGTTATCGGGTGGCCAGAGCCAGCTCGTGGTGATCGCCTCCCTGCTCGCGATGCGGCCCAGCCACCTCGTCCTCGACGAGCCCACGGCCCAGCTGGACCCGGAGGGGACGCGGCTCGTGGGCGAAGCCCTTCGGGGCCTGGCGGCGAGTGGCACCGCCATGCTGATCGCCGAGCACAAGACCGACCTGCTCGACGACCTGTGCAGCCGGGTCATCGCGCTCGACGCCGGCCGGATCGTCGCCGACGGGCCGGCCGCGACGGTCCTCGCCGATCCCAAGCTGGTCGGGCTTGGCGTGGACCCCCCCGCGCGGGTCCGCCTTGCCAGGGCACTCGCCGAGCGTGGTCTCGACCCCGCGATGGCTGGCGCATGACCGAGCTGCGCTTCGAGGGCGTCTCCTTCGTCTACCCGGATGGCACGCGCGCGCTCGAGGGCGTCGACCTCGAGATCCCGCACGGCCAGCGGGTCGCGATCGTCGGCCAGAACGGGAGCGGCAAGTCCACGCTCGTCCGGCATCTCGACGGCCTGCTCCGGCCGACGGAGGGACGCGTCCTCCACGACGGGGCGGACATCGCCGGACGGCGGGTGGCCGCGCTGGCGGCGACGGTCGGGATCGCGTTCCAGAACCCCGACCGCCAGATCTTCGCTGGCAAGGTCCGCGACGAGGTCGCGTTCGGGCCGAGGATCCTGGGCCGCGACGCTGCGCAGGTCGCGGCCGCGGTGACGTCCGCGCTGGAGGCGGTCGGTCTCGCCGACGACGTCGAGGCGAACCCGTATGACCTCGGGTACTCGCGCCGCAAGCTGCTGGCCTTCGCCTCGGTGCTGGCCATGGATACCCCGGTCCTCGTGCTCGACGAGCCCACGACCGGGCAGGACGCACGTGGCATCGCCCGGGTCCAGGCCGTGGTCGATGACGTTTCGGGGTCGGGCCGGACGGTGATCGCCATCAGCCACGACATGCGCTTCGTCGCCGAATCCTTCGAGCGGGTCGTGGTCATGGGCGTTGGCCGGGTGATCCTGGATGGCCCGCCGACCGAAGTCTTCGCCGAGGCCGCCTGGCCGGTCCTCGGGTCGACATACCTCGAGCCGACGCACGCGGCGAGGGTCGGGGCACGGCTCGGGCTGGGCTCGACGCCGACCGAGGCCGACCTCGTCGAGTCGCTCGCCAGCGGGACCATCGTCCGACCGACAGGCTGAAGGCCGCAGGCTATCCTTCCGGCCTGATGCCGAGCTCCCGCCGCGTCACCGGCCGACTCGCCGCCCTGCTGTCCCTGGCGCTGCTGGCGGGCTGTGCGCCGAGTGCCACGGTGACCTCCGCACCGTCCGACGCCGTGGAGGGGTCGAGCGCCCCGGGCAGCGCGGCCCCGTCTGCCCCGGCCGAGGCGGTCGCCCCGCCGGTCCGCTGGACTGACTGCGGCGAGGGCTTCCTGTGCGGCGACCTGCGTGTGCCCAAGGATTACGACGACCCGTCGCTCGGGTCGCTCAACGTCTCGATGGTCCGGCTGCCGGCCACCGACAAGGCCGCGAGGATCGGCTCGCTCGTGATGAATCCGGGGGGTCCCGGCGGGTCGGGCGTGGACTTCGTCCGGGGCGGCGCGGGGGCCTTCCCGAACGCGCTGCGCAAACGGTTCGACCTGGTGGGGTTCGACCCGCGCGGGGTCAACTCCAGCAGCGCGATCCGCTGCATCGACAACCTCGACGGCCGTGCCGCGCTCGATCCCTCGCCCGACTCCAAGGCCGAGATCAAGGCGCTCGCCGACGACGCCAGGGCCTACGCCGCGGCCTGCGGGAGCCGGAACGACCAGACGCTCCCCTACCTCTCGACCGAAGCTGTCGTGCGTGATCTCGACCTCATCCGACAGGCCGTCGGTGACGAGCAGCTGACCTATCTCGGCTTCTCGTACGGGACGCTGATCGGAGCGCTCTACGCCGAGCGATTCCCGGAGCGGATCCGGGCCATGGCCCTCGATGGCGCGATCGACCCGTCACTCGGTCTCAAGCGCTTCCGGGCGGACCAGGCGAAGGCGTTCGAGCAGGCGCTCGGCCACTTCCTGGACGATTGCGCGGGTGACCGCGACTGCTGGTTCTACGAGGGCGGCCGGACGAAGCGTGCCTTCGACCGGTTGATGGCTGCGATCGAGAAGAAGGCCCTACCGACGCCGCGGGCGCGCGATCGCCGCACGGTCGGCCCGGGCCTGGCCCAGTCCGCGGTCCTTGGCGCGATGTACAGCGAGTCGTCATGGCCGAGCCTGGCAGCGGCGCTGGCGCTGGCCAAGGAAGGCGACGGTTCGCTGCTGCTGCTCATCTCCGACCCGTTCCGCGGCCGGAAGGAGAACGGCTCGTACTCGAACCAGCAGGACGCGTACACGGCGAACACCTGCCTCGATTACCCGGCCCCGACCGACGTGGCCACCTACACCGAGTGGGCCGCCGACCTCGAAGATGTCGCGCCCCACTTCGCCAAGCAGGTCGCCTACAACGACCTCACCTGTGCGTACTGGCCGATCGCCGCCACCGGCAAGCCGCACAAGGTCAGCGCGCCCGGGGCCCCACCGATCGTCATCGTGGGCTCGACCGGCGACCCCGCCACGCCCTACGCCTGGTCGAAGGCGCTCGTGCAGCAGCTCGAGACCTCGACGCTCGTCACCCGCGAAGGCGAGGGCCACACCGGCTACCTCGAGAGCCCGTGCGTGGCCGAGGCGGTCGACGAGTACCTGATGGAGCTCACGGTGCCGAAGCGCGGTCTGACCTGCGACTGACGCCGCTCGGGCGCACGGCGCTCAGTCGCGTGCCCCGCCGGAACCGCCCACGACAAGGAGCAGGAACGACGTCTCGATGACGTCGATGCCCGCGATCACCGCCGCGACGACCAGCGGCAACGGATGCGCGAGAGCCCATCCCGCCGCCGCAGCGAACGCGGCGACAGCCAGGAACGCGAGGCGGACGGCTCGGATGATGCCCGGCACGTCGTCCGTCCCGGCCTCGGCCAGCCGCCCGACCGACCGTGTCAGGAGCACCACCGCGACCGCCACGGAGCCGCCGACGAGCGCCGCCCGGACGAGCGGCGGCGGCGCGACGATGGCATCGAGCAGGCCGGCATTCCAGCCGACGAGCGTGCCACCGACGATGGCCGCGAGTCCGATTCCGAGCGCGATGGCCGGCGCGAGCCAGGACGGGCGCCGGCGAGCCGGCTCCCGGCCGGAGCGCGTGACCGTCACGGCTCCGGCTCTGCGACGAGCTCGACCTCGTGGATCCCGCCCTCGACGATCCGCCACGCGCGCACGCTCGGTGCGCCGGTGTGCGGGTCGCGCTCATCGTCGCTGAGCGAGACGAGGAGGTAGAGCGGGTCGGTGTAGATCGTCGCCAGGCCGATGTCCGTCGGGGAGGGCACGGCCGGCGAGCGGACATGGGAGTGGACGATCCCCCAGAACGCCTGGTCGGCGTCGTCCACCTCGATCGTCAACCGCAACAGGTCATCCGGATGGATCCGGTACCGGAACGGGGACGCCGCCTCGTTCCTGGTCGGGACGTAGCGGACTGGGACGCCGCCGGACGCGGCCGCCTCGGTGCCGACGATCACCCCACACGCCTCGTTCGGGTACTCGGATCGCGCCTGGGCGACGATGGCCTCGCGGATCGCAGCCGGCAGGACGGCCGACGCGGGACCCGGATGGTCGGCCATCACCGGCCTCCGGGAAGAGCACCGCCCGCAGGTCCGCTCGGCTTCCGGGCCACGACCCACAGGAACAGGGCCGCGTGGCGGTCCTCGGGCTCGGCCTGCACGACAGCCTCGAGGATCTGGAGGCCGGCCTCGCGCACGAGGGCGCGATTGCGCTTCGCCCCGTGGTGACTGAAGAACATCGGCACGCCGAGCCAGTCGTCCTCGATCTCGTCTGGGCCGTCCTCCGCGCCCATCGTGGCCAGCAGCAGCCCGCCCGGCCGGAGCCACCGATGGATGTCAGAGAGCAGGGCCGGCAGATCGGCGCGAGGCACGTGGGTCAGCGAGTAGAACGCGGTCACTGCATCGAGGCTGGCTGCCGGCAACTCGAGGGCGGTCATGTCGGCCTGGACGAACACGGCGTCGGGCACGTGTCCGCGGGCCAGCTCGATCTGCCGCGCCGAGAGGTCGACGCCGGTCACCTGTCGGCCCACCGCCAGGGTCCGGGTCATGGGTGCCCCCGCTCCGCATCCGAGGTCCAGGACATCCGCTCCGCGCGGGATCAGCGCATCGGCCCGGGCCAGCCACTCGAGCCGTGGGGCCGATGGCCGTTCGTCGCTCCAGGCGAAGTAGCGCTCCGCGATGGCGTCGTAGCCATCGGCCACGACACGCCGCGGATCCGGCGGCATCGGCGTCGGGGTCACCACCAGTTGACGCCGCCCTCGAGGGCGTCGGTCATCTCGTCGAAGTCGGTGGTGAAGGTGCCGGCGCTCAGGTACTTCCAGCCGCCGTCGGGGAGGAGCGCGACGATCGTGCCCTCCTCCATCGCTTCCGCTTCGCGAGCAGCGGCGACGAGGACGGCGCCGCAGGAGGGCCCGGCGAAGATCCCCTCCCGGAAGACGAGCTCCCGCAAGGCGGTCAACGCCTCGAGATTCGAGACGAGGTACTTCGCGTCGAGCAGCTCGGGCTGGAACAGCTCCGGCACGAATCCTTCATCGAGGGATCGCAGACCCTGCACGTTCTCCCCGGGAAGCGGCTCGGCCGCGACGACACGGACCTGTGGCTTGTGCTCGCGCAGGTAGCGCGACACACCCATCAGCGTGCCGCTCGTGCCCAGGCCGGCCACGAATACGTCGATCTCGGGGCAGTCGGCCAGGATCTCCGGGCCGGTCGTCTCGTAGTGGGCCAGGCTGTTGGCCGGGTTCCCGTACTGGTACGGCATGACGAACCGCTCGTCCTTTGCAACGAGATGCTTCGCCAGGGCGATC
Organism: Saccharimonadales bacterium (SeqCode); assembly: GCA_035629655.1. Classification (GTDB taxonomy): domain Bacteria; phylum Chloroflexota; class Limnocylindria; order Limnocylindrales; family CSP1-4; genus SPCO01. The sequence continues at coordinate 327 of DASPHN010000125.1, read as the reverse complement.
GCGCCATTCGAGCCGAGATGGCCAGGCGAATCGATGACCTCGGCGCCGAACAGGGCGGCCATCTGACGCCGTTCGTTGGTGACGTTGTCGGGCATCACGAGCGCCACGCGGTAGCCCTTGCGCCGGCCGATCATCGCGAGCGCGATGCCGGTATTGCCGGATGTCGGCTCGAGGATGATCGAGTCCTCGTGCAGCAGGCCACGAGCCTCGAGATCCTCGATGAGGTATTTCGCGGCGCGATCCTTGACCGAGCCCGTCGGGTTGAGCATCTCCAGCTTCGCGAAGATCCGGACGTCCGGGTTCGGGCTCATCCGCGGGATCTCCACC
>DASPHN010000124.1:0-7713 GCA_035629655.1 Saccharimonadales bacterium (SeqCode) | reverse complement strand
CGGCGTGGTCGGGCGAGTGGCGGGCGTAGATCTCGAGCCAGCGGTCCACGGAGTACGGACCGGATTCTCCGTGCGTCCCGGCCCTCGCCCACTCGGTCGGCGTCAGGGCCCGGAGCAGCTGCTCGCTCGAGCCGCGGACGGCCTGCAGGACCTCGAGGGAGGTCTCGATCGGACGGTCGTAGTGCAGCCGGCGCGACCACTCGTCCTCGTCGTAGTCGGGCAGGAACGGCTCGTCCTCGGCGATGAGCCGGCGCAGGCGGATGAAGGCCATCGATTCGCTGTCGGCCAGGTGGTGGACGACCATCCGAGCGGACCAACCCGCCGGCCCGTGCCGGTCCAGCGACTCGTCATCGGCGCCGTCCAGCGCGTCGGCGACCTCGGCGAATCCCGTGGCGAATCGGTCGAGGAGCGTCTGCCGCCGGGCTTCGAGGTCGGGATCGGTCGTGGCGGGTGACGTGGCGGTCTGGTCGGTCACGGCGCGGGCGTCCTCCTGGATCGGCTGGGTCAGCGGCAGCGTACCGGAGCGGCCGCCGACCGGTCCGGGTCCCCGTGTGCCGCGCGCAGGCCACAGACCGGCCATCGCGTGGCTGGGGAGCGCATCGTTCATGGCGGCGCGGGACCCGCGTGCATCAGGTCGACGGGTGCCGGATGGGCCACCCGGGTCGCGCGCCACACCGCCCGGCGTCGTTGACGCCCGTTCGCGCTCGCCCTAGACTCGATATCCGACGAAATCACTCGGATATCGAGGGCCAGACCCTGACCATCCCGACGATCCCCACCGTGCCTCGACCCACGTACCACGGGTCCGGCGCCGTGTCCTTCAGCACGAAGGGCGAATACGGCGTCCGGCTCATGGTCCAGCTCGCCCGGCACTACGGGACCGGACCGGCCAGCCTGGCGGGGATCGCGGCCGAGGAAGATCTCCCGCGGGCCTATCTCGAACAGCTCGTGGTCAACCTGCGTGAGGCCGGCCTGGTGGTCAGCACGCGCGGCGCCCACGGCGGGTACGAGCTGGCCCGGCCGCCCGCGACGATCGTGATGGGCGAGGTCCTCCGCGCCCTCGAAGGTCCCATCGCCCCGATGTTCTGCGCCTCCGACGACCCCGAGCACGCCACGACCTGCGACCGGAGCGCCCGCTGCACGGTGAACGTCCTGTGGGTCCGCGTCCGGGACGCGATCGCCGGTGCGCTCGACTCCATGACCCTGGCCGACCTGGCGCCCCAGCGGCCGCTGGCCACCAACGCGACCCCGACCGTAGACGATCTCCAAGGAGCGACGACCCCCTCGTGACCGATACCGATCAGCAGCTCGTCATCCGCGGCCTCCGCGTCGCACCAGTCGCCAAGCCGGACCATGAGATCCTGCAGGGCATCGACCTGACCGTCGGCCAGGGCGAGGTCCACGCGATCATGGGCCCCAACGGCTCGGGCAAGACCACGCTCGCCTACGCCCTCATGGGCCATCCCGCCTATGTGATCAACGGCGGTGAGGTGCTCTGGAAGGGCCGCGACATCCTGGCGCTCTCGCCGGACAAGCGCTCGCGGCTCGGCCTCTTCCTCGCCTTCCAATACCCCACCGCGATCCCCGGCCTGAGTGTCGCCTCGTTCATCCGGAGCGCGCTGAACGCGAAGCTCCAGGGCATCGACAAGGACCCCGACATCGACCCGACCGACTCGATCAAGGGCGGTGTCTCGATGCGCGACTTCCGCAACAAGATGCGGGAGAAGATGGCGATGCTGCACATGGATGAGGGCTTCGCCTCCCGCTACGTCAACGAGGGGTTCTCGGGCGGTGAGAAGAAGCGCCTCGAGATGCTCCAGATGGCCGTCCTGGAGCCCCAGATGGCGATCCTCGACGAGACCGACTCGGGCCTCGACATCGACGCCCTTCGGATCGTCGCCGAGGGCGTCAACGCGATGCTCAACCCGGATCTCGGCGTGCTGCTGATCACCCACTACCAGCGGCTGCTGAACTACATCAAGCCCGACTACGTCCACGTCCTGGCTCAGGGTCGCATCGTGAAGAGCGGTGGCAAGGAGCTCGCCCTGCGACTCGAGGACGAAGGCTACGGCCCGATCCTCCGCGAAGCCGGTCTCGAGGTCACCGCCCCCGACGAGGCGCTCCTCGTGCCCAAGGGTCCGGAACTCGATGTCGAGCGCGAGCGCGAACCCCTGGAGGCCGCCCGCTAGCCGCGGGTCAGGACGATGGCGATCGAGACCACGACCCCGAGCGCCCTGGATGCCGAGACGATCCGGCGCGACTTCCCGATCCTCGAGCAGGTGATCAACGGCCACCAGCTCGTGTACCTCGACTCAGCGTCGACGAGCCAGAAGCCCCGCGTCGTCATCGATGCGGTCGCCGACTACTACCGCGAATACAACGCGAACGTCCATCGCGGCATCTACACCATCGGCGAGAAGGCCACGGCGGAGTACGAGCGGGCCCGCGCCAAGGTCGCCCGGTTCATCAACGCGCCGGACAGCCACGAGGTGATCTTCACCCGCAACGCGACCGAGGCGATCAACCTGGTCGCCTACTCGTGGGGCCGCCGCAACATCCGGCGGGGCGACCAGATCATCCTCACCGAGATGGAGCACCACGCCAACCTCGTCCCGTGGCAGCTCCTCGTCCAGGAGCAGGACGGAGACCTCGAGTTCATCCCGATCACGGACGACGGCCTCCTCCGCCTCGACGTGTTCGAGGTCCTGCTCCGGCTGAAGCCCAAGCTTGTCGCCTTCACGCATGTGTCGAACACGCTGGGCACGATCAATCCGGTCCGCGAGATGGTCGAGATGGCCCACGCGGCCGGTGCGCTGGTCCTGGTCGACGGGGCACAGGCCGTCCCCCACGTGCCAGTCGACGTCCAGGCGCTCGGCGCCGACTTCTACGCGTTCAGCGGCCACAAGATGCTGGCTCCGATGGGCTCGGGCGCGCTCTGGGCGCGGCGCGAGCTCCTCGAGGCCATGCCGCCGTTCCTCGCTGGTGGCGAGATGATCCGCGAGGTCCACCTGCGACGCAGCGAGTTCAACGACATCCCGTGGAAGTTCGAGGCGGGGACGCCGGCCGTCGGCGATGCGATCGGCCTCGGTGTGGCCGCCGAGTACCTGATGGGTCTCGGCATGGACGCCGTCCGCGAGCACGAGCGCGAGCTCGTGAGCTACGCACTGGACGTCCTGCCCCGCGAGATCCCACAGATCGAGCTGTACGGCCCGCTGGACCCGGACCTGCGCGGCGGTGTCGTGCCGTTCAACCTGCCGGGCATCCATCCCCACGACGTCGCTCAGGTGCTGGACCGTTCCGGCATCGCCGTGCGGGCCGGCCACCACTGCACGATGCCGCTCCACGAGCGCCTCGACCTCGCGGCGACGGCCCGGGCCTCGTTCAACGTCTACTCGACGCGCGCGGACATCGACGCGCTGGTCGTCGGCCTCAAGGACGTGCTGCGAGTCTTCTCGGCCTGACAGCCCGACGCGGCCGAGCGCCGGTCCGGGCCCTCAGATCGGAGCGAGCGACCGCCAGAGGTCGAGCGCCCACTGCCAGTCGGCGGGGTCATCGAAGACGATGCGGATCGCGGCGCCCGACCCACGGACCGCGGAGTACCCGTCGAGCACGCCCACTGACAGTCCCGAGCTCTCGTCGGTCGCGATGCGCCCCCGGCCGACGATCGCGCCGTTCCGGTGACTCAGCGACTCCGCTCCGAGGTCGCCCGCGACCTGGTCGAGGAAGCCCGCGGCCGTCATCGAGCCTGTCTCCGTGGCGGCCAGCGTCACGGCCCGGCCGGCACCGCCGCCCCACCACTCGTCGGCCGTCCGCCGCTCGGCGAACTCGCCCGGGACCCGCAACGCCCAGCCCTCGTGACTGATCGTGACCTCGTCGCGGCGGTAGCCGATGGGACTGGCGGGCCGCGGCGAGCCGGTGGCGCGAGCCAGTGCCTGCCGGGCCATCGCATCGTCGATCCCGCGGTACGCGATGAGCTCCGCCCACGCGTGCCAGGGGTAAGGCAGGTCCGGCTCGATGGGATACGCGCGCGACAACAGCCGATGGACCTCGTCGAGCGTCTCGGCCTCGCCGTCGACGGCCGGGCGACGCCACCGGACCTCGGTCCACAGCAGGGCCAGCGCCCGATCCAGGAGGTACCGACCATCGGTCGCATCCGACCACCAGGGGGTGATCTCGATCGCGACCCGCGGGTCGGCGATGGCCGCTTCGAGCCAGGCGTCGTCGCGCGGCCCGAGGACGGTCGCGAGCGCACCCTCGACGGTGTAGGCGACGTCGGCCGGCGTGCCGAGGTGTCGCGCACCTGCCCCGATGCGTCGCGCCGCCCGGACATCCGCGAGGGCCGGCCCGAGCCAGGCGAGGTAGCCCCGCTCGGTCGTGGCTCGGTCGGCCAGCGTCACGGCCACATCCGGGTCGGTCGACACGGCCTCGGACCAGTCGATGTCGAGCTCCGCCCCGAGCCGCTCGAGGAGCCGGGCGACGAACCGGTGATAGCCCGGCCCGAAGGCGACCGTCTCTGCGTCGACCTCGAAGCGGCCGTGTTCGAGGGCGGTCAGCCAGACCGGCGGCGCGGCCGGATAGAGCTCGAGGGCCAACCGGGCCGTCCCGGTGGCACCCGTCACCCGGCGCGCGGATCGGAGCTGGTCGGCGTACTCCGTCCGGACCCACGCCTCCGCGTCCCCAAGGAGGCGATCAGGCGTGGGCAGGCGCGGCAGCAGGCCTCGCTTGGAGGCCTGCCCGATCATCCGAACTGCGAGCCGCTGCGCGACCATCGTTGCCACCGGACCCCAGACGATAGCGACCCGGAGCGCGTCGCGGCCGAGCGCTTGGTACCGTCCCCGAGGCCAAGAGTACCGAGCGTGGTGCGTCCCGGCATCACGGGCCCCACCGACCACTCCAGGGTCACTTCGGTAATCCCGACCTCGGTGGTCGGGATTAGACGAACGCGGTACACTCGGAGCTCGATGGACGATCTCTACCGCGACTACATCCTCGAGCACTATCGGCGGCCCCACAACTTCGGGGTCATTGAGGACGCCGATGCCTCGTACGAGGGCGCGAATCCGCTGTGCGGTGATCGGATCACGCTGATGCTCGGTGTCAAGGATGGGATCGTCGACCGCGTCGGGTTCACCGGCCGTGGCTGTGCCATCAGCCAGGCCAGCGCCAGCCTCCTCACCGACGAGATCAAGGGCAAGCCGCTCGACGAGGTCGTCGCCATCCGTGCCGATGACCTGCTGGACCTCCTCGGCATCGACATCAGCCCGGCGCGGCTGAAGTGCGCGATGCTGAGCCACGACAGCCTCCAGCACGTGCTGACGGATCTCGGCGCGACGCCCGCTGCCGGCGCAGCCACCGCCGAGGCCGGTGCATGACCCGGATCGAGCGCCGCTGCAGGTGTCGTCGGCCGGCCTGAATGCCGGCGGCCGTGGCTGGCCACACCCCATCGCGGTCCTGACCGGACCCCACTCACCACCCGCCCTGGCACCCTCGAGTGCCAGCCCGTCGATCATCGGAGCCCATCCACCCATGCCGAAGTCCTACGCGGACCTCCTGCGCGACGCTCGCGCCGAGGTCCGGGAAGTCAGTCCCCAGGAGGTCGCCGCGCTCGACGCCGGTGCGGCCACCGTCGTCGACGTTCGCGAGGCGTCCGAGTGGGAGCAGGGCTACGTGCCCGGCGCCAGCCACGTCTCCAAGTCGTACATCGAGCAGCAGATCGAGGGCGTCGCGCCCGACCGCGACCAGCCCGTGATCCTGTATTGCGCCGGCGGCGTCCGATCGCTGTTCGCGGCCCAGACGCTCCAGCAGATGGGCTACACGGACGTCGCCTCGATGTCCAGCGGCTTCCAGGGCTGGAAGAGCGCCGGCCTCGGGTTCGACACCCCGGTCGTGCTCAACAGTGAGCAGAAGCAGCGCTACAGCCGGCACCTGCTCATCCCCGAGGTGGGTTCGGCCGGCCAGGCCAAGCTGCTCGGCTCCAAGGCGCTGCTCATCGGCGCCGGTGGGCTCGGCTCGCCTGCCTCGCTCTATCTCGCGGCGGCCGGTGTCGGGACGATCGGCCTGGTCGACTTCGACGTGGTGGACCTCAGCAACCTCCAGCGCCAGATCGTCCACACGACCGCCCGGATCGGTGATCGCAAGGTCGAGTCCGCCCGGATCTCGATCAATGCCCTGAACCCGGACGTCAAGGTCATCGAGCACGAAGAGATGCTCGTCGCGAGCAACGTCGAGCGGATCATCGCCGGCTACGACGTGATCCTCGACGGGACCGACACCTTCGAGACCCGCTACATCCTCAACGACGCGGCGGTCGCGGCCGGCATCCCGGTCATCCACGCCAGCGTCTTCCGGTTCGAGGGTCAGCTCACCACGTTCGTCCCGTTCGAGGGACCGTGCTACCGCTGCCTCTACCCGACGCCGCCGCCGCCCGAGCTGGCCCCCGGCTGCTCCGTGGCCGGCGTCCTGGGTGTGGTGCCGGGCATCCTCGGTCTGCTCCAGACCAACGAGGCGCTCAAGGTCCTGCTGGGGATCGGCCACACGCTGGCCGGCCGGCTCCTCTTGTTCGATGCCCTCGAGACCGAGTTCACGGAGCTCCAGCTGCGGCGCGATCCGCATTGCCCGGTCTGCTCTGACGAGGCCGTCGAGGCGCGCAAGGCCGGACGGCCGCTGGCTGCATCGGCGGTCGGTGGCGATGCGCCGTTCCTCATGACCACGACGGGTCTGGCCGGTTCCGTGAACCCCGAGGCGCGGGCGTGAGCACGGTCTTCATCCCGTCCGTGTTGCGAGCGACCGTGGGTGGGGTGAAGTCGCTCGATGTCGCCGGCGACTCGATCCGGACGGTCGTCGACGCCCTCGTCGAGCAGCATCCGTCGCTCAAGACCCAGCTCCTGACCGACGAGGGCGACCTCAACCGGTTCGTCAACGTCTACGTCAACGGCCAGGACGTCCGCTACCTGGCGGGTCTCGAGACGCCGGTCGGACCGACCGACGAGGTCCGCCTGCTGCCGGCGATGGCCGGCGGCTGAGCGCGCGTCCCATGCCGGCCCTCCGGGCGGTCACGCCCGACGACGCCGACCACACGCACCTGCCCGGGCGCGTCGATCCGGCGGCGCATCCCCACTTCCACGACCACGACGAGCTGCCGGCGCACGGCGGCCGATACGACGACATCCTCGACGCGATCGGCCACACCCCGCTCGTCGAGATCCCCCGGATGAGCCCCAAGCCCTCGGTCCGCATCTTCGCCAAGCTCGAGATGCTCAACCCGACGGGCTCGGTCAAGGACCGGGCGGCGAAATACCTGATCGGGGACCTCGAGACGCGAGGCCTGCTGCGCGACGATTCGATCATCCTCGAGCCGACATCCGGCAACACGGGGATTGCCCTCGCGATGATCGGCCGGCGCAAGGGCTACCGGGTCGCGCTCGTCATGCCCGACAACGTCACGAACGAGCGGCGCCAGATGGCCGCCCTGTTCGGCGCCGAGGTCATCGATTCGCCTGGCCATCTCGGCTCGAATGGCGCGATCGCCCTGGCGAAGCACCTCGTCGCGAAGGACGAGCGGTTCGTCATGCCGTACCAGTACGGCAACCAGGCGAACGTCCGGGCCCACTACGAGACCACGGGCCCCGAGGTCCTCGCCGACTGTCCCGAGCTCGACGTCTTCGTCGCCGGGCTCGGCACCTCGGGCACGTTGATGGGTGTCTCGCGCTACCT
>DASPHN010000123.1:0-9043 GCA_035629655.1 Saccharimonadales bacterium (SeqCode) | reverse complement strand
GACCTTGGACCGGACGGCGCCGGCCGGCATCACCACGGTCACCGGCACGCCCGCCGCCCGGCCCGCCCAGGCATAGGCCTGGCCGGCGTTCCCTGCCGAGAGGGTGATCGCGCCACGCGCTCGAGCGTCGTCGGAGAGCGTCGCGATCCGATTGGTCATGCCGCGGGCCTTGAACGACCCGGTCTTCTGCAGGTGCTCGGCCTTCAGGTACAACCGACCCTCGGCGATCGGCACACCCGCGGCCCGTTCAGCCCATGCCCCGGCGGTCGCCGACATCAGGACCGGCGTCCGATGGATCAGCCCAGCCAGTCGACCGGCGGCCGCTTCGATGTCGGCGAGCGGCACGTCGCGGGCGGCAGCCTCAGGCATGCGCGGGAGTATCCCACGGCACCTTCTCGGTGCGACGGGGCGTCAGGGCGGATCCTGGGCGCTTGCTGTGCCGCCACGCCGGCGCAGGATCGCGTCCACGGACCAGCGTCCACCGCCGATCAGCACCAGGCAGGAACAGCTGGCGATGAGCAGGAGCTCCACGCGCACCAACGTGATCGCATCGGCGACGCTGTGCACCGCCGTGGCCCCCGCCAGTCGGGCCACGAGCAGCGCCACCAGCATCTCGGCCACGAACAGGCCGCCGACCATGCGCGTCAGGAAGCCGACGAGCAGGGCGAACCCACCGAAGAGCTCGAGAGCGCCCATCGCTGGCCCCATCAGCTCGGGCCACGGCAGGCCGAGATCGCGAAAGTACGCGACCGTCGCGTCCGTCCCCGGCACGAGCTTCTGGAGGCCGCTGAACAGGAAGATGAGTCCGGTCGTGACGCGCAGGATCAGGCTCGCACCATCCGCTCCGCGGCCGGTCACGGTCAGTGGACCACCGCGGGCGACAGCGCATCGGTGACGAACGGTTCGGGGGCCCCGGATCCGTCGCTGGCGATCGACCACAGGCTGCCGGCTTTGCCGTACGCCAACCGGTCCTCGTCCACCCATTCGAGCTGATCGTCGATGCTCTCCGTCTCCGCCAACGGCGTTTCCTGCAAGGTGGCGAGGTCGAGGACGGTGAACCGCCATTCGCCCGGGCCGCCGACCAGCTTCTTGAAGCCCAGCCGCGTCCCATCCGGGGAGAGCGACGGGCACTCGACGTTCTCGTGGATGACCTCGACCGCCCGGGCGGCGATGTCGCCCCTGACCAGATAGGTCCGGCCGCCGGTCCGCAGCGTGGCGTAGAACGTGTTGCTGTCCGGCGCGAAGGTCACGCCCCAGTAGTTGAAGTCGGGCGCGTGGATGGCGACCCCGTCCCGGGTCGCGCTGAACTGCTCGAGCTCCTCGATCGTCGTGCCGCTCGCCATATCGATGATCGTGGTCTGGGTCGAGAACGCCGCGTCCGCGTACGAGTGGCCGTAGACGAACACGGTCGTCGCCCCATAACGGCCGTCGGCGGACACCCGCGCACGGCTCGGCGACCCGCCGAGCTCGATCCGTGTCCGCTCGACGAAGTCACTGCCGAAGACGATCGCCCAGTAGCGCGTGACGAGGCTGCCTTCAGGGACCAGGCACAGCCCGACGCCGGCCGCGGCGTGCACCCGTTCGCACGTCAAGCCCGTGATCGTTCGGGGACCGTTCGGCTCGTCGAGGGACGCCACGGCGACCTTTGCATAGTCGGCGTCGCGCGCGACATGCTGGAAGACGAGTCGCGCCGGACCGCCGGGAGGCGTCGCGACCGCGGAGCCGCTGGGTTCGGCGGAGGTTCCGGATGAGGCGCCGGGATCCCCCGACGACGGGACGGACAGGGAGGGCGTTGCGGCCGTCCCGATCCCGGGTCGTGCGGGGCCGCGGTTCGCCGCCATCACGGCATACACCGTGGGCACGAGCACGCAGGTGACGACGACGAGCGCGAAGACCAGGCCGCGCGAGACCCGCGGTCGGGCCGTCGGCTCAGTCACGCGACCGTCCACGGACGTCCCGGGCGACGAGTCCGCCGCCGACCACGGTGGCGATCAGCAGTCCGATGAGGAAGATCGCGATCGCGCCGGACACGTCCCACAGCGTCCAGGCGAGCCCGAACAGCACGGAGGCGAAGAGCCGCATCAGGTTCGTGGCGCTGGCCAGGACGCCGAGGCCGGTGCCGCGGACCGGCGCGGCCAGGATCCCGCTCGCGAGCGCCGCCAGGACGCCGTCGGTCATCGCGTAGTACGCCCCGAGGAGAGCCACCGAGACGACGACCTGGAGTGGCCCGAGCACCGGCAGAAGCAGCGATGCGTAGACGAGGGCCAGCACGACGTACCCGGCGACGAACACTCGGCCGCGTCCGAAGCGATCGGCGAGCCGCCCGAAGGGCACCGCCAGGATCATGTAGGCAAGCGCCGTGCCGACGAACAGCAACGGGAAGAACTGGATCCCGAAGTCGAACCGGCGCTGCAGGATCAGGTAGATGAACGCGTCGCTGATGGTCAGCAACGCCAAGCCAGACCCCACCACGACCACTGTCCGGAACTCCGGCGTCCCGAGGAGTCCGAGGGCTTCCCGGACGGTGACCTTGGCCCGTCCGGTCGCGGCCGCGGCGGTCGCCGTGTCGGCCGGCACGTCCCGGACGAACAGCCCGATGACCGCAAGGCCGATCAACGCGACGCCGAAGCTCACCACGAACACCACGTCGAACGCGCCCGGGATCGCCAGCAGGATGACGAAGGCGAGGAGCGGGCCGACCATGGCCCCGAGGGTGTCCAGGGCGCGGTGCACCCCGAACGCCATCCCGAGCTCGTCGGCCGTGCTGCTCAACGAGATGAGCGCATCCCGGGGGGCCGTCCGGATCCCCTTCCCGATGCGGTCGACGATGATGAGCCCGGTCAGTGCGGTGGCCCCTTGCGCAACGAGGAGGAGCGGCCGCGTGATGGCCGACAGGGCGTAGCCGGACGTCGCGACAAGCTTCGGGCTCCGGGTGCGATCGGCGAGGAAGCCGCTCACCGGCCGGACCAGGACCGACCCGCCCTGGTAGATGCCGTCGATGAGGCCGAACGCGAACGGCGCAAGACCGAGGGTCGCCACGAGATAGATCGGCAGCACCGCGTTGACCATCTCCGACGAGACGTCGGTGAACATGCTGGTCAACCCGAGCAGGATCACGTTGCGTGCGGGCCACCGTGTCCCCGACGCCGGACGGAGTCGGATGACTTGGCGGAGGTTGCCGATCTGGTACACGTGCTCCTGCCGGTAGAGACGGGCCGCAGACGGGCGCGACGCGACGGCGGCTCGTCAGGGTCGGGAAGATAGCAGACCGGCTCGAACGGGCGAACCGAACGGTCCGCCGCCTGCGGTGATCCGGAAGTCCTGCTCCGATCCGGCTGCTACTTGCGAGTTTGCGCAAGCAGTGATACGGTGACGACCGTGTTGGATTACCTGCCAGTCTCCGCCGAGCCCGATCGAGAGCGGTACGCCGCCGTCGGTCGAGCGCTCGCGGATCCCAAGCGCCTGTGCGTCCTCGAATCGCTCGCCATCGGTGAGCTCTCCGTGAGCGACCTCAGCCTGCGGGTCGGCTGCCAGGTGCCCAACATGAGCCAGCACCTCGCGGTGCTTCGCCGCGCCGGGCTCGTCACGAGTCGGCGCGACGGCAACACCATCCTCTACCGCCTCACGGACCAGCGCGTCCTCGAGGCCTATCGACTCATCCAGGACATCGCCCGGTAAGGGCGCGACGATCGCGCCCGGTCGGCGCGATCCGAGACAGATCCGATCCCGCAGGAGGCAGGCGGGAGAAAGGACTCATTCCCATGGTGGACATCCAGCACGCGACGGATGCCAACTTCGAGGAGCTCGTGCTCAAGTCCGAGCGCCCGGTGGTCGTCGACTTCTGGGCGGCCTGGTGCGGCCCCTGCAAGATGGTCGCCCCCGAGATGGAGAAGCTCGCCGCCAAGTACGAGGGCGCGGTCGATGTCGTCAAGGTCGACGTCGACGCCAACCCGCGACTCTCGCAGGCGTTCAACATCATGAGCATCCCGACGATCGCATTCTTCAAGCCCGGCGCGCAGCCGCAGGGCGTGGTCGGGTTCCGGCCGCTCGAGCAGCTCGAGCAGCAGTTCAATCTTGCCGAGTTCGAGGTCGCGTCCGGCGCGGTCGAGACCGCCGGGGTCGCCACGCCCACCGAGTAGGCGAAACCCGCTCCACGCTGACGACCTCGGTCACCGACCGGGGTCGTCGCGATTCCGCGGGCGGTCAGTCCCGAACGGCTCGCCGATGCGCCGCTTCGAACCAGGCGCGCGCCCGGTCGGCGGCATGCCCATCGATGACGCCTGGCGCGAAGATCACCCAATCGTTGCCCAGCGGGGTCGGGGCCGTGTCAGGCGTGCGCCGGGCCGCGTCCGCGAGCATCGGATCGAGCCGGAACGCGGCCGCGTCTCCGGTCATCTCGATCGAGGCGAACACGATCCCGTCGCGCGACCACTCCACGGAGCCGTCCGGGAGCTCGCCCGCCATGGGCGAGGGATCGAGGGTCTCGGCGGCCGCTCGAAGGACGTCGTCGAGGGTCATCGGGTCGCCGCGTCCAGGATCGCTCGCAGGTCCTCGGCGTGCTCCTCGTAGTGGGCGATGGTCTCGTCGCGGAACCAGGCCTGGTGATCTGCATGCTTGAGCCAGCGCGACTCGGGCACGACCGTCAGATAGCCACGCAACTCACCCGGCACGGTGGTGAACTTCTGGCGAAGCTCGTCCATGGGCCGGTCCGCCCAGTCCGCGGTCAGCTCCTCGTTGATGACCTCGCCGCCGCGCGCCTCCCATTCGGCATCGGCCCGCTCGATCCGTGGCGAGCGCTCGTCCACGGCCAGCTCGATGGCGGCCTCGAGCGCGACCGACTGCCAGGCGAGCAGGTGGGCCATGAGGTCGCGGCCGGACCAGCCGTGGGCCGCCTCGACGGGTGTCGCGAGCCGGTCGTCATCGAGCGCGGCGAGCGCTTCGTAGGGTGCCCAGGCGTCGCGCTCCTCCTCGAGGAACTCCATGGCGTCGAGGTACATGTCGGCATGGTACGCGGGCACCGCCGGTCGCGATGGTAGAGTCGCGGCGATGACTTCCGACGCCGACCGTCCGGCCGATCCGGCGCCGCACCTGCCGCCGGTCGATGCAGCCGCGGTCCGCGTGCCATCGGACACCCTGAGCCCAGAGCTCCTGGCCGGGTTGCTCGCCGATGGCGATGACGAGCTGGCCGCCTGGACCCTCACGCACGCCCTCCACGACGACGCCCGTGCCGAGGTCTACGACGGTCTGCTCGCCGACGCGATGGCGCTCGTCGGCGAGCGCTGGAGCACGGGGCAGTGGTCGGTCGCGGAAGAGCACCTCGCCAGCCAGACGCTCCTGCGGGCCCTCGACCGGATCCGCCCGCCGGACGGGCCGGCGTCCCGAGTCGGACCGCTTGCGATCCTGGCCGGGGTGGCCGGTGAGCAACACATGATCGGCCTCGTCTGCCTCTCGCACGTCCTGCGTGAAGGCGGCTGGACGGTGGCCAACCTCGGCGCGGACGTGCCGACGGCCGACCTCGCCCGATTCGTCGAACGGAACGCCGCCGAGCTCGTCGCCCTGTCCGCATCGGATCCCGAGCGCGCACCGACGCTGGTCGAGGCGGTGCAAGCGGTCAGGGACGCCGCGGCGCGTCGGCACGATCGGCCGATCGCCGTGATGCTCGGCGGGCGGCTCGCCAACCATCCCGGCTTCGAATCGGCCGTCGGGGCGGACTGGAGCGGTAGGTCGCTGGTGGATGCTGCACGGTTCGCCGCCGCGCGGCTCGCGACCGCCACGGCCGACGACACCTGACGAGGGCGACGATGCGGCTCGGGGAACTGCGACGCTGGCTCGCTGGGCTGCGGGCATGATCCCCGGGCAACCGATCCCGACCGAGCTCGATCACGCAGCGGAACGCGCCGCGCTCCGCCGGTCGGCCGTGAGCCAGGCGGCCATGCCCGCCCCGGTGGAAGCGCCACCCGCCGCCGTGCCCCCTCCCCCGACCGGGCCGATCCCCGGCCCCGCCGTGCCGGAGATGGCCGAGGCTGCGCCGCCGGCCGGTGCCGAACCGAGCGTGTCCCCGTCGCCATCGGGTGCCGAGCCCGCCGTCCCGCCGCTCGTCCTGGACCCGAGCATGGTCGGGGTCGTGTTCATCCACGGCATCGGGGCCCAGCGGGCCGGCGAGACCGTCATCGCCTGGTCGGCGCCGATCATCCGCATCCTGTCAGCCTGGCGGCGCGACCGCGACATGCTCGCGGATCCGGTCGTCCGCTCGCAGGTCGACCTGACCGGACGGACGACGCCGTTCATCGAGCTCGAGGTCCCGGCCGACCCGGCCGCACCGGCCGAGCGTCCGCGTCAGCGGTGGGTGCTCACCGAGGCCTGGTGGGCCTCGGACGTCGAGTCGCCGGGGATCAGCGACATGCTCAAGTGGCTCATCTGGCGCGGAGAGGCGCGCCGCATCGGCGACGGCATCCTGACCGGCATCAACGCGGCGGACGATGCGTCGCGGGCACAGTCCGTGGGCCCGTCCGGGACGATCGAGATGGCGCCTCGGCCGGAGCTCTCGACCGCCGTCCGACTCCAACGGACGATCCGGGACGGGTTCGAACGGGTCCTCATCTTCGGCCTGTTCGTCCTGCTGGCTCTCGTGGCGGTGCCCCTCTACGGCCTCATCAAGCTGCTCTCCGCCCTCCCCATCCCGACCGTCGTGCAGTCGATCTCGACCGCCCAGCTCGACTGGTTCCTGGCCGACTGGTTCGGCGACGTCCGGGTGCTCCTCGGTGATCGGGCCCAGGCGGCCAACATCCGATCCCGGGTCGTCACTGCCATCGACGCCCTGCGTGAGCACGGTTGCTCGCGGATCGTGGTCGTCGGCCACTCGGGCGGGACGATCGTGGGCTATATGACCCTGGCCGACCTCCCGCCGGACCTCAAGGTCGACGCCTACATCACCCACGGCCAGGCGCTCGGGCTCGCCTGGCGACTCGGTCACTTCACCGGGCCCCTGGAGACGTTCGAGCCGGCCGATGGCGACGAGGACGAGCTCCTGCGACGCGGGGATCGACTCGTGGGAACGCTCCCGCCGGGGCTGCGATGGGATGACTTCTGGGCGAGCCACGATCCAGCGCCGGCGGGGCCGCTGAACGACCCGGAGAACGCCGTCACGGTGCCGTTCGTCAGCCACCTCGTGACGAACCGCAACAGCATGGTCAACGACCATGGCGGCTACTGGGACAACGAAGAGGGATTCGTCATCCCGGTGATGCGCCTCATCGACACCGCCGGCCGCGGTGACGCCGAGAGCCGCTTCTTTCCGGGCTACCAGCCGACCGACCCCCGGATCCTCGCGCGGGCGGAACGCGTCACCCGCCTGAGCCGCTTCTGGCTGTTGTGGCTGTTCCTGGCGGTCGCCACCTTCCTCGCCGGCTTCCTGGCCGGACCCGACGGTTTTCCCTCGTTCGGGGCCTTCGTGCTCGGCCTGCCGGGCTCGCTCGCGACCCCACCGCCACCGGGCGACGGCCTGTGGGCGGCGCTCGTCGGGGCGATCTCCATCGGGATCCTGTCCTACGCGGTGCAGAAGGTCGCGCTGTCGCGCTGGGATGAGTGGGACGCCGAGTCGCGCGCGTACGCACGCCACGAGCGCTTCGTCCAGCGTCCGGCCGGCAGCCTCACCGGACAGTGGGCGCTGTTGCTCGTGGCTCAGCTGCTCGTCGCGGTGATCGCTGCCGGAAGCGATGCGAGGATCCTGTTGCTCGCCGTGTACGGCGGCTTGCTGCTGGCCGGCTGGTTCCCACGCGAGTGGCGGCGCCGGGTCCTGCCGCAGGCCCCGATCCCGCCCGACTGAGGTCAGACCGCGACGGGCTCGCGGTACTCCCCGAAGACGCCGCGCAGGACCGCGCACTGTTCGCCGAGCGTGGCGTAGGCCGCCGCGCATCGGAGGAAGTGAGGCATGAGGTTCGTCTCGCTCGAGCCCGGTCGCGAGGCCGCATCGCGCAGGCCATCCAGCGCCGCGGCGACCGCAGCCGGGTCTCGTTCGCGCCGCGTGCGCTCGAGCCTGGCCATGTGCCGCTCGAAGGAGCCGGGCGGGACGGCCAGGACGGGCACGGTCGTGATCTCGGCCTCGTCGACGTAGGCGTTCACGCCGACGACCCGCCGCTCACCGGCATCGAACTCGCGCTGGTACCGATAGGCGGCGTCGGCGATCTCGCGCTGCGGGTAGCCCTCCGTGATGGCCGCGACCATCCCGCCCCGGCGGTCGATCTCGTCGAGGTACCGCCACACCTGGCGCTCGGTCTCGTCGGTCAGGGCCTCCACGAACCACGACCCTCCGAGCGGATCGACGGTCGCGTCGACCCCGGTCTCCTCGGCGATGACCTGCTGTTGACGAAGGGCGAGGAGGGCGGCCTCGGCGGTCGGCACCGCGAGCGCCTCGTCGTAGGCATCGGTGTGGAGCGACTGGGTCCCGCCCAGGACGCCGGCCAGCGCCTGCAGGGCGACCCGGGTCAGGTTGTTGAGCGGCTGCTGGGGCGTCAGCGAGACGCCGGCGGTCTGGGTGTGGAACCGCATCCAGGCGCTGCGCTCGTTCTCGGCGCCGTAGCGGTTCGTCATGAGGTCGTGCCAGATCCGGCGGCTGGCCCGGAACTTGGCGACCTCCTCGAAGAAGTCGCTGTGGCTGTTGAAGAAGAAGGACAGCCGGGGCGCGAAGTCGTCGACGCGCAGGCCGCGTTCGATGGCGGCTTCGGTGTAGGCCATCCCGTCCGCGATCGTGAAAGCCAGCTCCTGGACGGCGGTGGAGCCGGCCTCGCGGATGTGATAGCCACTGATCGAGACCGTGTTCCAGCGCGGCATCTCACGGGTCCCGAACTCGATGGTGTCGGTCACGAGGCGCATCGATGGCTCGGGCGGGAAGAGGTACTCCTTCTGGGCCACGAACTCCTTGAGGATGTCGTTCTGCGTGGTGCCCTCCAGCCGATCGCGGGGCACGCCGGCCCGCTCCGCCGCGACGATGTACATCGCCCAGATCGGGGCCGCCGGGGAGTTGATGGTCATCGAGGTCGAGACC
>DASPHN010000122.1:0-4877 GCA_035629655.1 Saccharimonadales bacterium (SeqCode) | reverse complement strand
ATCTCGCCAGCGGAGCTGCGGCGAGACCTGGTCGCCGCGCAGCATCGCGTCGATCGTCTCGGCGACATCGGGATGGACGACCACCCGTTCGCGGTCGACGATCTCGACGATCACGTCGAAGGTCGGCGGCGCCTTGCGCTCGAGGACGCTCTTCTGGGTGCGCCGTCGACGTGCCTCCTCGTCGCCGAGGGTCACGCTCTGGATCCCGCCGATGAGGTCGGAAAGGATCGGGTTGAGCATGAGATTGTCGAGGTTGTTGCCGTGGGCCGTGCCGATGAGCTGCACGCCGCGCTCGGCGATCGTCCGGGCGGCTTGCGCTTCGAGCTCCGTCCCGATCTCGTCGATCACGATGACCTGGGGCATGTGGTTCTCGACCGCCTCGATCATGACCTCGTGCTGGAGGGACGGCGTGCGGACCTGCATCCGGCGGGCCTTGCCGATCGCCGGATGCGGGATGTCGCCGTCGCCGGCGATCTCGTTCGAGGTGTCGACGACGACCACGCGCTTGCCCATGTCGTCGGCCAGGACGCGGGCCGCCTCGCGGAGCATCGTCGTCTTGCCGATGCCCGGCCGGCCCATGATGAGGATCGACTTCCCGGTCTCGACGAAGTCGTCGATGATCTCGATGGTGCCGTAGACCGCCCGGCCGATCCGGCAGGTCAGCCCGACCACCTTGCCGTTGCGGTTGCGGATCGCGCTGATGCGGTGGAGGGTCCGCTCGATGCCAGCCCGGTTGTCGTCACCGAACGTGCCGATGTGCTCGACGACGAAGGCGATGTCCGCATCGGTGATCTCGCGATCCAGCAACGTGGACTCGCTGTCGGGGAAGCGGGCCTCGGGACGCCGACCGAGATCCATGACGACCTCGATGAGCGCTTCCTTGTCCTCGAGCGCATGGACGGCGGCGACGATCTCTGGCGGGAGCGATGCGAGCAGGGCGTCGAGGTCGTCGATCGACTCGCGCTGGCGATCCTCGGATCCCACGCTGACCTCCACTAGCGGACGCCGGCCGGCACGAGAGCCGGTTCGGCGACACGGACGACGGTTTCCTTCATGAGCAACGTGACCGTGGCGATGGAATCGAACCCCACCTCCTCCAGTCGCCGATCCACCGGCGATTCGTAGGTTCTCACGGGAGCGATGACGCCGTGGTCATGAGGATGGTCGCCGCTCTTGCGGATCCGTGCCGCGATGACGCCAAGCCCGAACTCCACGAGGGCCGTCGCGTCGACATCCGGACGCACCACGACCTTCAGATAGTGCGGCTGGTCCTCCTTCGCCACACCGATCTGCACGAAGCCGTCGAGCATCGTGCCGTCCTTCCCGCCGTCTGGGGATGCCTGCACGAAGGCCTCCACGTCGGCGAACCGCAGGATCGGCGCGAGGCTGGAACGCGGCACGCGCCAATGGGTGCCCTGGCGCTCCCAGTCGGGCAGGCGGATCGCCTCCAGGCGGGCGACCGGGGCTGGCGTGGCGGCCGCGGAGAGTCGATGGAGTGCAAGGGCGTCGATGGGTTGTGCCGGGCGCAGCCGGGCGTCTGCCGCGGCCTCGTCGGTCCACGGCGTCGGCAGCCGCTTGCCTGGCGGCCGGAACAGGATCATCTCCTCGCCGTAGCGGATGAAGCCGGCCTGCATGAGGAGCTCGACATTGCCATCGGCGTCGGCACACGCGACATGGAAGCGGGCCGCCCCGCGCTTGCCACCTTCGCGCAACAGCTGCTGGACCAGCCGGTACCGGATGTCGCCGGCGTCTGACAGCCCGATCGCATCGAGCTCCACGATCGTCCATTCGTCACGCGCCGATTCTCGCTCGACGCGGATCAGCCCGGCGATGCGACCGTCCTGGTCGTAGACGTACATCAGGTCGTTGGGCCGGAAGGCACCGAGCGGCAGGCGGAACAGGCTGAACACACCGATCGGCGGACCACTGACCGGCAGGCCCAACGAGCGGGTCTCGGCCGCGTCGGATTGACACAGACGAGACAGCTCGCCGAGCGCGGCGAGGTCGGTCAGGCGGGCGGCGCGTACCTTGCCCGCGCTGCGGGGCGGTCGCGTCGCGGTCATCGAGTCTGGGCCCGACGGGTGGGATGCGGACGCCGGCCCGACCCCTCGCCGGGGTCGTCGTGCTCGCTCGCCATCGTCGCGACGAGGCGGTGGAACCGGGTCTCGCCGGCGAGCTCGGGATGGAACGACGTCGCGATGACGTTCCGCTCGCGGACCGCGACGACACGTCCGTCGTCGAGGCTCGCGAGGACGTCGACGTCGGGTCCGGTGCGCTCGATGATCGGCGCCCGGATGAACACGGCGTGGACCGGTCGATCGCCGAGCACGGGGACGGCAAGATCGGCCTCGAACGAATCGAGCTGACGGCCGAAGGCGTTGCGCTCGACGGTCACGTCGAGCAACGGCAGGATCGGCGGCTCCCCGCCCACGATGTCGTGGCTCAGCACGATCATCCCCGCGCAGGTCCCGAAGATCGGGGCGCCGCGCCTGGCGAGGTCGAGGATCGGGCCGCGCAGTCCCCAGCGCTCGATGAGCTGGCGCATCGTCGTGCTCTCGCCACCCGGCAGGATCAGTCCGCTTACGCCCTCGAGATCGGCCGGTTCGCGCACGCGCACACCCTCGACGCCGATCTCGCGGAGGGTGTCGAGGTGTTCCCGAAAGGCCCCCTGCAGGGCCAGGACACCGATCTTCATGCGGAGATGCTACCTGTCAGCGCCGGCGCTCCGGGACTCGGAGTCGGCCGCGGTCTACCAGCCGCGAACGGCGAGACGCTCCTGCTCGGGGATGTCCTCGAGGGCGATGCCGCGCATCGGGGCCCCGAGGCCCTTCGAGACCTCGGCGATCTTCTTCGGGTCATCGAAGAAGGTGGTCGCCTGGACGATCGCGTTGGCCATGCGGGCCGGGTCCTCGCTCTTGAAGATGCCCGAGCCGACGAACACCCCTTCCGCGCCCAGTTGCATCACGAGGGCCGCGTCGGCCGGGGTGCTGATGCCACCGGCGACGAAGTTCACGACCGGCAGCTTGCCATCGGCGGCAACCTGCTTCACGAGCTCGTATGGGGCTTGCAGCTCCTTCGCGGCGACGAACAGCTCGTCCTCGCGCATCGCGCCGAGTCGGCGGATCTCGGACAGGACATCGCGCAGTTGGCGAACCGCCTCCACGATGTTGCCGGTGCCGGCTTCGCCCTTGGTCCGCATCATCGCGGCACCCTCGTTGATCCGCCTGAGGGACTCGCCGAGGTTCCGGCAGCCGCACACGAACGGGACCTTGAAGGCGTGCTTGTCGATGTGGTTGTGCTCATCGGCCGGGGTCAGCACCTCGGACTCGTCGATGTAGTCGACGCCGAGTGCTTCCAGCACCTGGGCCTCGACGAAATGGCCGATGCGGGCCTTGGCCATGACCGGGATGGTCACGGCGTCCATGATCCCGACGATCATCTCGGGGTCGGACATGCGGGCCACGCCGCCGGCCTTGCGGATGTCCGCCGGGACGCGCTCGAGCGCCATCACGGCGACGGCGCCGGCATCTTCGGCGATCTTGGCCTGGTCGGCCGTGACGACGTCCATGATGACGCCGCCCTTGAGCATCTGGGCGAGGCCCGTCTTGGTGGCCCAGGTGGAGGTTTCGACTGTCATGGTGGGTGAGTCCTTCGTGTCGGGTGGCGCGCGGGTCGCCCCACACGCGGCGCGATTATCGCACGGGCTCCCGGCGCGGCCCGACCTGCGGTCCGTCATGCGGTCGTTGGACCTCGATGGACATGCTGCCTCGGTCAGCGGGAGACGGTTCGAACCACCCCGGACATCAGCTTGGTCGCGCGGCGTGCGGCGGTCGGCGAGAGGCGCGAGAGCGTGTCGACGAGGTCCAGCACATCGCCGTCATCGAGCCTGCCCAGCAGGTCGAACAACCGAAGGATCGTCGCGTCCGGTACGCGTCCGAGCAGGTTGAGGGAGCGCTCCAGCTCCCGCGGGTCGAGCTGCGGGACCAGACCCACGGCCCGATCGAACAACCGCACGAAGACCACGAACGAGGCGAGCCAGTCGCGCAGGGCGATGAGCTCCTCGTCGCCCGGGTGGGCCGCGGCGGCCTCGGATGCCTGCTGGGCCTTGGCCTCGATGATGGCGACGATCGGGTCGCCCTCGCGAACCTTGCGCTCGGCGATGACCCGACCGAACCACTGCCAGTGGTCGCCGACCGCCAGATAGGCGGTCCCGGCCGGCCCACGACGCCCCACGCGTCGCGGCTCGGCCACGCGCTCGACGATCCCCCACGACTCGGCTTCGGCGAGGGCCAGGCTCGCGGCTCGATGGCTCAGACCGAGCGCCTCGCGAACCTCGCGTTCGGTGAGCGGCTCCTGGCGAGCCATGAGATACGCCTGCACGCGGGCGATGGCCGGCGTGACCCCCCAGGCCGCGCCCATCTCGCCCCACGCCTCGGCCAGGTCGAGGCGGATCGACTCCGCGGTCGCGCCAGCGTCCGCGGGGCGCGTGCTCGTCCCGCCGTTCGATTCATGCGCCTTGACAGTAGCGAGTTTCTGGTCCATAACTTGCTATATCAGGGTAGCACGACAGGTCGGAGGCAAGATGATGGTCGTGGCGACGGATCCGACGAGTGGGGGCCCTTCCGCGTCGGCGTCGAGTGCAGCCGGCTCTCGACCCGTCGATCGGTCCGGTCGCGTGCTCGGCGGCCTCCTCGGGGCGCTCGTCTCGCTCGCGGTGGCCGGTGTCGGTCTGGTGGTGCGCGCACCGTCGGACGGTGGGATCACGTTCGACATCGATCGTCTCGTCGGCCTTGGCCTGCTCGGCGTGCCCGTCGGCTTCGTCCTTGGATATGCCGCGTGCAACGCCGTGCGGTCGACCGGCTGGCGCGGAGCGCTGG
>DASPHN010000121.1:0-5037 GCA_035629655.1 Saccharimonadales bacterium (SeqCode) | reverse complement strand
GCAGACGCTCGACATCCACGGGTCCGGCGGCCACGCCTGTGAGATACGCATCGCGCCGCACGTAGTCCAGGTTGTCGACCGTGAACACGCCCGACAGCAGCGGCGCGAGCCAGCGTACCCAGCGCGGCATGAAGGGATCGGCGAGCGCCGGTTTGGCGATGAGGAAGGCGACCCAGGCCGGGTCGATCGACTCCCCGTCGGCGAAGGCGTCACGCTCCGGGACATCGCCCGGCGCCCGGCGCAGGCCGCGCAGCAGGGGCCCGAGCTCGACCTCGATGATGCGCTGGCTCGCGCCGCTGCTGTCCGGCGTGTTCACCGTCGACAACCTCGACTTCGTGCGCCGCGACGCCTACCTGACCGGCGTCGCGACGGGCCCGATCGACGTCGAGCGGCTGCGGCGCTACACGTTCATCGGGGACCGCGGGCTGACCCTCTACGAGCCGGGTCTCGGGGCGCTCGAGATGTTCCTGTCCGCCCGCCGGTTCATGTACCAGCAGGTCTACTTCCACCGGACCGTGCGGGCCATCGACCTGGACCTGGCCGATGTCTTCGGACCGTCGATCCGGGCCATCTTCGGGCTCGAGTCACCTATCGACCGGTTGGCCGAGTACGCCGACCTCGACGAGTACGCCCTCCTCCACCAGGCCGCCCGCTGGGCCCGCGGTGTCGATGTCGCCGGCGACGGGGACGGTGCCACGGCCGCTGGCGACGGCCGGGTCACGGGCGCGATCGCCGAGGCCTGGCGGGCGATCCTCCTGCGCCAGCCGACCTGGCGAGCCGATGCCGAGATCCGTGCGGAGTACGAGGCCGGTCAGGAGCCGGTGGAGCTCATCGCGAGCCTGGGGACGTCGGAGCCCGAACGTATCGCGATCGACCTCGCGCTCGTCGATGCCAGGCCGGCCGACGCCGGCTCGACGGATGGGCTCCTCGCCCTGGAGGGTCGGGACGGGTCGAGTCCGTCGCTCTCCGCCGCGCTCGCCTCGATCCCCGCCTACTGGCTCATCGGCCGGCGCTATCGGCGGCTCGACCGACCGCGGGGCGTCGGCTAGGGCGTGTCCTCGCCCGGGCTCGGGTGCGGGGTGGGGCGCGACCCCGGCGCGGGAGTCGGCTTCGTGCGCTTCGGCAGCACCTGGAGCGGATCGATCCGGGCGATCTGGTGCGTCGGCAGCTTCATCCGCTTCGAGACCGTGGGGTCCATCTTGAACGTGCTGGTCTCGAGGGGGCTGAAGAGCCCGTAATGCAGATGGCAGCCGGACGCGCGACCGGTCCGCCCTTCGTAGCCCAGCAGCTGACCGGTCTTGACGCGGTCGCCCGCCTTGACGGTGACCTTCTGGAAGTGAGCGTACATGCTGCGATACCCGTTGCCGTCGTCGATGACGACGACGATCGGCAGCGTGCTCCACAGGTGCTTCGTCTCGAGGCGCTCGAGGTACGGCGTCAGGTCGCCGACCCAGCCCATGTGCTCGTCGTAGTGGCGTCCCGCGGCGAGGACGACGCCGCCGTGCGCGGCCACGATCCGGTCGCCGCAGAACGTCGCCAGGTCGATGCCGTCGTGGAAGTGCTCGCCATCGACGATGCGCGAGCCCCATGGGGACGGCCCGAACGGCAGGGTCAGCCGTGCCTTGGGGATCGGCCAGCGATAGCCCGAGAGCGTGATGAGCGGCGGTGCACCACGGGTGACGGCCCTGACCGGATCCATCCGAGCCTCGGGCACCGCGGGCCCAGCTGACGCGGTGCCGATCGGGGCATCGATCGACCCACCGGTGGGCAGCGCCGTGGCGACCGCTCCAGCCACATCGGCCACCGTCTGGACCGGGCTGCCGTTGGCGGCCGTCGAGACGGCGACCACGATCGCCGCGACGAGTCCGGCGAGACTGACGGCGAGTCGACGTCGGCCGGTCGAGAGCCGTTCGGGGATTCGAGGACGGCGCCGGTCACGCCCAGTGAGCGGGCGTGGCAGGGCATCGAGCGATCCATGGGTTCGCGGCGTCGGCCGGTGACGGTCCGGCCCGCCTGCGGGCGGTGGCACGGGCGATGTGTACCACCCGAAGCCGACCTCGCGCAAGCACGCAGTCGTCCTGTCAGCCGGGGCTGACCGCGTCTCCGACCACCGGGACGTCCGAACGGGCACGCAGGTGGAAGGCGATCCCGAAGACGGCGCCGGTCTCAGGATCCAGTCGCGGCTTGGCCGTGACGCGCCAGTCCTCATCGTCGAGTCTGACCCACCGGGCGAGCGGCCGGCCCTGGGCGAAGGACGCGTCGAAGACCTCGAACGCCGCGTCGGGAAGATCGATCATCACCTCGCGGGCCGGCATGCCCAGGCAGCGCTCCCCGAAGCGGGCGACGAACGCCGGGTTGCCGTACATCACCATGTGGCCCGGGCCGGTGCACATGCCGGCCGGCCGGGAGCGGCTCTGGTCGTCGGACATGGGTCCATCGTCGCACGCCGGACAAGCGACCCGGACCAGGCGAATCGCCCGACGCTGGGTTGCATAGGGAACAAAGTATGCGTATGGTTCGCGCATGAACCGCTGGCTGCGCTCGATGGATTCGAAGCAGAAGCTCTGGCGGCCCTGCCGGGAGGCACGGGCCCTGGGGCACTGACCGGCGCGTTCGGACGAACGACGACGGGGCCTCCAGGGAACGGAGGCTCCGAGGGCCGCGGCACCACGTGGTGACCGCGGCATTTCGTTGCCCGCCGATCCCTCGCGGCCCTCCCACCACACTTGGAGGACCACGACCCATGCCCACGACCATCCTCGGCGACGGCCATCTCGGCTGGGCCGTCGCCAGCGCGGCCGGCGACCGCGGCGAGCGCATTCCTGTGCTCGGGCGGCCCATCGGGCGACGCCATGATCCGGCCGCGCTGGCGGGCGCGGACGTGCTCGTCGACGCGAGCCGAGGCGACGCCGTGCTGGCCAACGTCTCCGCCGGGATCGATGCTGGAGTCGGCCGGTTCGTGCTCGCCGCGACGGGCTGGGCCGAGGACCGCGACGCGGTCGAGGCCACGCTGCGGGCGGCCGGGGCCGCGGCCGTCACGGCCGCCAGCTTCAGCCTCGGGGTCGCCCTGTTCAGCCGGCTCGTGGAACGGGCAGCCGAGCTGTTCGGGGCCGTCGAGGGATTCGATCCCTACCTCGTCGAGTGGCACCGGCGGGGCAAGCTCGATCGACCGAGCGGCACGGCCCTGGAGCTCGGGCGGCGCCTGTCTGCTCGTCTGCCGGAGGACCCGACGAGCGACGAGCTCGAGGTCGTCTCGATCCGTGCGGGATCGTCGCCCGGGATGCACCTGGTCGGCTTCGACGCGGCCGGCGAGACCATCGAGCTGCGCCTCACCGCCCGCGATCGCACCGCCTACGCCACCGGGATCCTGGCCGCCGTCGACTGGCTCGGCCGGGCGCCTCGCACGCCGGGCCTGCACCCATTCGATGCCGTCGTCGACGAGCTGCTCGCGAGCCCGGCGCTCGCAGCCTGACCACACCGACCCCCGACCACCCGACGACGACCCTCAGGAGACCGAGATGCCCAGCCCCACCCGACCCTTCCTGCGCGGCGCCTTCACCGCCCTCGTCACCCCGTTCGCCGCGGACGGCGCCATCGATGCCGACGCGTTCCGCCGTCTCGTCCGCTGGCAGGTCCTGGCCGGCATCGACGGACTCGTGCCCTGCGGCACGACCGGCGAGTCCCCCACCCTGTCCCAGGAGGAGCGCGAGTGGCTCATCGCCACGACCGTCGAGGTCGCCTCCGAGCGTCCATCGCGTGACCGGGTCCGCGTCATCGCCGGCACGGGCACCAACGACACGGCGACGACCATCGCCGCCACGCGCCGCGCCGCCGAGGTGGGGGCCGATGCGGCGCTCGTCGTCGCGCCGTACTACAACCGGCCGGACAGCCGGATGCTCGAGGCCCACTTCCTCGCCATCGCCGACGCCGGCGATCTGCCGATCGTCGTCTACAACGTCCCGTCACGTACGGGCTCGAACGTGGACGCCGACACGTTCCTGCGGCTGGCCGAGCACCCGCGCGTGATCGCGGTCAAGGAGGCGAGCGGGAACCTGGACCAGATCGCGCGGATCTGTCGCGACCGCCCGCGCGACGTCGCGGTCCTGGCCGGGGACGACGCGTGGACGCTCCCGATCCTGGCGATGGGCGGGGACGGCGTCGTCTCGGTCGCGTCGAACGAGATCCCCGGCGAGCTCGTCGCCCTCTGTGCGGCGGCCCACGCCGGCGACTGGGGCGCCGCCCGTCGCCTCCATGAGCGCTGGCTGCCACTCTTCGCGGCGAACTTCCGGGGCGGGCCCAACCCCGTCCCGGCCAAAGCCGCCATGGCCCTCATGGGCCTGCTCGATGGCGACGCGGTCCGCGGCCCGCTCCTCCCACTCGACCCCGATGGGCGAGCGGCCATGGCGGTGACCCTCCGCGACCTCGGCCTCGTCGAGGCGAGTGGTGGGCGGATCGTGGCTCCGTCGCAGGCCGTCGCATGACCGACGGTGCCACGAGCACGTTCGTCGCGGCCTTCCTCGATGCGCTCGAGTCCGGGACCGTGCGGGCGGCCGAGCCCGATCCCAAGGCCCCGGACGGCTGGCGGGTCCGGCCCGACATCAAGGCGCGGATCCTGGCCGCCTTCGACGACCGATCCATCGCGACGTCCTCGGCCGGGCCGCTCACGTTCCGCGACCGCGCGGCGATCCCGACACGCGACGTGCGCGACGGCCCGTGGCGGGTCGTTCCCGGCGGGACGGCGATCCGTCGGGGGGTCCACCTCGGCGCGGACGTGGTGGTGATGCCGCCGAGCTTCATCAACGTCGGGGCGTGGGTCGGCGAAGCGACCATGGTCGACTCGCACGTGCTCGTCGGCTCATGTGCGCAGATCGGGGCGCGCGTCCATCTCGCGGCGGGCGTGTCCATCGGCGGCGTGCTGGAGCCGCCGGGCGCCCGGCCCGTCATCGTCGAGGACGATGCCTTCGTCGGCGCGGGCAGCGTCCTCCTCGACGGCGTCCTGATCCGGCAGGGTGCCGTCATCGGGGCCGGCGTCACGCT
>DASPHN010000120.1:0-5432 GCA_035629655.1 Saccharimonadales bacterium (SeqCode) | reverse complement strand
TCGCTGCGGTGCCTTCGCGGCCGGTCGCACGAGGAAGGCCTCGACCGGTCGTCCGTCGTCCCCCGGATAGGTCAGGTCCTCGACGACGACGCCATCGCTCGGCTGGTACACGACGGTCTCCTCTGGCAGGCGGTTCACGCCAGCAGACGCCGGACCTGACCCTCCGGTTGCCGGACGAATGGTGGCCTGGCTGAACCATCGGTCGCATTCCCCTGCGGACCATCCCGCTATCGACGGGTGGTGCCTCCGCGCGCCATGGTCAAGCCTGCATGAAGGCGACTGCTCGGAACCGCACCCCTCGTCACTTCACCGCCCGCTGGGCCGCGGATGCGCACGTCCTCCTGGCGATCGCGGTCGTGATCGCCGCGCTCGCCATCGAGGTGGTCACTCGATCCGGCGACTATCGGGCGATCATCGTGCCGTGCGTCGTCTACCTGGTGCTGCAGCTGGCGATCACGGCCGCCCGGCGCAGCACCAACGATGCCGTCGCCCTCGATGCCGGCCGGCTGCTCATCGCCCTCGGTGCCGTGTTCTGGATGAACCAGGCCACGAGTGAGCTCGGGACGTTCCCGCTCGCCTCGCTCTATATCCCGATCGTCGCGATGGGCGCGGCCATGGGGACCCGCGAGGCCGTCATCCTCGGCATCGGGGCCATGATCGCGTTCCTCTACCCGGTCCTCGGCACGCCGGCGTTCTATCCGATCGCCCTGCAGCGCGGTGCCGCGCTCATCGCGACGACGATCGTCCTGGCGATCGGCACGCGTCGAACGGTCAGCTCGCTGGAGCGGGCCGTGGCGCACGTCCGGCGCACCTCCGCGGCGCATCGCCGGCGTGCTCGCCAGATGGCCGCGGTCGAGGAGGTCGGACGTGTGCTGGCCTCCAGCGGACCCACGACCGATGCCCTCGATCACGTGATGGACGTCCTGGTCGCGCGGTTCGGGTACCGCTATGTCTCCATCTACACCGTGGATGGGCCGCTCATGCGGCTCGGGGCGCAGCGTGGCTACGACACGGTCATCGAGACGTTCGACGGTTCCCTCGGCGTCGTCGGTCGGGTCATGCGCACCGGTCAGCCTGCTCTCGTCCGGGACGTGCGCACCGATCCGGATTATCGCGCCGCCGACAGCGACGTCCGAAGCGAGGTCAGCGTCCCGCTGCGGGTCGACGACCAGTTGCTCGGCGTGCTCAACGTCGAGAGCGGCGCCGACGTGTCCCTCGACGAGGGCGATCGGGACACGATGGTGGTCGTCGCGGACCGGGTGGCCGTCGCCCTGGCCCTGGGGCGCGAACGGCAGGCCCTGCGCGAGCGGGTCGCGCTGTTCGGCCGGCTGGCCGAGTTCGGGGCAAGCATCAATGCGAGCCTCGATCCGGCGACCGCACAGGAGTCGATCGTCCGCGCCGTCCGCGACGTCCTCCAGGTGGACACCGCCGTCCTCATCGTCCGGGACGTCGCGTCCGGCGACGACCGGATCGTCGCGATCAACGGCGGCGACATCCGATACGTGGGGGCCAGCATCCCGACCGGGGAGGGCATGGCCGGGCAGGCGATCGCCGGCGGTCGCGTCGTCTCCTCGGCGGCGATGCCGCGCGACGAGTACCCATCGACGGTTCGTGGCGCCAAAACGGCGGATGTCCTCGTCGCCGCTGCGGCGCCGCTCCTGCGCGAGGGCGAGGTCGTCGGGGCGCTGAGCGTCGCCCGCACCGATCTCGACCGACCATTCAGTCCGCTCGAGCTCGAGAGCCTGCCCCTGATCGCCTCGCAGATCGCGCTGGCCGTGGCCAACGTCGCGTTGCATGCCCAGGTCGCCGATGCGGCCATCCGCGACCCGCTCACCGGGCTCTGGAACCGGCGCCACCTCGACGTCTCGCTGGCGCGGATGCTCGCCGTCCGCGCCCGCCTGGAGCCCGAGGAGCGTCGCCCGGTGGCGGCGATCATGTTCGACCTCGATCACTTCGGCACGTTCAACAAGCGCCACGGCCACGCCGTGGGCGATAGCGTCCTGCGCGCGTTCGGGGGCATCCTGTCCGGGCGGCTGCGGTCGAGCGACCTCGTCGCCCGCTTCGGCGGTGAGGAGTTCGTCGCCGTGCTCGATGGGGCCAGCGTCGAGGAGGCGCAGCGGGTCGCCGACGAGATCCGGCGCGAGCTGGAGGCGGTCCGCATCCAGGGTGCCGACGGCGTCGGGCTGTCCGCGACCGTGTCCGCCGGCTGCGCCGCGCTGGGACCGAACGTGACCTCGCTGGACACGTTGCTCGAGATCGCCGACGTCGCCCTCCAGATGGCAAAGCGCGGCGGTCGCAACCAGGTCGTCGCCGCCTGAGGTCCTCGGTCCGCTAGGCTTCGGGCCAGATGGTCCTTCTCGAAACGACTGCCCTGACCAAGCGCTACCCCGGTGGCGTGACCGCACTCGATGGCCTGACGGTCGCTCTCGAGCCCGGCATCATCGGCCTCGTCGGCGCCAATGGCGCCGGCAAGAGCACGCTGCTGCGGATCCTCCTCGGGTTGCTCCCGCCGACCTCCGGCGACGCCACGGTCCTCGGGTACGACGTCCGGCGCGAGGGCACCACGCTTCGCCGCTTCATCGGGTACATGCCCGAATCGGACTGCCTGCCCCCGGATACCTCGGCGGCCGACTTCGTCGGGCAGATGGCGCGCCTCTCCGGACTGCCCGGGGCGGCGGCGCGCGAACGGGCCGCGGAAGTGCTCCGTCACGTCGGGCTGTACGAGGAGCGCTATCGGCCCATCGGCGGCTACTCCACCGGCATGAAGCAGCGGGTGAAGCTCGCCCAGGCCCTCGTCCACGATCCCCGGTTGCTGCTCCTCGACGAGCCCACCAATGGGCTGGACCCGGCCGGGCGTGACGAGATGCTGGCGCTCGTCCGGCGGACCGGCACCGAGTTCGGGATCGCCGTCATCGTCGCGAGCCACCTCCTCGGCGAGATCGAGCGCGTCTGCGACTTCCTCGTCGCGGTCGATGCCGGGCGACTGGTCCAGGCCGCGCCGCTCGGCAGCTTCACCGAGCACACCGGCACGCTCGTCGTCGAAGTGGAGGAGGGCGCCGAGCGTCTGTCGGCGGCCCTCGGCGCGGCCGGGTTGCACGCGACCGTGGACGGTCGTCTGGTCCTGGTCACGCTCGACGACGAGCGGCCGTGGGACCTCGTCCGGGACGCGGTCGCCGATCTCGACCTGCCGCTGGTCCGCATCGTGCAGCGCCGGCGCGGGCTCGAGGAGCTCTTCCAGTGAGCGCCTCGCCGACGGGTGCCCCGACGCCCCGGGCCGCGGGCAACATCTATGACCTCGGCTACCAGGGCTACGACGGGCCGCGGCTGGGCCGGGCGGCGGTCACTCGCTCGCTGCTGGGCATGACCCTGCGGGCCGCGTATGGCATCGGCCGAGGCGGACGGGCGAAGATCGCACCCTTCACGCTGGCGGTGCTGGCGGTCCTGCCGGCCTTGCTTGCGGTGGGGATCGCGGCCCTGGCCTCGCAGGCGGGTGCCGGCGACGAGTTCGCGGACGCAAGCCCGATCCGACACGACACCTACGTCGGGCTCACCTCGACCCTGGTCATGCTGTTCTGCGCGGCGCAGGCCCCCGAGCTGTTCGGCCGGGACCAGCGCTACGGCGTCCTGCCGCTCTTCTTCTCGCGCGTCCTCACCCGGACCGACTACGCGCTCGCCCGGGTCGGTGGCCTCTTCCTGGCCGTCTTCGCGATGTCGCTCCTGCCCCAGGTCGTGCTCACCATCGGCGGGATCCTCGCCGCGGCGGATCCGGTCACGGGCATCTCCGAGGAGCTCGTCCACATCCCGCGCTACCTCCTCGTCACTGGCCTCGCGGCCGGCTTGCTGACGGGCGTCGGCGCGGTCATCGCCGCGTGGACGCCACGGCGGGCCTATGCGACCGCGGCGATCATCGCGGTGTTCATCGTGCCGACGGTGATCGTGGCGATCATCGCGACGCGGGCGATGGGCGACCTCGCGCGGATCCTCCTGCTGCTCAGCCCGGGCGACCTCATCGATGGCTTGAACGCGGCGGTCTTCGAGACCTTGCCCGAAAGCCCTGCCGTCCTCGCCGCCGACTTCCCCGGCTGGGTCTACATCGCGGCGACGGTCATCGGGATCGTCGCGATGGTGGCCGTGGTCTGGCGTCGCTACCAGCGGATCGACGCATGACCGATCAGTCCGCCCCGGTGCCGGACGCGCCGCCACCGGCCCCCGACGCGCCGCTGCCGGTCCCGCCCGCCGTGCCGACCGCCGGGATCGCGCCGGTCGTGCCCGCCATCGCGCTCGAGCACGCCTCCCGCTGGTACGGCAATGTCGTGGCCGTCAACGACATCTCGTTCGCGCTCGGGCCGGGCGTGACCGGCCTGCTCGGGCCCAACGGCGCTGGCAAATCGACGCTCTTGCACATGCTCGCCGGCCTCCTCGCCCCCTCGGCCGGGACCGTGCGGATCGCCGGGCGACCTGCGGCCGGCGACCCGAGCGTCTATCGCGAGGTCGGCCTCGTTCCGGAGCGCGAGGCCGTCCCCGGCTACCTGTCGGGCCGCGAGTTCGCGAAGCTCAGCGCCGAGCTCCAGGGCGTGCCCGACGCGGCCGGCGCCGCCGAGCGGGCGATGGCCACGGTCGAGCTGACCGATGCGGCCGATCGCCCGATGCGCACCTACTCCAAGGGCATGCGTCAGCGGGCCAAGCTGGCGGCTGCGCTCGTACACGAGCCGCGGATCCTGCTCCTCGACGAGCCGTTCAACGGCCTGGATCCGCGCCAGCGCCTGCACATGATCGATCTCCTGCGGCGGATGGCGGGGGAGGGGCGAGTGATCCTGTTCTCCTCGCACATCCTCGAGGAGGTGGAGCGCCTCGCGGACGCCGTCCTGGTCGTCTACGCGGGCCGCCTGGCCGCGTCGGGCGACTTCCGCTCCATCCGCCAGCTCATGACCGACCGCCCGCACCGGTTCACGATCCGCTCGTCCGACGACCGGACCCTGGCCACGGCACTCCTCGCCCAGCCATCGGTCTTCGGCGCCGAGCTCGTCGACGGCCTGCTGGCCGTGCGGACGTCCGACTACGGGGCCTTCACTCGCATCGTCGCCCCGACCGCACGCGCGGCCGGCATCCGCCTCCTCGAGGTCACGCCCACAGACGACTCGCTCGAGAGCGTCTTCAGCTACCTGGTCCGCCGATGACCGCGTTCCGGGCGCTCGTGGTCGTCACGCTGCGGGGCCTGATGGGCCGCCGCCGGATCCTGCTGCTGCTGCTCCTGGCGGCCCTGCCCGTCATCGTCGGTCTGGTCATCCGCCTCGGTGGCGGCCGCGCAGATGTGCCCGGCATCCTCGACACCCTTGGCATCCGGACGGTCCTCCCGCTCGTGGCGCTCGTGCTCGGCACGGCCGTCATCGGCTCCGAGGTCGAGGACGGCACCCTCGTCTACCTCCTCACCA
>DASPHN010000119.1:0-13606 GCA_035629655.1 Saccharimonadales bacterium (SeqCode) | reverse complement strand
CTCTTCCGATACGCCGAGGAGGCGATCTCGCGCGGCATCCGCGTGATCGTCGCGGGCGCCGGGGGTGCCGCCCACCTGCCCGGCATGCTCGCGGCCAAGACGATCCTGCCGGTCATCGGCGTGCCGATCCCCACCCAGCACCTGGGCGGGATGGATTCGCTGCTGTCGATCGTCCAGATGCCGCGCGGGATCCCGGTGGCGACCGTGGCGATCGGCAACGCGACGAACGCCGGGCTGCTGGCGGCCCAGATCCTGGCGGTCGGCGATGCCGCCCTGGCCGAGCGACTCACGGCGTGGCGGGCGGCGCAGACCCAGGGTGTCCTCGACGACCCATCGAACCAGGGAGCGTGAGCCGAGGCGTCAGCCCTGGATGACCGGCGTCGCCGGCGACGCCTCGATGCGCCGATGCTCGGTGAGATGGAAGCCCACGTCGAGGACCGTCTTGAGGACGACGAGGACCGCCACGGCCGCGGCGGAGGCGCCCGTGAACGAGATCGCGAGCGCCCCGACGATGATCGTCAGGTGCAGCACGACCAGGCGGCCGTAGGGCGCGAAAAGCTGTGCGGCCGCCGACGTGCGCCGATACTCACCGCGGACCAGGAAGTTCCACCAGAACGACAGCCCGTGGCTGATGCAGAGCGCGATGACCGCGACGACGATCGCGCCCACGCTGACGCCCTGCGCCATGTCGCTGTCCCCGCCGATCCCCGCGAACAGGGGAAGGGTGAGGATGAACACGCCGTGGACCAGCCAGAAGATCCCGTAGTGCATGACGAAGAACGGGATCATCATCGCCTTGCCCTGGCCTTGCGCTGCCGCGGCTGACTTCTCGTCCGGCTCGCCCTCGGCGTAGAGCATCTTCAAAACGTTGATGACGCCGACGATCCCGTTCTCGAGCCAGTACACGATGAGGATCGTCCATACGTTCCAGCCCAGGAACAGGACGCCGAGGAGGGGGATCGCGTTGGCGACCAGCAGGGCCACCAGCGCGGCCGCCGACGAGCCGATGCGATACCAGGCGACGATCCGCTCGATCACGCCCGGATGCTAGCCGACCTGGTCGGCTCTGGACGACGTTCGAAACGCGCCCACTGGGTCAGGCGTCGCCCGGCGTGCGCCCCTTCGGTGCGCCGACGGTGACGCTTCGCTCTTCGGCGCCGCGCACCAGACCGACCTCGAACGGCACGGTCACCGAGCCCAGGGCATCGAACAGGTCATCACCGTCCGTGACCGGTCGGCCACCGGCCGACACGATGAGGTCGCCCGGCTCGATGCCGGCCGCCGCTGCCAGTCCGTCGTCCTCGAGGCCACGGACGAGGACACCGTCGCGATCCGCCAGCCCGACCGATCGGCGCAGCCGCCGCGCGACGTGGCTCGGGGCGATGGCGATCCCGAGCCGCAGGCGTTCGGCCGATTCACCCCGCCCGAGGGCGTCGATGCGGCCGCGCAGGGCTTCGTCTGCCGGCAGGGCGAGGTAGAACCCCTCGCCGATCCGGTTCGTGTTCAGCCCGATGAAGGCGCCCTTCGTGTCGAGGAGCGCGCCGCCGGACGAGCCCGGGGCCAGGGGAGCGGTGTGCTCGACGCTGCCGGCGATGCGGCGCCCGCCGGGTCCTCGGAAGGCGCGCGAGACCGCGGACACGAGCCCGAACGTCACACGCACCCCGCCGCCCACGGTCGCGGCCGCGCCGAAGACCGGGCTGCCGATGGCCAGCGTGTCGCCGGCGCCCCAGGTGACTGGCGTGGCACCGGCCGTGTCGACCGAGATCACCGCCAGATCGCCGTCGGGATCCACCCCGGCGACGGTGCCGCGGGTGGTGCGCCCGTCCGAGAACGTCACGGTGACCTCGTGGCCGCGCAGGTTGTGGGCGTTGGTCAGGACCTGGCCGTCGGCGATGACGACGCCACTGCCACGGGTGTGCCGGCCGATGCCGACGATCGAGGTGCCGGCGGAAGCCGCGGTGGCGCTGACGGCCGCGCCGAGCTCATCGAGTAGGGTCATCGGGGGCTTGCTCCATGCGTCGGTGGGAGGAGTAACTTGTGGATTGCAAGTTACAACCGACGCCGACGGTTGGCAAGCCCCGATCCCGCGTACCATCGAGCGCATGACCGATCCCGCTGCCACGACGACGCCGACGCCCCTGGAGCTCGCGCTCGACCGGGTCGGTGATCGATGGAGCCTGCTGATCGTCGAGGGCCTCCTCGAGGGATCGAGGCGGTTCGGCGAGCTGACCGAGACACTCCCCGGCATCGCCCCGAACATCCTGACCGACCGGCTCCGCCGGCTGGAACGGGTCGGCATCCTGCGGGCGACGCCGTACCAGGCACGCCCGCCACGAATGGCCTACGAGCTGACCGGGGATGGCCGGGACCTCGCCTCTGCCCTGCGTCTTCTCGCCGACTGGGGCGCACGGAGCTCAGGCGATGCCGAGCCGCTGCGCCACGCACGCTGCGGCACGGCCCTCGAGGCGCGCTGGTTCTGCCCGACCTGCGAGGTCCCCGTCGCGGACGCGGATGCACCCCGGGAGCGGGTCCTCTAGCCCTCGGCGGTCCCGCGGCCGTGCCGGGCTACACTCGGCTGCGTGACCATGGATGACGAACGCTGGGAGCCCGGCATGCCGGTCCTGGACCGCCAGGCGGTGCCAGATCGCCCGGTCCGCTCGAGCCCCGGCGCCCTCCCGCCGAGCCTGCAGGGCCTGCCGCCACGGTCCGTGCCGGAGGTCGCCCCGACGCCGCTCCAGCGCCACTACATCAACCTGTCCGTGATCGTGCTCGTGTGCGGTGCGATCGCCATCACGGCGTTGGAGCTCGGGACCCCGCTGCAAAGCCCGTTGATCAAGCTGTGCGTCCTGATCGCCTCTCCGTTGCTCGTCGTCACGACCGCCGACGCCGTCGTCCGCATCTGGCGCTCGGCCTGGGCCTGGATGCCCGTCGACCGTGGCAAGGGCCTGTTCCGGCTGGCCTGGGTGGCCGTCAGCGTCGTCGGACTCACGGCGCTGATCGTCGCCGCGTTCGTCGTGCTCGTCGCGTGACGGAGCGCTTCGAGCGCGGGCCGGACGGGCGCTCCACGGATCTCGATTCCGGTGGCGGCGTGCCGCGCTGGATGGCCTCCAGCCTGAACTTCTGCACCAACTGCGGCGGGTCGCTGACGTATGGCTCGATCGACGGCGAGGATCGCGATCGGCTCTGGTGCGCGTCCTGCGGCCACATCGCCTATGTGAACCCCCGTCTGGTCGTGACGACCTTCCCGGTCACCGAGACCGGGGAGCTCGTGCTGCTGCGTCGTGGGATCGAGCCCGGCCTTGGCCTGTGGGCGCAGCCAGGCGGCTTCCTCGAGGTCGATGAGACCGTCCACCAGGCCGCGATCCGGGAGACCTGGGAAGAGACGGGGCTGCTCATCGCGCCGGGCGACATCATCGGGCTCTACACCCGGCTCGAAGCGGCCGTCGTGACCATCGCGTTCGAGGCGCGGATCGTCGGCGGGACGGCGACCCCGACCCCCGAGGCCCTCGAGATCGCGACGTTCGCACCTGAGGCCCTGCCCTGGGATGGCCTCGCCTTCAAGACGACGGCCTGGGCGTTGCGCGACTGGATCGACCGTCGACGGCCGGACCTGGGCTGGCCCGAGGCCATCTCAGGCCGCTGACCCGACGACGTCAGTCCGGGCGGCCGGCCCAGGGCGCCCCTTCGGCAAGCCACGCCGTCCCGAACACGATCCCGCCGACGATCCCGTCTTCGCCATGCGTCCCGGTCCCGGACTGCCCGACCCCGGTCGAGGGTGCGGCGATCGCGCCGACGAGGATGGGGACGCGCAGGCTCTCCAGCGGGATGCCGTCGCGATCGAACGCCACGACCTCGACGAACATCGTGCCGTTGGGGCGCGGGTTGGGCAGCGGGAAGCGCGCCTGGAACGGCGCGGCGAACCGCGGTCGGAAGCCCGTCTCCGGCGCTCGTAGCGCGTCAAGGCGGACGACCTCCATCTGGGTGTCGCTCCCGGACCAGAGGCTGATACGGATCGGGCCGTCGCCGTCGGTCAGGTGCCCTCGGATCAGGAGATCGGGCGTCGTGACCGTCTGACCCGCCATCGATGGCTGCTCCAGCACGATGCGGGCGATCGAGACGTCGGCCGAGACCGCTGAGGGAGAGGCGACCGGCGGTGCGAGCTCGGCCGCGGGTTGCCCCGTTGCGACCCATGCGCCGCCCAGGAGGGCGACGGCCACGACGCCGGTCAGTCCGGCCACCCATCCCCCGATCAACCACGGGCCCCGGACCCGCCCACGTCGGCGACCGTTGGTTTCTCCGCCGACCGGCGCCAGCACCAGCGACCCGTCATCGGTCACGGCGGCCGGGTCGGTCGCGCCCTCGTGGCGCCCGTCAGCTGATGTCGATGAAGACGTTCTTGGTCTCCGTGTACAGGTCGAGCGCGCTCATCCCGAGCTCGCGACCGATGCCGGACATCTTGTAGCCACCGAATGGGGCCTCGGTATGGACCGACGAGTTCGTATTGATGCTGATGACCCCCGACTGGAGCGCTTTCGCCGCCCGCAGGCCCTTGCCCAGGTCGCGTGTCCAGATGGAGCCACTGAGGCCGTACGGCGTGGCATTGGCGAGGCGCAGCGCCTCCTCCTCGGTATCGAATGGGATCACGCTGACCACCGGGCCGAAGATCTCCTCGCGGGCGATGCGCATGTCGTTGTCGACGCCGTCGAACACCGTCGGAAGGAGATACGCGCCATCGGCCAATGCCGGATCGTCGGGTGCCGTGCCGCCGACCACCAGCGTCGCCCCCTCGCCGAGCCCGATCTCGATGTAGTCCTTCACCCGGTCGCGCTGCTTCGCACTCACCAGCGTGCCGACCTGGGTCGCCTCATCGGCCGGATCGCCGACCTTGATCTGGCGCGTCGCTTCGGCGAACAGCTCGACGACCTGCTCGTGGACCGAGCGCTCGACGAGGATGCGGCTCCGGGCGCAGCAGTCCTGGCCCGCGTTATCGAAGACGCTCATGGGCGATTCGCGAGCGAACTTCTCCAGGTCGGCGTCGGCGAAGACGATGTTCGGGCTCTTGCCGCCCAACTCCAGGGAGATCTTCTTGATGTTGCCTGCGGCCAGGCGCATGATCTCCTGCCCGGTCGTGGTCTCGCCGGTGAAGGCCACCTTGCCGATGCCCGGGTGGGCCGCGATCGATGCGCCGGCCGTGCCTCCCGGCCCGGTCACGACGTTGAGGACACCGGCCGGGATGCCGGCCTCCAAGGCGAGCTCGCCCAGGCGCAGGGCCGTGAGTGGCGTGTAGGACGCCGGCTTCAGGATCGCCGTGTTGCCGGCGGCCAGCGCTGGCGCGACCTTCCACGATGCCATCAACAAGGGGAAGTTCCAGGGCACGATGAGCCCGACGACACCGATCGGCTCGCGCAGCGTCAGGTCGAGGCCCGGCTTCGAGACCGGGATCGTCTGGCCGTAGATCTTGTTGGCGGCGCCGGCGTAGTAATCGAAGACGAGGCTGGCCCCGATCACCTCGCCGCGGGCGCTGCCGATGGGCTTGCCGCCGTTGCGGCTTTCGAGCCACGCCAGCTCGTCCGAGTTGCGCTTCAGGAGGTCGGCCAGCTTGGCCAGGGAGCGGCCTCGCTTGCCGGCCGCCCAGTTCGGCCAGCCTTTGCGATCCTCGAACGCCGCCTGGGCCGCCACCACGGCACGGTCGACATCCGCCCGACCGCCGAGGGGCGCCGTGGCCATGACCCGACCCGTGGCCGGGTCGACGACCTCGAACGTCTGGCCGTCGACGGCGGCGGCGGGCGCGCCACCGATGATCATCCGCGTGTCGGTCGGTGCCTCGGGCGCGTCGGCGTGGGTCGAGGGCTCGGTGGTCATCGGCGGACCTCGCAGTAGACGTTCCGGCGTCGGGACAGGACCGCGATGATACGCCCGGTCGCCGTCCGGGCCGTGCTCAGCCGGCCTTCGCCACCTTGGCGAGGACGCCCGCCGGCAGGTCGTCGCGGGTGGTCTTCGCGTCGTGGAACCCCTCGGCCGCGACGATGGCCGCCCCGATGATGCCCGCGTCGTTGCGGAGCTCGGCGGGCACGATGGCCGTCCTCCGCTGGAGGCGCGGGATGAACTTGTCGCCGTTCTTGCTGACCCCGCCGCCCAGGATGAACAGGTCGGGCCACAGCAGGTCCTCGATACGTTCGAGGTGCTCGTCGAGGTCTGCGGCCCAGGCCTTCCAGGACAGGCCGCGCCGGACTCGGGCGGCGGCGGCCGAACGGCGCTCGGCGGGCCGGCCGCGGATCTCCATCTGCCCGAACTCCGTGTTCGGCAGGAGCACGCCGTCGACGAAGACCCCGGAGCCGACGCCCGTGCCCAACGTCAGGAAGATCACGGTCCCGGGCCGTCCCGCGCCGATCCCGAAGCGCATCTCGGCGATGCCCGCCGCGTCCGCGTCGTTGACGATCGAGACCGACCGCTTCAGCGACTTGGACAGCTTCTCGGCCACCGGGAAGTCCACCCACGCCGGGTCGATGTTCGCCGCGGTCAACAGGCGACCCATGATCGCCACGCCGGGCAGGCCGACGCCGACCGGAGCGTCCGCCGGCACGCCGCCGGCCTTCGCAAGACGCCGGACGAGCCGGCCGATCGAGGCGCTCACCTTGTCCGGCGTAGACGGCGTCGGGGTCGCGACGCGCAGGCGTTCGGAGGCGAAGCGACCGTTGTCGATGTCCACGACGGCGGCCTTGATCCCACTGCCGCCCACGTCGACGCCGATGGACAGGCGCCCCACGGCGGCCGTGGCGTCGGGCCGGGTGCGGTCGTTCTCCTCGTAGCCCACGCCGCTTTCCTCGCTAGAAGTAGTTGACGGTGATGCCGCCATCGACGACCAACGACGCGCCGTTGGTCCAACGTGACTCGTCCGATGCCAGGTAGACCGCCAGGTGGACGATCTCCTCCGGCTTGCCGAAT
Organism: Saccharimonadales bacterium (SeqCode); assembly: GCA_035629655.1. Taxonomy (GTDB): domain Bacteria; phylum Chloroflexota; class Limnocylindria; order Limnocylindrales; family CSP1-4; genus SPCO01. The sequence goes on along the minus strand of DASPHN010000119.1, from coordinate 6,661 downwards.
CGGCCGGTCGGATTGCGTGCCAGGCGAAGTTCCTTCGCGGCCTCGTCCTTGACGAGCCAGTCCATGAGCAAGGGGGTCTCGACCGGTCCCGGGCAGATCGCATTGGTGCGGATGCCCTTGGGACCGAACTGGACGGCCAGGCTTCGCGTCAGGCTCAGGACCGCGCCCTTGGAGGCGGTGTAGGCGTCCTGCGGGACCGAGCAGCCGAGGAGCGCCACGAAGCTCGCGATGTTGATGATCGAGCCGCCGCCGCTCGCTTCCATGGCCGGGACGGCGTACTTGCAGCCGAGGAAGACGCCGCGGACGTTGACGGCCATCACCTGGTCCCAGACGTCCACCTCGGTGTCGACGACCGAGTGGTCCGCCTCGGGCATCACCCCGGCGTTGTTATAGAGCGCATCGAGCCGGCCGTAGGTCGTCACCGCGTGGTCGACCATCGCCTTGGCGTCGGCCTGGTTCGAGACATCGGCCCGGACGAAGGTCGCCTCACCGCCGTCGGCGCGCACGAGCTCGACCGTCTCCTGACCCGCCGCCTCGCTGTACTCCGCGACGACGACCTTCGCGCCCTCGGCCGCGAACATCCGGGACGCGACCCGGCCCATGCCGCCTCCCGCGCCCGTGATGATGGTGACCTTGTCGGCGAGTCGCATCCGGCCTTGATCCCTCACGTCGTCAAGCCAGCGCCTGCCGGCATCGGCGGACATCGTACTCGCGCGTCGGGCCGGTCGGATACGTCCGGTCGTCGACCCGGCGTTCAGCCCGGGGTTGCTGCGAGGTCCCGGATGAAGCGCCATCATTCCCGGGTCGGAGGCCATCGCAGCGCGGAGGCGCCACATGCCCAGCTCCGGGCCCCAGCAACCGACCGCGGACCTGTTCGCCGCGGTCGAGGCCGGTGATGCCTCGCGCGTCGCGGAGCTCGTCGGCGCCGACGCCGAGCTCGCAGCCGCGCGCGACGCAGAGGGCGTGTCCGCGCTCATGCGCGCGCGCTACCGATTCGATCGGGCCGTGACGGACGCGCTCCTCGCGGCCGATCCAGAGCTGGACGTCTTCGAGGCCACGGCCCTCGGCTACGTGGATCGCCTGCGCGAGCGGCTCGAGGAGGATCCGGCCCGGGCAGGCGCCTTTTCCCCCGACGGCTTCACCGCCCTCCACTACGCGGCGTTCTTCGGCAAGATCGAGGTGGCGCGCATCCTCCTCGAGCACGGTGCCTCGGTCGACGCCTACACGACGAACGCCTTCGCGAACCAGCCGCTCCACGCGGCGGCGGCCGGTCGCAACGTGGAGCTGTGCCGAGTGCTGCTCGCCGCCGGCGCCGACGTGGATGCGACGCAGCACGGCGGGTACACGCCGCTGCACGAAGCGGCCGGCAACGGCGACGTCGAGCTCGCCGAGCTGTTCATCTCGGCCGGTGCCGATCCCACGATCGAACTTCCCGGCGGGGGGACACCGGCCGACACGGCCGAGGCCGCCGGTCATGTCGACCTGGCCAGGCGCCTCCGCGAGGTCGTCGCCGCCGACGGCTGACGAGCCTAGGCCTGGCGCGCCTCGCGCTCGGCGACGAGGGCGGCGCGGGCACGCTCGAAGGCCGCGGCGACCTCGGCCACGCGACCCGAGGGGTCCTCCATCGCGCCAGATGTGGCGTCGGCCTCGAGCGAGCGGCACAGGGCTTCGAGCGCCTTCGCTCCGACATTGGCGCTGCTGGATTTGAGTGAGTGCGCCGGCCGCACGATGGCACCGACGTCGGCCGCAGCAGCCCCGGTTCGCATCGCCCCGAGCTGCGCGACCGCGTCCTCGAGATAGGTGTCGATCAGCTCCTCGACGAACTCCAGTTCGCCGCCCGTGATCTCGAGCAGGTGGTCGAACGCATCCGGATCGAGGATCGCCGGGTCCATCAGACGGCCTCCGTGCTGCGCATCCCGACCACGGCGTGGACGGGGATGGGCCGGCTGTAGCCCTTGAGCTGGCGCTCGCCGGCGTGGGTGGCCTCGATCTCGCTCTCGACCGCGGCGAACGTCCCCGGCGCGATGAGGATCTCGCCCGGACCGGCCTCGCCGCTGAGGCGCGCGGCATGGATGATCACGTTGCCCACCGCGCCATAGTCGTAGCGGCCCTCGAAGCCGATCCGGCCCAGCGTCGCGTAGCCGGTGGCGATGCCGATGCCGATCTCGAGGACGTGTCCCCGGCGCCGCCACTCGTCGGCCAGGGCGGCGAAGCTGGCCCGCATCTCGACGGCCAGGCGCACGGCCCGAACGGCGTGGTCCGGCTGGAGGGCCGGGTCATTGAAGAAGGTCATGAACCCGTCGCCCGCGAAGTGCTCGAGCGTGCCCGCGTGGAGCACGATGAGCTCGCCCATCGCCGCGTGGTAGGCGCGCAGGAAGCCGAGCACCTCCTCGGGCGCGGCCTGCTCGGAGAAGCCCGTGAAGTTGCGGAGGTCGCAGAACATCGCCGTGATCTCACGACGATGGCCGGCGAGGAGCGTCTCGCCATCCTCGCTCGACACGAGGGCCGCGACCTGCGGCGAGAGGAATCGGGACAGCTCCGACCGCTGACGCTCGATGGTACCGAGCAGGCGGGTCTGCTCGGCCATCGTCTCGCGCTCGAGATCGTGGAGGCGCTTCTGAGCCAGGGAGGACTCGATCCGGGCACGAAGGATCTCGGGCGCGACGGTCTTGGGCAGATAGTCGGCTGCGCCCATCTGGATGCAGCGGACGACGCTCTCGAGCTCGTCCACGCCGGAGATGACGATGACCGGGACGTCTCGCAGCCCGTCGTCGGCCTTGAGCGCGGCCAGCGTGTCGTACCCGTCCATGACCGGCATCAGGATGTCGAGGAGGATGACGTCCGTCGGGGGCGCATCCGCCGCACGGAGGACGGCCAACGCCTCTCGTCCATCGCCGGCTTCGATCACCTCGTGACCGATGCCGGTCAGCAGTCGGACGAGCAGTCGGCGATTGAACGGGGTGTCATCGACGACCAGGACCCGGCCGCCGGTCACGACGCACCATCCCGGCGAGCGGTCGCGGTCAGGGCCGCCCCGAGGGTCTCGGGCCGGATGGGCTTGGAGACGTAGTCGTCCATACCGGCGGCGAGGCAGGCCTCCCGGTCGCCCTCCATCGCGTTGGCCGTCATCGCGACGATCCTCGGGCCAGCGTCGCCCGGCCAGCGTGCGCGGATCCGCCGCGTCGCCTCGAGGCCGTCGAGCTCGGGCATCTGGACATCCATGAGGATCACGTCGTAGCGCGACCCCTCGACGGCGTCGATCGCTTCGAGGCCGTTGCTCGCGACGTCCGCGTGATAGCCCATGCGGTCGAGCAGCCGCAGGGCGATCTTCTGGTTCACCGGGTTGTCCTCGGCCAGGAGGATGCGCAGCGGATGACGAGCGCCCAGGTCGCGGTCGATGCCCGTACCCGCCGAGCGCATCGGGACCGACGTGGACTGGCCGGCCAGGACCGTGGCGATGGTGTCGTGCAGCGCCGACGGCTTGACCGGCTTGATGAGGTACGCCGCGACCGCCTCGTTCGCCCGCTCGTGGATGCCCAGTGACGACAGGATGATGATGGGCGTGGCCGAGCCCGCCTCCGACGCCCGGACCGCGGTCGCCAATGCCAACCCGTCGAGCTCGGGCATGTGCAGATCGAGCAGGGCCAGGTCGAAGCGCTGCCTGGCCGCGATCCAGCCGAGGGCCTCGCGCGGCGACCCCGTCGCGGTCGACGTCATGCCCCAGCGCTCGAGGAGCTTCACAAGGATCCGCCGGTTGGCCCCGTTGTCGTCGACGACCAGGACGTGCCGTCCGGCGACGTCCACGATCGGCAACGGGCGGGCGACCGGCACGGACGCGTCTGCATCCGCCTCGAACGTGAAGCGGAAGATGCTGCCCTGGCCGACAACGCCCTCGCTGTGCGCCTCGATCGAGCCATCCATGAGCTCGGCCAGGCGCCGGCTGATGGCCAGCCCCAGGCCCGTGCCGCCATACCGACGGCTGATCGACGCGTCGGCCTGGCTGAACGACTGGAAGAGCCGGTCGACGCGGTCGGCGGGGATGCCGATGCCCGTGTCCCTGACGTCCACGCTGAACGCCCAGCGACGGCCGGCTCCGCGACGACCGGACGTGGGCCGGCCCGAGACGGTCAGCTCGACCTCACCGGCCTCGGTGAACTTCACTGCGTTGGAAAGCAGATTGAGGACGATCTGGCGGAGGCGACCGGCGTCGCCCAGGACCGTCGTCGGCAGGCCGTCATCGATGGTGTAGATGAGCTCGAGATGCTTGGCTGCCGCCGCGGGCGCCAGGACGTCGATGGCACCCTCGATCGTGGGCGCCAGGGCCAGCGGTCGCGTCTCGAGCTCCACCTTGCCGGCCTCGATCTTGGAGAAGTCGAGGATGTCGTTGATGATCGTGAGGAGCGCATCGCCCGATGTCCGGATCGTGTCGGCGTAGTCGCGCTGCTCCTCGTCGAGGGGCGTGTCCAGGAGCAGGCCGCTCATCCCGATGATCGCGTTCATCGGCGTGCGGATCTCGTGGCTCATGGCGGCGAGGAACGTGCTCTTGGCCTTGTCGGCGTCCTCCGCCGCCTCGCGGGCGGCTGCCGCCTCCCGGAACAGGCGCGCGTTGTCGATCGCGATCGCGGCCTGCTGCGAGAGGCCGATGAGGAGCTCGAGGTCGCTCGGCGTGAATGACGCGCTGGGCTTGGACCGCCACGCGGCCAGGACGCCGACGACCTGGTCGCGCGCGACGAGGGAGGCGACCATCAGCCGTTCCTCGTCGACCTCGCTGGTCCCAGGGATCCAGACCGAGCGAGGGTCGGCCTGGACGTCATCGATGACCTCCGCCGTCCGTCGCTGGACCACGTCCCCGATGATGCCCTCGCCCACCTGGATGCTGTCGTCGAGGACCGCCTCGGCCAGGTCGCCGAGCGCCACGATGGCTCGCAGCGTCCGCCCGTCGGGTTCGGCCAGGAACAGCGCCGTCGAGTCCACGCCGAGCAGGACGTTGGCCCGTTCGATCACCTGCTGCAGCACGGCGGTCAGGTCCAGGTTGGCCGAGATCTCCCGGCCCAGCTCGGCCAGCGCCGCCATCTCCCGAGCACGCCGTCCGGTCTCCTCGTACAGGCGCGCGTTCGAGATCGCCGCCCCGACGCTTGCGGCGAGGGTCGCCAGCAGTCGGACGTCCTCGTCCCCGAAGCGGTGCTCCAGCTTCGTGCTCTGGACGCTGATGACCCCGATCGCCCGCTCGCCCTGCAGGATCGGGACGCCGAGATACGTCTTGGCCTGCGTCCCGATGCCGCGATTGCCGACGGCATCCCAGTCCGAGGCCTGGCGAAGGAGCAGCGGCGCCCGGTCGGCGAGGATCTTCGAGGTCAGGCCCGTCCCGAACGCCATCGGCGCCTGAGGCGCGACCAGCCCGTCCTCGCTGTAGTAGGCGAACTCGATCTGGTCGGCGACGGGATCATGCAGGGCGACGTAGACGATGTCGGCCGAGAAGGTGACGCGCATCTGCTCGCCGACGAGCAGGATCAACGCATCGAGCTCCAGCTGGGCGCTGAGGGCCTGGCCGACGTCGTTGACGATCGCCAGCTCCGCGGCCTGGCGACGTGTCTCTTCGAACAGCCGGGCGTTCTCGAGCGCGACGCTGAGGCTCGCGGTGACCGTCGTGAGCAGACGCTGATCCGCCTCGGAGAAGGCGTGCTCGCGGTCGAGGTTCTGGAGCGAGATGACCCCTCGAGCTTCGTCCCCGATGACGAGCGGGGCGAGGAGCATCGACTGCGCCGCCTCGCCCTGGATGGCGTCCGGTTGGCCAGCGGCGGACACCACGGCCTGCAGGTCCTCGTTGATCAGCATGGGGGCCCGCTCCGCGAGCACCTGCTGGCGGACGCCCATGATCGGGATCGGCTCGTCCGGGAAGCGCACGCCGCGCTCGATGATGTACGGGAACCGGATGAGCCCCGCCGCCTGGTCGACGACGCCGATGTCGACGACCTGCGCATCGAAGATGCTGTGGATCTGGTCGCCGACCAGGTCGTACATGGCCTGCATGTCGAGCTTGGTGGCCAGGCCCTGCTGGACGCCGTTGATGATCGCCAGCTCGGCGGCCCGTTCGTCGGTCTCGGTGAGGAGTCGCTTCGTCTCGTCGAAGAGCCGGGCGTTCTCGAGGGCGACGCCCATGCTCGAGGCGAGCGTGGCCAGGAGCCGTTCGTCGGCCTCGCTGTAGGCATGGGCCTCGACGTTCTCGAGGCCCACCACGCCGATCACGTGGTCGCCTGCCGGGATCGGCACGCCAAGCCAGGACCGCATGTCCGTGCCACCGACGTCGATCGCGCCAGCGGCGGATTGCTCCTCCCTCGTCGAGAGTCGCAGCGGCCGGCCGGTCCGCAGGACCTTGGACGTGAGGCCGGGTCCGACAGGGAAGGCCCCGCGCTCGAACTGCTGGCCCTCATCCATGTCGTACGGGAAGCTCAACGTCTCGGTCGCCGGGTCGTACAGCGCGATGAACATCGAGGCGGCGTGGAAGATCGCCCGTACCCGCTCGCCGACGAGGTCGATGATCGCGCCGAACTCGAGCTGCTGGGCGAGCGCCTCGCCGATCTCGTTGATCAGCGCGAGCTCGGCGTTGCGCTGGCGCGTCTCCTCGATCGCCCGGGCGCGGCTGAGGGCCGAACCGATGTGC
>DASPHN010000118.1:0-5914 GCA_035629655.1 Saccharimonadales bacterium (SeqCode) | reverse complement strand
GAGGGCCGAGAAGCCGAGGTAGCCGAGCATGTCGAGGAGGTCGACGACGGCATACTCCTCGAGCACGACGGGATAGTCGCCCGCCTCGAGGGCGACGGCGTTCGCGGTCGAACGTGCCTTGTCGGCCGATTCGCGCCCGATCGCCGCGGCATCGATGGCAGTCGCGTCGACCGCGGCCTGCTCGGCGTAGCCCGTGCCGCCGTCCGGGCCCATCGAGACGGTCAGCAGCTGGGCGACCGTGCGCGTCCCGCCGGCCCGGATGCCCTTGGAATTGGCCACCGCGTTCGTTTCCGTGCCCGTCGAGAACGAGCCGTAGGCCGTGACCCGCGCGTCGTCCGCTGCGCCGATGACCGCCCGGACCCCGTCGGCCCGGAGCTCCGGTGAGGCGGCCGCGGTGGCCGTGCTGTACGCCGCCTCGACGGCCTCGATCGGGGTGGGCTCGGGCAAGCCGGACCAGTCCTCGAGCTCCTCGACGACTCGGGCGATCGCCGCGGCGTTGGCGGCCAGTCGCCGCAGGCTTTCCTCGTCGGTCCGGCCGCTCGAGGCCACGCCGACGCGCTTCCCGGCGACGAAGCGCAGGTTCACGGTGACGTTGGTCTCGGCCACGTTCTGATGGATCTGGCTGTTGGCGAAGCGGGTCAGGGCGGCGTCCTCGGCCATGACCAGCGCCTCCGCCTCCGTGGCACCCTCTCGCTCGGCGTGGGCCAGCGCCCGTTCGGCCAGGGCGAGGGCGTCGTGGGCCCGCTCGTCGTTCATCGCGTGGCCACCCGGCTCACCACTTGCCCACGCCGACCTGGACGTCCCGGAACCGGGCGCCCGGCACGGCATGACCGACGTGTCCGGTCTGGCCGGGCTCACCCTTGCCGCAGTTCGGCGTCCCGAGCATCACGTAGCTCCGCTCGTCGCCGACCGCGTCGCACGACCGCCAGAACTCATAGGTGATGCCGGTGTAGGTCGGATTCTTGAAGAGCCGGCCCTTCTTGCCGCCCTTGATCTCGTACGCCACCTCGGTCGCGAACTGGAAGTTCAGCCGGCGGTCGTCGATGGACCACGAGCGGTTGCTCGCGAGGTAGAGGCCGTCGTCGGTATCGGCCACGATCTCGTCGAGGCTCATCCCGGGCTGCGGCAGCAGGTTGATGTTGGTCATCCGGATGAGCGGGATCCGGTTCCAGCCGTCGGCCCGCATCGCGCCACCGCTCTGGCGGCCGATGCGCGGGGCGGTCTCGCGCGAGCTCAGATACCCGACGAAGGTGCCGTCCTTGACCAGGGGGACGGCCTGCGCTGCCACACCCTCGTCGTCCCAGCCGAACGTACCCATCCCACCGGCCGCGGTCGCATCGGCGACAAGCGTCACGAGGTCCGATCCGTAGCGGAACCCGTCCTCGAGCTTGTCGGTCGTCAGGAAGCTCGTCCCGGCGTAGCTGGCCTCGGTCCCGAACACGCGATCCAGCTCGGTCGGGTGCCCGCACGACTCGTGGACCTGCAGGTACAGCTGCGAGGGATCGAGGACGATCGTGAACCGGCCGCTCGGGCACTGGGGCGCCGTCAGCAGCTGGACCGCCTCGTCAGCCAGGGGTTCCGCGCGCTCGGCGAGACCCAACCCACGGATGTACTCGTAGCCGGCCGCCTGCCACCCGCCGCCCGAGTCAGGGTAGCTCCGGCGCTGGTGCTCGTCGCCCTCGATCGCGTTGGCCTCCACGCTCGAGCCGACGTGGGTGATGGTCTGTTCGGTGTACGACCCATCGGTCGCGGCAAACGTCTTCCACTCGCGCTGGGCGGCGTACATCGACTCGGTGAAGGCGATGCCCTTGACCCTGGAGGCCGCCTGATCCGCGGCGAGCAGGTCGCCGATCTTGCGCTCGAGTGGGACGGTGAACGGATCCTCGACGACCGGCGTCTCGAAGGTCCCGTGTGCCGCCGGTCGGTCGTCGAGGACGGCCGGCTCGCGGAGGGCCGTCGCGCTGGCGCGGGCGATCCGGACGGCCTCGGCCGCGACGCGGTCGGCCTCGTCGAGCGAGAGGATGTGGCTGCTGGCGAAGCCCCATGCCCCGTCGACGACGACCCGGACCCCGAAGCCTTCCGTCTCGCCGGAGGCGACGCCTTCGACCCGGCCGGTCTTGATGGCGACCGATTCCTCGAGTCGGCGGACGACGCGCGTGTCCGCGTATCCCGCGCCGAGGGCACTGGCCGTATCGAGGGCTCGGGCGGTCAGGTCTCGCATGCGGAGGGCAGGGTAGCAGAGGGTCGTGACGGCGGTGGTACGGACCCTGTCCGCGACGACCGCCCCGGACTCATCCGAACCAGAGCGCAGTGCGAACGCTCGTCGGCACTGATGCCGCGTGGTCCGGACCCGACGCGTCACCTGACTTCGCCACATATCGCCGTAGGAGGTACGCCATCGTGTCCAGGACATCCAGGATCGTCGCGATCGCGGGATCGGCAGTGCTGCTCGCAGCCACCGTCGCCCCGGTCTTCGGCGCATCCCACCGGGAGGCCCCCATCATCGCCGGTGACGCCGCCGCCGACCACACCGACGTCTTCGCGTGGATCGCGCCGAATACGCCGTCCAAGGTGACGTTCGCCGTGAACGTCAGTCCCATGCAGGACCCCGCTGGCGGGCCCAACTTCTGGCAATTCGACCCGAAGGTGCGCTACGAGATCAAGATCGACAACGACCGTGACGCCAGAGCGGACATCACCTACCGCTTCAAGTTCACGACGACCATCCGGAACAAGGGAACATTCCTGTACAACACCGGCCAGGTCACGAGCCCGCGCGACCCGGACCTCAACGTCGTCCAGACGTACTCCGTGACTCGCATCACCGAGGATGGCGCCAGCCGGGTGCTCGGCACCGATCTGCCGGTCGCGCCCGCCAACGTCGGCCCTCGCTCGAACCCGGATTACGAGGCCAAGACCGGCATGTCGACCGATCGGGCGCTCGAGCCCGGCTATCGGACGTTCGCCGGCCAGCGCGACGATCCATTCTTCGTCGACCTCGGCTCCATCTTCGATCTGGGCGGCCTTCGCCCGTTCAACGAGGCACACGTCATCCCGCTGGCGACCGCCGACGGCGTGGACGCCCTCAAGGGCAACAACGTCCTGACGATCGCGTTCCAGGCTCCCATCAAGGAGCTGACCAAGGGTCGCGCCATCTACAAGGCGGACGATCCCAAGGCCACGATCGGCATCTGGGCGGCCAACTACCGCCAGGCGAACAACACCATCAAGGCGGACGGCTCACGCACCGCCAGCGGGTCCTGGATCCAGGTCTCGCGGATGGCCAATCCGCTCATCAATGAGGTCATCATCCCGATCGGCCTCAAGGACCGCTGGAACGCCTCCAAGCCCTGGAACGACTCGGCGTTCGAGAAGTACTACCTGAAGCCGGAGCTCGCCGGCCTCATCAACGTCCTGTATCCGCCGACGGCGGACATCAAGGAGACCGGTCGCACCGACTTGTCCCTGATCCTGCTACAGGGCATCCCAGGCGTGAACAACACGGGCGCCGTCCGTGCCGACCTCCTTCGCCTGAACACCGGCATCGCGCCGTGCACATCCGATCCCGCTGGTGACGACGCCGGCAACTGCCGCCGTCTGGGTGCGTTCTACGACGACAAGATCGACTTGGCCGCCTGGCCGAACGGGCGTCGTCCCAGTGACGACGTCACGGACATCGCCATCCGCGCGGTCGCCGAGGGCTATGGCGCCCAGCTGAACGCCGCGTTCGGCCTGCCGAACAAGACGCCGAACAACCTGCTCGGCGATGGCGTCGACAAGAACGATCGACCGTTCTTCACGTGGTTCCCGTACCTTGGCGCGCCGAGCTCGGGGTACACGCACACCCACCACGAAGCCAAGTGACGTAGCCGGGGTGAGCCACCTGGCTCACACCTGAACGAGGCGCCCGGTCCACCGTCCGGTTCGGTGGCCCGGGCGTCGTCATGTCCGAACGGTGGCATCACGTGCCGCGATGCTGTCCTCCTGGTGAGCGCGCGACGGGCCGTCGGTGGGCGATCAGGAGCGCGGCGAGCGATCCGGCGACGGCGGCGAAGGCGGCCCGCCACGCGACCGACCCAGGGTCGGGATGCACCTCCACGGTCGCGGTGTCCGGCGGACGCGGACGTGCCACCACATCGCGGACTTCGGCCATGGTCAAGGTCTCGTACGGGTCACTCGATCGTGGTCGGCCCTCGATCCAGGCCGCGGTCGCGCGAGCCAGGGTCGGGCCGCTGCCTCGCGTGTCGTAGGCGAGCGCGATGACGTCGCCATCCTTGGCGGACAGCCAGCGGACGCAGCCGCCGGTCTCGAGGTGATCGACGCGCAGCTCCGCGATGGTCGGACCGCGAAGCACCTGTCGGACATCGAGCGTGAAGGTCACGCCATCCTGCGCCGGGCCCTGGCCATCTGGGTCGGGCTGGGCATCGAGGACCCGGCCGACGACGATGCGCTGCGCGGCGGGAGCCGTACGGAGGAACGAGAGGTCGGCACCGGACGGGTTGCATTCCGCCATGACGGGAACGGCCAGACCAGCCAGGAGCAACGGTGCGATCAGGGCCGAGCCCAGGAGCACTCGCCATCGCCGGCGCCAGGAACGATCGAACGAGGGCATCGACGGAACGATAGCAACGCGTGCTGCGCAGGCGCCGTCCGACACTCGCGAACGGTGGGACGCGGGTCCTAGAGCGTCGGGGCGCCGGCGATCGCCTGAGCCGTGAGGTACAGGCCGAAGCCGAAGACCAGGACCGCCGCGACGAGTGGGACGAGGTCGCGAGCACGGCCCAGCCCACCGCCCGATGGCAGACGGTCGAGGCGGCCACGCGCCGCGACGATCAGCAGCCCGATCCCGGCCATCACGCCGGCCATCCCGAGCCCGAACGCGACGACGAGGACGAAGCCGAAGCCGGGTCGGCCGGCGGCGATCGCCCCGAGCAGGATGAGCAGGGCACTCGTCGAGGGGATCAGGCCGCCGGCCAGGCCGAGGACGAACAGGCTTCGCCAGCTGATGGCCGTGCCCGCCGGCGGCAGGTGGGAGTGCGTGACGCCGCCATGGCTGTGCATCCCGGCGGCGTCGGGCCGGTGGTCGGGGCCGTGGGGATGGTCGTGTGCCTGAGCCCCGTCGTGGTCGTGGTCGTGCGCAGGCTCCCCGCCGTGATGGTGATCCAGGGTCGCGACGTGAGCCGCTCGCCGCCGACGGAGCTCGCCGATCAGCATCCAGCCCCCGATCGCCACGATCGAGACGGCCGCGATCACCGGGGCCATCCGGACGACCAGCTCGGGCGGAAGGAGGTCTGCCGCCCCGAGGATGACGGCCGCGAGCACGAGGATCCCGACCGTGTGGGAGAGACTGACCGACAGCCCGAGGCCGAGCGCATGCACCGGTGTGCCCCGCGTCCCGACGAGGTACGCGGCCATCAGCGTCTTGCCGTGGCCCGGTGTCAGGGCGTGCCCGGCACCCAGGGCGGCGGCGGTCACCACGGAGAGCAGCAGGACCAGTGGCGTCACGTCGGCGGTCCGGAAGATGGATGGCAGGTCGCCGCCCGAGACACCGCCCGGCACGACGCCGCCAGCGGGTGCCGAGGTCGGGGTGGGTCCGCCCGAGGCCACGGCTCCGACCCCCGGCGACGGCGACGGCGCGGCGCCGTCGATCGCGATGGCATCCACGACGGTCACCGGCGGCAGCCCGGGCCCACCCGCGACGGCGTCAACCGTGAGCGATACGTCAGCCAGGGGCGCGGCGATCAGCTCCTCCGGATAGGCCGTCAGCCGCTGGGAGATGGAGGTGGCTCGCAGTTCGCCGTCGCTGACGGCCAGTGTCGCGCCAGAGCCGACCGCGACGATCTCGCGCCAGCCGATCCGCTCGGCGAACGACGCATCCGCGAACGCGATCCGGGTCGGTTCGGCATCGAGCGCA
>DASPHN010000117.1:0-5347 GCA_035629655.1 Saccharimonadales bacterium (SeqCode) | reverse complement strand
ACCCGATTCGGCCTTCCGCTCGCGGATCGATCGCGCGGTCAAGGCCGCCAATGGCTCGCTCGGTCCCAATCAGCGCATCGCGGGCTGGCGCGCCTGGCCCGGTGAGGACTTCCCGCGGACCCACACGCTCAAGGTCAAGCGAGACCCGGTGCGCCGCTGGGCCGCCGGCGATGCGCCCCTGCCCGTCTCCGACGGAGCCTGACGCTCAGCCGGGGACCTCGATGCCCAGTCCGATGGTCTCGAGGGCGTCCTGGATCCGCGGTGCCGCCGGATCCTCGGCACCTTCGGGGATCCACGAGTACAGGACGACCGAGGTGCCCACGACGCGGATGACGTGGACGGCGCCAAGCGGGAAGGTCACCCGGCCGGGACCGCTCGCGAGGTAGGCCGCCTGTTCCTGGGCGGCCTGGGTCGCCTGGCTCGGATCGAGGAACTCGTAGGCGACGATGAAGCCCTGGTCCGGATCCTGTGGAAGGATCACCTGGTAGACGGCGCGGGGGGCGCCGGCCAGCATCGGGCCCTCAGGTGGACGGAATGGGCGATCGGTGTCCTGGAGGACCAACCGCTGCTCGCCGAGTGCCGAAGCCAGCGTCGCGCGGGTCAGGTCCATGGCCGGGCTCACCGTGCGGTCGGGACCGATCGAGCCGGGTGGGAAGGTCACCGTGGCCCCGTTGCCGGTCTGCCCGGCGCAGCCGACGAGGACGACGGCCATGGCGATGACGAGGGAGATCGCGCGTGTCCGGGCCGTCATCCGGGTGGCCACTCCAACGCGCGACCGCCAAGCAGGTGCAGGTGCAGATGCCCGACCGTCTGCCCGCCATCGCGCCCGACGTTCGTGACCAACCGGTATCCATCCTCGGCGATGCCTTCGGTGCGGGCAAGCTGGGCTGCCACGGCGAAGAGCCGACCGAGCATCGGCCCGTCGCCCTCGCCGAGGGCCGCCGCCGAGGCGACGTGCCGACGCGGGATCAGGAGCACGTGGGTGGGTGCGCGGGGGGCGAGGTCCCGGAAGGCGACGACGAGGTCGTCGGCATGGACGACCGCCGATGGGATCTCGCCGGCCGCGATCCGGCAGAAGACGCAATCCGCGACGTCCGGCCCGCCCGCCGCAGCCACGTCCTGGGTCACCAGAGCACCGGCTTCGAGCTCATGAGGAATCCGATCGTGCCGACGAGCCCGGCCATGAGGTACGACACGTAGCGCTGGCGCTTGGCTCGCTCCTGCCAGGTGCGGTCGTCGGCCGCGGCCTTCACGCCGATGAGCCGCCGCAGGTTCGGACGCTGGATGAAGAACGCGATCGCCAGGTTCGTGAAGTAGATGCCAAGGGCGAGGAGCAGCCACGGTTGCTGGAGCATCGTCGGCCCGAGGACGGTCACCAGGGCCAGGCCGGTGAGGGCGAGGCCGGCGCCGATGACGAGCGTGCCATGCGTCTGCGCCCACAGCAGGGTCCGGACGACCCTGCTGTCGGACTCGACGGTCGCGCGCCGGGTGCGCAGCGCGAAGGGCAACAGGATCGAGGGCAGGAACAGGCTGATCGCCAGCGCGATGTGAGTGACGAGCAGGACCGGGAACAGCGTGGCGGGCATCCGCCCGATTGTATGGCCGGTGACCCGGGAGGGCCGCGGGCCGTGGAGCCCGGCTCCGCCTACCCCGGCCGCCGCGCGGCCAGGGCGATCCAGTCACCCTCCGCCGTCCGCTCCATGACGTCCAGGCCGGCGGCCTCGAACGCGGCCCGGACCTCGGCCTCGCGGTCGATGAAGATGCCGGACGCGAGGAGGGTCCCGCCCGGCGACAGCTCCGCGGCGAGGGCCGGCGCCAGTGGCACGAGCACGCCCGCGATGAGATTCGCCAGCACGACGCCGAAGGGCGCCTCACCCGACGGCAGGCTGCCGTGGCGTGCCCGGATGCGCCGCGCGAGCCGATTCCGGCGGGCGTTGGCCAGGGTCGACTCGATCGCGATGGGATCGGTGTCGACGCCGAGCGCATCGGCCGCTCCCAGGCGGACCGCGGCGATCGCCAGGATCCCCGAGCCACAGCCGACGTCGAGGACGCTCGCCCCGTGGAGGGCGCCGCCGTCAGCGAGCGGCTCGAGCGCGGCCAGGCACAGCCGGGTCGTGGGATGTAGCCCCGTCCCGAAGGCCATCCCGGGGTCCAGGGCAAGCACGACGTCGTCCGGCAGCCGCCGATGCCGGCGCCACGTGGGCCGGATGACGATGCGTCGCCCGATGCGCATCACCGGGAAGTAGGCCTTCCAGGCGTCCGCCCAGTCCTCTTCGTGGACCACCCGGGTCCGCAGGTCGCCGATGGTGCGCAGCCCGAACGCCTGCAGGTGGCCGAGCGACTCCGCGACGTCGGCGGCGGTCGCCTCCGCGGCGGCCAGGTCACGCGCGGGCACGTACCCGCGCACCACGGCCGGTCGCGACGGGTCGACGCGCGCCCCGAGGCCCTCCTCGACGAGGTCGAACGCCGGCTCGACGGTCGTCCCGCCGCTCGCCACACGCCCCAGGATCTCGCTGACCGCTTCAACGGCCTCGAGATCCGCCTCGACGGCCAGCTCCAGCCAGGCGCCGGACCCGGCGACGGTCAACCGAGCGCGTCCCGGACCTTGTCGAAGAACCCGCCCTGGCCACCGGCGTCCTCGCCGGATTCGGCCGCGTAGGCCTCGAGGAGCTCGCGCTGCTTCTTCGTCAGCTTGCTCGGCACGACCACGTCGACCATGACGTGCAGGTCGCCTCGCGATCCCGTGCGCCGGAGGTGCGGCACGCCCTTGCCGCGCAACCGGATCTCGGTGTCCGGCTGGGTGCCGGCCTTGATCTCGACCTCCTCGTCGCCATCGACCGTGGGCACGGAGATCCGCGTGCCGAGCGCCGCCTGCGCGATCGAGATGCGTGCGTCGTAGAAGAGCTCCGTGCCCTCGCGTGTCAGGTTCGGGTGCGGGACGACATGGACCGCGACGTACAGCGACCCAGGCGGTCCGCCGCGCGGCCCGACCTCGCCCTCGTTCGTCAGCCGGATCTGGTGGCCCTCGTCGATGCCGGCCGGGATCGAGACGCGCAGCGTCCGCTTGCGCTCGGTGCGGCCGTCGCCCTTGCAGGTGTGGCACGGCGACTCGACGAGCTTGCCCTCACCACCGCACCTCGGGCAGGCCTGGACGTTGACCATCTGGCCGAGCATGGTCTGGCGGACGCTGCGGACCTCGCCCCGCCCCTCGCACTGGGGGCACGTGATCGGCGTCGAGCCGGGCTCCGCGCCGCTGCCGCTGCACGTCTCGCAGCGCTGCAGCACGCGGAAGTCGATCTCCTTCTCCGTACCCCGGATGGCCTCCTCGAAGGTGATCCGCAGGTCGTAGCGGAGGTCCGCTCCGGGTTGGGGGCGGCCGCGGCGGACCGAGCCGGCGGCGGCCCCGCCGAAGAACGCGTCGAAGATGTCGGAGAAGCCGCCGAAGCCCTCGAAGCCGGCCCCGCCCGCCGACCCGCCGTCGGCACCGGCCCGGCCGAACGTGTCGTAGCGCTGGCGCCGACCCGGGTCGGACAGCACCTGGTAGGCCTCGCTGACCTCCTTGAACCGCTCGGCGGCCTCGGGCTCCTGGTTGACGTCCGGGTGCCACTGCTGGGCGAGCTTGCGGTAGGCGCGCTTGATCTCGGCGTCGGACGCGCCGCGCTCGACGCCGAGCACCTCGTACAGGTCCCGTTCGGTGGTGGCCATGGGATGCGAAGTCTACGAGAGGCGGCCGTTCGGTTCCGAAGCCTGGCTCGACCGGCCGTGTCAGACCGCCGCGAGGGCGATCGCGCGGTCCACGACGGCCCGGAACATGGGTGCCGTCAGCCGGCCGGTGAACGTGTTCTGCTGGGACGGGTGGTACGAGCCGATGACGGCGTACGGCCCGACCCTCGCCTCTGCCCCGTGCCCGAACCTGGGCCGCGGGCCTGTCGCCCGGTGGCCGAGCGCGGCGAGCGTCCGCAGGCCGGCGTCCCAGCCGAACGCCCCGAGCGCGAGGATCACCCGGACCCCGGGCAGCAGCTCCAGCTCGCGGACGAGGTACGGGGCACACGTGTCGCGCTCCTCGATCGTCGGCTTGTTGTCCGGTGGCGCACAGCGCACGGCCGCGGCGATGTACGCGTCGCGCATCGTCATGCCGTCGTCCGCCCGGCGAGAGATCGGCGATGACGCGAGCCCTGCCGCGTGGAGGACGGGGAACAGGAAGTCCCCCGACGCATCGCCGGTGAAGACCCGGCCGGTCCGATTGCCGCCGTGTGCCGCGGGGGCGAGCCCGAGGACCAGGAGCCGCGCCGCCGGGTCACCGAAGCCGGGCACCGGCCGACCCCAGTACCGCTCATCGCGGAAGCGGGCGACCTTCTCCTGCGCCACTCGCTCGCGCCACGTGACGAGGCGAGGACATCGCCGGCACACGACGATCTCGGCCGTCAGGGCCGCCAGATCGGATGGCTCGGCCGTCGCCCGACCTCGACGCGCTACTGGAGCAGGAGCTTGTCGAGCCGGCGCGAGACCACGTACAGCCCGATGAAGCCCATGATCGTGAGGTAGGCGACGTGGAACAGCAGGATCGGGCTGATCGCGCCGACCGTCAGCGACCGGATGAGATCGACGCCCTGGTACAGGGGCGTGAGTCGGACGACGATCTGGAGCGCTTCTGGGTAGGTCTCGAGCGGGAAGAACGTCGCCGAGAACAGGAACATCGGCAGCACGACGAGCTGGATCAGGTCGAAGTCCTGCCAGGTGCGCATGAACGAGGTCGCGGCCATCCCCACCGCTCCGAACGCGAACCCGACGAGCAGCGCCGCCGGCACGGCCAGGATCACCCAGGGCGAGACCACGAGGTCGAGCACGACCATCACGACCATGAACCCGATCGCGTACAGGCCGCCGCGGATCAGCGCCCAGGCGAGCTCACCGACCGCCACGTCGCCCGGCGACAGCGGCGTCGAGAGGATCGAGGTGAAGGTCTTGTTGTAGTTGAGCTTGAAGAAGAAGTTGAACGTGCTCTCGCTGATCGCGCCGTTCATCGCAGCGCTGGCCAGCAGCGCCGGCGCCACGAACAGCTGGTACGGGATCGGCTCACCGCCCGGGCCGGGCACGGTCCCGATCAGCGCCCCGAGGCCGAACCCGATCGAGAGCAGGTAGAACAGGGGCTCGAAGAACCCCGACAGGATGACCAGCCAGCCGCGGCGGTAGACCATCACGTTGCGCTCGAGGACACGCACCGCCCGACGGCCACCCATGGGCATCGGGATGGGGATGGAGCGCCCTGCCATGGCCATGGCTACTGCACCAGCCTGCGGGGGAACGTGCGCATGGCCGCATACAGGCCCGCCGCACAGTAGGCGAA
>DASPHN010000116.1:0-7281 GCA_035629655.1 Saccharimonadales bacterium (SeqCode) | reverse complement strand
GCCCTCGACGGGCTGCTCGCCCGGTTCGCCCGCACCCACGGGCCGTTCCTGACCCCTGAGCCGGCCCGGCGCTGGGGGCTCCCGGTCGGCGTCGTCGATGACGGCCTCGAGCGGCTGTTGCGTGCCGGCTCCCTGTTGCGTGGCGAGTTCCGGCCCGGAGGCTCGGAGCGCGAGTGGTGCGATCCCGACGTGCTCCGGCTGCTCCGTCGACGGTCGCTGGCCCGCCTCCGCCGAGAGGTCGAGCCCGTCGATCCCGTCGCACTGGCCCGGTTCCTGCCGTCCTGGCAAGGCGTCGACCCGGTGCTCGGGCCGGGCTCGGATCCCGCCCCGTTCCGTGGCACCGGGGCGTTGGAGCGGCTGGCGGAGGTCGTCGACCAGCTGGCCGGCGTCGCCATCCCGGCCTCCGTCCTGGAGCGGGACGTCCTGCCCGCCCGGGTGCCCGGGTACCAGCCCCGCCTGCTCGACGAGCTCGGCGCCATGGGCGAGGTCGCCTGGGTCGGCCGCGGCAGCCTTGGCCGCGACGACGGCCGGATCGCCCTCGTGCGGCCCGGGCGGGACGCGCTCCGCCCGATCGGCCTGCCCGATGGCACCGACCGCCCGTCCGATCCGCTCCACGATCGCATCCGCGAGCGCCTGGCCGAGCGTGGGGCGAGCTTCTATCGCGAGCTCGTCATCGGCGCGGCGGGTGCCTCGGACCGGGAGCGGCTCGACGCGCTCTGGGACCTCGTCTGGGCCGGGGAGGTCACGAACGACACGTTCGCCCCGCTCCGCGCCCTGCGCTGGAAGCGGCCGAGCGGTGGGAACGGCCAGCGCCGGCAACGGCCGAGCCGGCTGACCGCCCTCGGGCCGCCAGAGGCGGCGGGCCGCTGGTCGCTCGTCGAGCCGCTCGAAGATCTCACCACGACGGAACGCCTCCACGCCCAGGCGCTCGCCCTGCTGGAGCGTCACGGGGTCCTGACCCGCGAGGCCGTGGCCTCGGAGGGCCTCGATGGCGGCTTCTCCGCGGTCTACCCGATCCTGCGGGCGCTCGAGGACGCGGGTCGGATCCGGCGCGGCTACTTCGTCGACGGTCTCGGGGCTGCGCAGTTCGCGCTGGCTGGTGCGTTGGATCGTCTTCGCGCTGCCCGCGATGCTGCACCGTCGACGATCGAGCGACCGGTGCACCTGCTCGCCGCCGCGGATCCGGCCAACCCGTACGGCGCCGCACTGCCCTGGCCACGCCGGGACGATGCGGACCGGCGGCCGTACCAGCGTGCGGCCGGAGCCTACGTCGTGCTCGTGGACGGGATCGCGGCGCTCTACCTCGAGCGCGGTGGATCCACCCTGCAGACGCTGCCCGCGGCCGACGACCCCGACGTCCTTCGCCGTGCCGTGGACGGCCTGGCTCGTCTCGTCTCGAGCGGGCGCGTCCGCGAGCTCGTGATCCGCAAGGCCGATGGCGGCCCGATCGGCGAGTCGCCGGTCAGGGACCGGCTGCTCGAGGCGGGCTTCGCGGCCGGCTACCGCGGCCTGACCCTGCGCAGCACGCGCTGAGCCGAGCGGAGGCGCATCGATGCCCGAAGGCGACACGCTCTTCCGGACTGCCGCCGGCCTGCGCCCGTACCTGGTCGGTCGCGACGTCCGCTCGGCTCGCGCCCAGGGACCGGGTGCCGTGCCCCAGGTCCACCGGGTCGTCGGCAAGCGGATCGACGCGGTCGAGTCGCAGGGCAAGAACCTCCTGATCCGCTTCGACGGCGGACTGGAGCTGCGGACGCATCTCCGGATGCACGGCTCGTGGCACCGATACCGGCCCGGTGAGCGCTGGCGGCGACCGCCGGCGCGCGCGCGGCTCGTGCTCGAGGTCGACGGCAGCGTCGCGGTCTGCTTCGACGCCCCGGTCGTCGAGCTCTTCGAGGCTCGCGCCGCGCACCTCCATCCATCGCTGTCGGCCCTCGGGCCGGATCTCCTGGACCCGGCGTTCGATGCTGTCGAGGTGCATCGACGGTTGCGGGATCCCTCGCGGGCGACGATGGAGATCGGACCGGCGTTGCTCGACCAGCGGGCGATGGCCGGGGTCGGCAACGTCTACAAGAACGAGATCCTGTGGATGGAGCGGGTCTCGCCGTTCGCGGCGGTCGGCGACCTGGACGACGCGACGCTCGACCGGCTGATCGCGACAGCGCAGCGGCTGCTGCTCGCGAACGTCGATCCGCGACGGGGACCCGAGCGCGTCACGACGGCGGGCGACCGAGGCGCGAACGGGGCGCTGTACGTCTACGGTCGCCGTGGCCGCCCGTGCCGTCGCTGCCGTGCGCCGATCGAGGTGACCCGCCAGGGCACGGACCTGCCGCGCTCGACGTACTGGTGCCCGAGCTGCCAGGGTCCGCGGCCGTGAGCCGCCTGGACGTCGTCTGCGCGCCCGATGGCGCGGGCTGGGCCTGCGAGGTCCGCACCGACCAGGATGGCCGACGCACCGAGCACGCGGTGACCATCGACCCGGCCGGTGTGGCCGGCCTGGCCAGCCCGGCGACGATCGACGACGCGGAGCGGCTCGTGGAGACCACCTTCGAGTTCCTGCTCGAGCGCGAATCGAGCGCCTCGATCCTCGCCAGCTTTGATCTCGCGGTCGTGAGCCGCTACTTTCCCGAGTACCCGCGCGAGATCCGGCGCCGCCTCGAGCGCTGAGGCGACGGACCGCGCCCGAGCACTCCAGCCGCCCGCCGGGGCCGCGTATCATCGCGCTCGCCATGTGCGAGCACTACGTCGTCCGCGCCGCCGAGCCGTTCCGGCTCGACGAGCTGTGGCCGTTCACGGAGCGCCTGGAACGGTTCGGGCTGGCTGGGTATGGCTGGGGCGCGGCCTGGCTCGGCGACGACGGCCGTCTGCACAGCCATCGGGACGTCCGCGCGTTTCGCGACGATCCGGCCGGCCAGGCGTCGGTCGGCCGTGTCGAGACGACGAGCGCGCTCGTCCACCTCCGGCGGCCGTCCAAGCTGTCGACGCTCCAGCTCGCGGACACCCAGCCGTTCGACGATCCGGCTGCACGTTTCGCGTTCAGCCACAACGGCGACCTGCGCGAGTACCGAACCCTGCGCGAGGCGTACCGGGCGCAGGGTCGCATCCATGGTCGTGCCGATACCGAGGTCGGCGCCCGCTGGCTCGAGGACCGCTGGACGACGGCCGGTGACGCCGAGGTCCCGGGCCTCCTGACCTCGCTCCACGAGCGCTTCGGGGGCCAGGCCAACCTCGCGGTCATCACCGCGACCGGTGACGTGCACCACTACGCCGGCAACACCGAGAACCCGGTGTTCGCGTTCCGACTCGGGCGCCTGGACCTCGTCGCGACCGGCCTGTACTCCATCGACCGCTCGCTCTTCCGACTCGTCGCACCGGGGGCCACCGACCGTCACGTGGTCCGGCTGGGCACGACCGTCTCGCTTGCCCCTAACAGCGAGCCGCTTCCCGCGTTCTAAGTCCAAACGGTGCTGGGGGGCACCGAAGGTAAAGGGTGGACGCATGACCCCCGCAGTCGACCCCGCGACCGGCCGGCCCATCGAGCTGCTGCCGCGACGCGAGCTGTTCCGGCTCTCCCTCTACTGGCTCGGCCTGACCGCCATCTTCGCCGGGCTGGCCTTCATCCTCGGCGGTCGCCTGCAGTTCGACGGCCTGGCTGACGAGGACAGCGCTGGCCGGGCACTGTTCCTCGTCTCGATCAGCGGCGCGATCATCGCGGTCATCGTCCAGCCGACCATCGGCTCGATCTCCGACTACACCGTCTCGCGCTGGGGCCGTCGCAAGCCGTACATCTTCATCGGCTCCGTGCTGGATGTCGTCTTCCTCGTCGGCATCGCGCTGAGCAACGACCTGCTCGCGATCGCGGCGTTCGTCGCCCTGCTCCAGTTCAGCTCGAACTTCGCCCAGGGTCCGTTCCAGGGCTACGTCCCCGATCTCGTCCCGGGACCGCAGGTCGGCCTCGCGAGCGCCCTCGTCGGCATGATGCAGATCCTCGGGAACGTGTCGGGCTTCGTCATCGGCGGGCTGGCCGTCGCCACCGATCAGTTCGCGCTCGGCCTCGTCGCGCTCGGCATCCTGGAGCTCGTGACGATGCTGTCGGTCGTCATCCGGGTCCGCGAGGGGACGCCCCCCAAGCCACGCAACGGGCGATCGTGGGCCTCGATCGCCGCCGAAGCGTGGGGGACCGACATCCTGCGCGAGCGCAGCTTCCTCTGGCTGGTGAGCTCGCGACTCGCGGTCCTCATGGCCGGCGGCATCCTGACCAACCTGGCCGCCTTCTACCTGGCCCGGTCGCTGGGGATGAGCCAGGAAGAGGCGGGCGCCGCCTTCATCGTCATGGTGGGGCTGGTCGCCCTCGGCACCGTCATCGCGGTCGTCCCCTCGGCGCGCATCTCGGATCGAGTCGGGCGTAAGCCGGTCATCTACGTCAGCTGCGCCATCGGGGCGGTCGGTCTGGCCTTCGCGGCCATCGCGCCGTCCTTCCCGGTCGCGCTCCTCGGCTCGACCCTCTACGGCCTGTCCGCCGGGATCTTCCTGGCGGTCGACTGGGCGCTGATGACCGACATCATCCCGAAGGCCTCGTCCGGTCGATACATGGGCCTCTCGAACGTCGCCACCGCGTCGGCCGGCGTGCTGGCGATCGCCGTCGGCGGGTCGCTCATGGATGCCGTCGGCGGTGACGCCGGACCGCGTGCCGCGTTGTGGCTGGGCGTCGCCCTCTTCGGGGTCGGGGCGCTGCTCCTGCGCCCGGTCGACGAGCGGCGCCGCGAGCTGCGGACCGACCTGGTGCCCGAAGCGGCCTGAGCAGGGCCGCACGATGGCCGGGCGACGGCCCGCGCGGTGCGGGCCGCGCTCAGCCGGGCAGGGGCCGCAGGAAGGGCAACGATCGTCGGGCGCCCCGCGCCGTCTCTCGGGCTAGGGCCGACCAGGTCGCCGGTCGGGCGAGATCGCGCGTCCCGGCGCGCTCGTACAGCCAGGGCACGAACGCCCACAGGAAGACGAGGTAGTCGAGCCGGACCGGTCGTGCGCCGAACCCGAAGAGCGCCTGGAACTGCAGGATCGTCATCGGCAACAAAGCCAGGCTGAGCGCGATCGAGAGGGCCAGCCACAGGAGCCCCCACAGCTTGTGGCGTGGCCCCAGGATCAGCCAGACCACCGCCGGCACCCACTTCATCCAGGTCGCCAGCGCCCAGAGGAGACCGCCCAGGCGCGGCCCGGTGAACTGGGCACCCCACAGCATCAGCGTGAGCTGGAGGTTGATGTTGCCCGTGTCGAGGTTCGCCCCGAACGGGAAGGCGAGGATCGCGACGATCACCGCCGTCGTCAGCGGCCGTCGGCGGTACGCCCAATGGATCGTCCAGAGCAGGAGCAGGATCGTCCCGCCGCGCCACACGAACCAGGCGACGTCCCAGGGCAGGATCGCCCACGGCGCGAAGAGCGGCAGCATCCAGGGCGCGTAGACATACGGCAGGAACGGCCCGGTCGGGTGGTACGGGTCGCCGCCGTTGAGCCACAGCCGGACGCCGGCCCAGTACGCCCGGGCGTCCGCGCCCGCCGCCTCGCCGCGAGCGATCATCCCGGCCGCGAGGAGGGAGAACGTGACGCTCAGGAGGATGATCGCCAGCAGGCGGCGGTGGTCGTGCAGTCGGGAGGCCTCACGCCGCAGGGCCCGCCGGAAGACGCCGACCCGTCGCCGCGTGGGCGGATCGAGGAGGCTCCCGAGGTCGACGACGATGCGACCACGCCCACGGGCCGTGCCGGGAACAGGCTGCAGGTCGGGTGGCGCGGGAGGGTCGGCCATCGCGCGGGCATTCTCGCACGACCTCTCGATGCGACCGGTATCCTGTCGCGAACACGTTCGGAGCCGCCAGCCTCGTGACCGATGGATCCGTCATCATCATCGGCGGCGCGGAGGACAAGGTCCGCGACCGCGTCATCCTGAGCCGCTTCGTCACGCTCGCCGGGGGGCGCGACGCCACCGTCGCGGTGATCTCGACGGCCTCGTCGCTCGGCCAGGAGGCCGGCGATCGATACCGAGCCGTCTTCGGTGAGCTCGGGGTGGGCAAGGTCCGGACCATCCACGCGATGACCCGGCCCCAGGCAAACGACGAGACGGCGGCGCTCGCCATCCGCGACGCGACCGGCATCTTCATGACCGGCGGCAACCAGCTCCGCCTGTCGTCCACGATCGGCGGTACCCGCCTGGCCGACGCCGTCCTGGATCAGTTCCGGCAAGGCGCGGTGGTCGCCGGCACCAGCGCCGGGGCCTCGGCGATGTCGAGCCACATGATCGCGTTCGGGGCGAGCGGCGCGACCCCCAAGCATCGGATGGCCCAGATCGCGGCCGGTCTCGGCGTGCTGCCGGGCGTTATCGTGGACCAGCACTTCCAGCAACGGAATCGGCTCGGCCGCCTGCTCAGCCTCATCGCTCAGAACCCGAGCCTGCTGGGTCTCGGCGTGGACGAGGACACGGCCGGCGTCGTCAGCCCCGACCACGTCATGGAGGTCATCGGTCGCGGCTCGATCACCGTCGTCGACGGCGCCGGCTCCGAGACCGATGCGTGGGAGGTGCATGGCCACCGGCCGCTGATGATCAGCGGTGTGGTGCTTCACTCCCTACCGGCGGGATACCGCTTCGACCTTCGCCGGCGACAGCGGGTGCTGGCCCCGACCCTCCATGCGTTGCCCGGCGGCGAGGCCGCTTCCAGCTGACAGACCCGGCCGTACACTGGCCGCCACGAGGCACCCGCGCAGCGCACCGGAGGACAGCGTGACCGAGACCGCGGAACCGTCGACGACCCAGGCCAGGCGTACCCGGTCCAAGGCCGTCGCCGGCGTCTCCGCGAGCGGTCCCGCCCCGACGCTGCGGATCCTCGAGACGCGCATCCTGCGCGGCCCGAACTACTGGGCCCGTGAGCCGGTCATCCGACTCCTTGTGGATCTCGGCGTGCTCGAGGACTTCCCGTCCAACAAGCTCCCCGGCTTCACCGACGCGCTCGTCGCGCTCATCCCCACGCTCGAGGACCACGCCTGCTCGCTCGGCCGCCGGGGCGGCTTCGTCACGCGCTTGCGCGAGGGCACGTGGGCCGGCCACATCGCCGAGCACGTCGCCCTCGAGTTCCAGAACCTCGCCGGCACCGATGTCCGCCACGGCAAGACGCGCGCGGCCGGACCGCATGGCCAGTACAACTGCATCTTCGAGTACCGCGAGGAGCAGGTCGGCCTCGAGGCGGGCCGGATGGCCGTCGCGATCGTCAATCACCTCGTGGCGCCGGATGAACCGACGGT
>DASPHN010000115.1:0-12691 GCA_035629655.1 Saccharimonadales bacterium (SeqCode) | reverse complement strand
TCCACGTCGGCACATGAGCGATCGACTCGTCCTGCACGGCCACCTCGTCCTCGAGGACCGGGTGGTGCTCGGTCGGCTGGTCGTGGTCGATGGGGTCATCGACGCACTGGAACCGGTGGGGGATGCGTGGGACACCGGCGCGGAGACGCCCGAGGATGCGCTGCCCTACCTCGCCCCGGGCTTCGTCGATGTCCACGTGCACGGTTGGGGCGGGCACGATGCGATGGGCGACCTCGCCGCCCTCGATGGGATGGCTCGCGCGCTGCTCCGCCGCGGCGTGACGTCGTTCCTGCCGACAGGGGTCACCGCGCCACTCCCGACGCTCGTCGAGTTCGCGGACCGGGTCCGGAGCTGGATCCCCGCTGCCCCGGGCGACGGGGCGGAGCCGCTCGGGTTCAACCTCGAGGGTCCGTTCCTCTCAGCCGCCCGCAAAGGTGCCCACGAGCCCCAGTTCCTGCGTGACCCGGCGGACGTCTCCGAGGCGGACATCGAGCCGCTCCTCGATGGCCTGCGCCTGATGACGATCGCGCCCGAGCGGCCCGGCGCGCTGGCCCTCATCGAGCGCCTCCGAGCGCGGGGCATCCGGGCCTCGATGGGTCACTCCGCAGCCGACGTCGACGCGGCCGAAGCGGGCTATGCCGCGGGCGGGACATCGACCACGCACCTGTTCAACGCGATGAGCGGCGTCGATCACCGCGCCCCGGGCCTGGCGGTCGCGGCCCTCACCGACGACGAGGTCTTCGTCGAGCTGATCGCCGATGGCGAACACGTCCATCGGGCGCTGTGGCCGCTGATCACGCGCATGAAGGGGCCCGATCGTCTCCTGCTGGTCAGCGACGCCATCTCCCTGGCCGGGACGGCCGAGGGCCGAGCCACGATCGGCGGACTGGAGGTCGAGGTGGTCGGTCGGCGGGTGACTCTCGTCGGGACGACCACCCTCGCCGGCTCGGTCATCGCGCTCGACGACGCGGTGCGGAACCTCGTCGCGGCCGGCGTCCCGCTGCCGGCCGCCATCGCCGCGGCGTCACGCAACCCGCTGGCGATGCTCGGTGTCACCGATCGCGGCCGGCTGGCGGTCGGGCAGCGCGCCGACGTGGTCGAGCTCGGGGCGGACCTTGACGTCCGACGAGTGCTGCGAGCCGGTCGCTGGATCGGGGGCGGCTCGCTCGGCTGACGCGACGGCGACTGTCGCGGACGCCCGCCTGGCCTATTCCCCGGGCTTCTGCGCCGTCGCCGCCACTTCCTGCTTGGCAGCCCCGTCCTTGGCCGCGGCTGCCTCTCGCGCGCTCGTCCAGTCCTGCTTGAATTGGACGATCCCGGACTCGGTCAGCGGGTGGTGGACCATCTGCTTGAGGACCTTGAACGGAAGGGTCGCGACGTGGGCGCCGGCGAGCGCGGCCTGGGTCATGTGCAACGGGTTCCGGATGGAGGCGGCGAGGACCTCGGTCTCGAGCTCGTGGATGGCCACGATCTCGGCAAGGTCGCGGACGACGCCCATCCCGTCCTGGTTGATGTCGTCGAGCCGGCCGACGAACGGCGACAGGAGCGACGCGCCGGCCTTGGCGGCGAGGAGCCCCTGGTTCGCGCTGAAGATCAGGGTGCAGTTGGTCTTGATGCCCTCATCGGCGAAGCGGCTGATCGCCTCCAGACCGTTCTCGCTCATCGCGACCTTGACGACGATGTTCGGGGCCAGCTTCGCGAAGGCGCGCCCTTCCGCCAGCATGCCATCGACGTCGTCGGCGACGACCTCGGCGCTGACCGGCCCGGGCGTGATGGCGCAGACCTCGCGGAGGATGTCCTCGTACGAGCCGCCGACCTTCGCATAGAGCGTCGGGTTGGTGGTGACGCCGTCGAGGACGCCCCATCGGGCGACGGTCTTGATCTCGTTGATGTCAGCGGTGTCGAGGAAGATCTTCATGGGTCGCTCCTGCAGGGTGGTGTCCCGATACTACGCTCCGATCCCTCACCGGGCGGTGAGGCTCGGCGCCGGGGCGTGACGGCGGCATGTCGAAGCGGGACCGGGACCGCCAAACGGCTCGATGACGCGGGCTTGGTAGCGTCCGAGGCCGCGGGGGTGGACCGTACTGCACGGATGCCGCACGCGTCACCCCGCGCGCACAAGGGGGTGCCGCGATGGCACAACGGCCAGGCAGCCGTCGACGAGGCGGTCGGTCCGATGATGGCGACGGCGAGCTCCGCACCAGCGAGGAGGTGCGGACCGCCCTGATCTCGGGCAGCACCTTCTATGCCAGACCGGTCCAGTACGCCGTCGTCGACGGCCTGGCCATGTTCGAGGGCGACATCGTCCTCGGGACCGTCGAGGAGGTCGAGGCGACGACCGCCCGCCTCCGTTCATCGCTCGCGAGCGGGATCGTCGACAGCGTCGTGATCTCCGGTGCGCAATTCCGCTGGCCGGACTGCACGGTGCCGTTCACGATCGATGCGGCGCTGCCGGACCAGGCTCGCGTGACGGACGCCATCGCCCACTGGCAGGCGAACACCGGCTTCCGGTTCGTGGCACGCACGACCGAGGTGGCCTTCGTCACGTTCCGGCCCGGAACCGGCTGCTCGTCGAACGTCGGACGGCAGGGGAACCAGCAGTTCATCACGCTCGAGGCCGGCTGCACGACCGGCAACACGATCCACGAGATCGGGCATGCGATCGGCTTCTGGCATGAGCAGAGTCGCGAAGACCGCGACGCGTTCGTGACCATCCACTGGGACAAGATCCAGCCCGGTCGAGAGCACAACTTCAACCAGCACATCACCGACGGCGACGATGTCGGTGGGTACGACTACGGCTCGATCATGCATTACCCGCGCGATGCCTTCTCCGTGGACGGCAGCGACACGATCACCCCGATCGATGCGGCTGCCACGATCGGCCAGCGCACGGGCCTGAGCGCCGGCGACATCGCCTCCGCCAACGTCATGTGCCCGATCATGCCGACCATCAAGGAGTCCCCGGCCGACACCCTGAAGGAGGTCATCAACGACACCAAGAAGGAGCTCATCGCCGACACGATCAAGGAGCAGATCCGGGACACCTTGAAGGAACAGATCGACGACACCATCAAGGAGCAGATCCGCGACACCTTCAAGGAGCAGGTCGACGACACGATCAAGGAGCAGATCCGCGACACCCGGAAGGAACAGATCGACGACACCATCAAGGAGCAGATCCGGGACACCTTCAAGGAGCAGGTCGACGACACCATCAAGGAAGGCTCCTGGGATCCGACCGAGACCTGGGTCGAGACGATCAACCCGGGAGGTTTGGGCCGGGTCGTGAACCCCGTCGTGAACCCGGGCGTCGGCGGCCTCGGCCGCCTCGGCGGTGGCCAGTTGCCGTTCGCGATGACCACTCGTCACCAGGCGCCGGGGGCCATCGCCCGCGACGCCGGAGCGGGGGGCGCGGCCGATGCGGTCGCCGCTCTCGATGCCCAGCTCGTCGCG
The DNA here is from genome assembly GCA_035629655.1 of Saccharimonadales bacterium (SeqCode). GTDB lineage: Bacteria > Chloroflexota > Limnocylindria > Limnocylindrales > CSP1-4 > SPCO01. Next base: position 9,235 of record DASPHN010000115.1, on the reverse strand, counting down.
CTCGCCGAGCAGCTGAACCAGCTCGAAGCGGCGCGCACGGCCCTCCAGGGACAGTACGACGAGCTCGCCGCGGCCCTCCAGCAGGCCATGGCGGGCGGTGGTCAGGGCGGTCGCTGAGCGCCCGACCGTGATCGTCGTCATCTCGCATCCCGGTGACCCGCACGCCGTGCGGGTCACCGACCTCCTTCGGAGCGAGGGGCAGGAGGTGCTCCTACTCGATATCTCCGCCTTCCCGGGACGTGCCGCGCTGACGGTCGACTATGCCGATCCGGCGCGCCCGAGCGTCGGCTACCGCGAGGACGGCGGGCCGATCCTCGACCTCTCCTCGGCCACGGCGGTGTGGTGGCGCCGACCGCAGGTCGCAGACGTCTCCTCGATCGATGGCCACGACGCACAGATGTTCACGGCGGGCGAGTGGAACGAGGCGATCCATGGCGTCTGGATGCTGCTGGATGCGCCGTGGTGCAACCCGCCCGGCGTCGACGAGATGGCCGGCCGAAAGACCCACCAGTTGCGCGTCGCGGCCGAGGTCGGCTTGACTGTGCCGCGGACCCGCATCACCTCCGACCCGGACGCCGCTCGCACGTTCATCCACGAGGTCGGCCTGGGACGGACGATCTTCAAGACCTTCTCGGCCACCCATCGGGTCTGGCGGGAGACGCGGCTCGTGACCGAAGACGAGCTGGCATCGATCGCATCGGTGCGCCTCGCCCCGGTCATCTTCCAGCAGTACATCGAGGCCGTCGCCGACATCCGGGTGACGGTCGTCGGGGACCAGCTGTTCGCCGCCGCGATCGACGCGTCGGCGACCGACTACCCGGTGGACTTCCGGATGAGCCTCGGCCAGGCGAACACCACCGCGACCGAGCTGCCGGCCGTCGTCGTCGCCCGGCTTCGGGCGTACATGGACCGGATGGGCCTGGTCTACGGAGCGATCGACCTGCGCCGGACGCCGTCCGGCGAGCACGTCTTCCTCGAGTGCAACACGGCCGGCGAGTTCCTGTTCATCGAGCTGCGGACCGGCCAGCCCATCACCCGGGCGATGGCCGACTGGCTCACACGACCCGGCGCACCTCGACGGTCACCCGGGTCGCGTCCGTCGCGGGCACGGGGTACGAAGCCATCGTGACGTAGTCGCCGATGCTCACCCGGCCATCGCCGTCGACGTCGAGATGGACGTAGATCGAGCACTGCGACGGATCGTGGTCGAACGACACCTCGACCGTGTCGAGCCAGGCGCCCTGCACGCCCCGGACCGTCGATTCGACCATGGCGACGGTGACCGAGGGCGCATCGGCCAGCGAGGTATCGCGGATCTCGACCCGCATCGGCACGCCGGGCGGGGGCCGGTCGCCGTCACGGGTCGTGACGGCGACGATCACGTGCATCAACGCTGGATCTCCATCGCGGTCGATGCTACACCCGACTTCGGTCGCACCTGAAGGTGCCGGGTCAGAAGCGGTCGGCCAGACCGCGGATGAGCGCCGTCACCGGGCCGATCGCGACGGCCGCGATGACGGCGAAGGCGGCGGTGGCCGCGTAGCCGCGCAACCGCTCTCCGCGACCGAGCAGGAGGAACGGCAGCAGGCCCCCGATGACGATCTCAGCGAGGAAGAGGATGGCGCCCGGATCGACATCGAAGCGATCGAGGCCGACCACCCTCGGCCCGCCGAACACGATTCCCTCGGCGAGTAGGGCCGAGGCCAGGACCGCGACGCCGATCGCCCTGGGCCAGCCGACGCCGTACCGCCAGATCGCGCCCGCGCCGCCCATGATCGGACCCGCCACGAGTGCGACGACCCCCCAGATCGTGGCCGCATGGGAGGCCCCGATGGCCCGGAACCCGTCGCCCAGGACGGCGAACAGCAGGTAGTAGACGGCCACCGCCGAGAGCAACCCGATGAGTCCGCGCAGCGCGCCCGTCGGGATCGTCCGGGCCGACGCACCCAACGCGAACGCCACACCCAGCCACACGCCGATCGCGTTGGCGGGGATCAGCAGGCCGAGCGGATAGTCGAGCTGGTCGGAGAGCCAGGCTGCGGCGCCGAGGACGCCGCCACCGACGATGGACGTGCCGAAACCACCGATCGCCCGCGTGGCGAGAGGTGGTGCGAGCGCGGCGTCAGGAGCCGGGGACGGACTCGACGACATCGGCGGGGGTCGCCGAGGCGGCCCCGATGGTGGACGTGCCATCGGCCGAGGCGGCAACCACCGGCACCGGCGCGGCGATCGTCGGCGTGGCGGCGATATGCCGGGGCTTGAGCTCCGGTTCACGGCCGTCGCCGACGGCGATCGACGCGCCGACGAACCCGTCGAAGAGCGGATGGGGCCGTTCCGGCCGGCTCTTGAACTCCGGGTGGAACTGGCTGGCCACGAACCACGGGTGATCGGCCAACTCGACGATCTCCACGAGGCGTCCGTCCGGCGATTGGCCGGACAGGATCATGCCCGCCGCCTCGAGGGTCTGACGGTACTTGTTGTTGACCTCGAAGCGGTGTCGATGGCGCTCGTAGATGACCTCCTGGCCGTAGACCGCGGCGGCCTTGGAGCCCGGGGTCAGCTTGGCCGGGTAGAGCCCGAGCCGCATCGTCCCGCCCTTGTCCTCCATGTCCCGCTGGTCGTGCATGAAGTCGATCACGGGATGCTCGGTGAACATGTCGAACTCGGTCGAATTCGCGTCCGCCGAGCCCACCACGTCGCGCGCGAACTCGATCACCGCGCACTGCAGCCCGAGACACAGCCCGAGGTACGGGATGCGCCGGTCGCGAGCGTAGTGGGCAGCGAGCACCTTCCCTTCGATGCCGCGATGGCCGAAGCCACCCGGGACGAGGACGCCGGCCACGCCGGCCAGCCGATCGCCGACGTTCTCGGCGGTGAGCGACTCTGAATCGACCCAGCGGACCTTGGCATCGACCTCGTGGGCCCAGGCCGCATGGCGGAGGGCCTCGGTCACGCTCAGGTACGCGTCGGGCAATTCGATGTACTTGCCGACGAGGGCGATCTCGAGCTGCGGCTTGGGCGCCTTGATGCGGGCGACCAGGGCGCGCCAGCCGGCAAGGTCCGGCTCGACGTCGGGATCGCCGAGGCCGAGCTCACGGACGATGAGCCGGCCCAGGCCGAGCTCCTCGAACTGGAGGGGGACCTCGTAGATCGTCTCCGCGGTCTCGGCGGGGATGACGGCCTCGGGCGCGACGTCGGTGAAGAGCGCGATCTTGTCCCGGATCTCGTCGCTGACCGGATGATCGGAGCGGAGCACGATGATGTCCGGCTGGATGCCGATGCCACGCAGCTCCTTGACCGAGTGCTGGGTCGGCTTGGTCTTCAGCTCGCCGGTCGCGGCCAGGGCGGGCAGCAGCGTCACGTGGACGTACAGGACATTGGCCCGGCCCACGTCCTTGCGCATCTGGCGGATGGCCTCGAGGAACGGCAGGCTCTCGATGTCGCCGACGGTCCCGCCGACCTCGACGATCACGACGTCGGGGTCGCCGTCGTTGGCGACACGGCCCATCCGCTCCTTGATCTCGTTGGTGATGTGCGGGATGACCTGGACGGTGCCGCCGAGGTAGTCGCCGCGGCGCTCCTTGGCGATGACCGCCTGGTAGATGCGGCCCGTGGTCACGTTGCTGAGCTGGCTCAGGTTGGCGTCGATGAAGCGCTCGTAGTGCCCGAGGTCGAGGTCGGTCTCGGCGCCGTCGTCAGTGACGAAGACCTCGCCGTGCTGGTATGGGCTCATCGTCCCGGGGTCGACGTTGATGTACGGGTCCAGCTTGAGGATCGAGACTCGCAGCCCACGGGCCTTGAGGATCCTCCCGACGCTGGCGGCGGTGATGCCTTTGCCAAGACTGCTCGTGACGCCGCCGGTCACGAAGACATACTTCGCCATGGGTCGTGGTTCCTCCGGGGTTTTTCTGATGCTACAGAATCCCGGCCCCGGTGGCGAATCGGGACCACCCGCAGCGAGGCTCGCGATGGAATTCGTCGATGTCGTCATGCGCCGCCGGGCGGTCCGGCGGTTCGAGGAGGGTGGGGTCGACCGGGCGGTCATCGAGCGCATCGCGCGGCTCGCCCAGCGGACGCCCTCGGCCGGATTCAGCCAGGGCCAGCGGCTCGTCGTCGTGACCGACCCGGACCGTCGCCGTGAGGTCGCGCGGCTGAGCCACGAAGCGGCGTACGAGGCCGACTTCGGGCCGTGGATCAGCGAATGCGCCGCGCAGTTCATCCCGTGCGTCAGCGCCGACATCTACCACCGCCGCTACCAGGAAGCGGACAAGGTCGACGAGGATGGCCGCGAGATCGACTGGCCGATCCCCTACTGGTGGGTCGATATCGGCGCGACCATGCAGAACATCATGCTGGCCGCCGTGAACGAGGGGCTCGGCTGCGGGTTCGTCGGACCGGACGTCGACGCCCTGCGGCCGTATCTGGGCATCCCGGAGGAGTTCGTGCCGATCGGCGTCATGCCCGTCGGGCGACCGCTGCCGGACATCCGCTCACCGAGCCTCAAGCGCGGCTGGCGGCCGTTCGAGGAGTTCGCCCACTGGGAGCGCTGGACCTAGCCCCAGGCGTCCGCCGGTGGGTCGACCAGGCCCTCACCCCAGGCCTCCGGTCCGCAGAAGAAGCCGCGCGGCGGTGGGGCGCCGGGCGCCACCCGCGCGAGGGACGACGGATCGGCGGCGAACGTCTCGAGCGTGGCTTCGAGCCAGGCGTCGATCTCGGCGAAGGCCGTCCAGCGTCGGTACGGCCAGCCTGCCTCCTCGCACCGGCGTTCGAGGAGCCGCTTGGCGAACACGATGTCGCTGTAGCCCGCCGCGTATCGATCGCTCTCGCCGTCACCGATGAAGACCACCTGCCGCCCGGCCGCCCGATGGGCCAGGACCCGAGCCCGCTTGCAGGTGCCGCAGATGAAGCAGCGAGGGTGGCCGTTGGGGAACTCGATCGTCGGGCGGTCACCGGTCCACGTGGTCCGGGCGGTCACGATGGGCAGGTCCGGGACACCAAGCCGCACGAGCGCCGGCTCGATGAAGAAGCCGAAGCCGTCCGAGACGATCTCGATCGGGATGCCGGCGGCCTGGGCTCGCCGCACGAACGGCACGAAGCCCGGGTCGTGGGGTTGCGCGGCGGCCGTCGCGAGCATGGCCGCCGGGTCCGCCCGGACGAGATCCATCTCCCAGGCCATGAGCCGGCGGGAGCCCATGAGGCCGGCGTCGTATCGAGCGGCCGCCTCCTCCCAGACCCCCGGCACGTGCTCGGCCATCACCTGGTCCGTGACGTCGGTCAGGGAGATCGTGCCGTCATAGTCGATGAGCAGGGCCAGCGGCGGCGCGTCCGCCTCGAGCGGGGGGACGTGCGGGGCCGAGCCCTGGGCCTCGGCGGGGGGCGGCGCCTGGTCGCTCACGTGCCGCCGAGCATGACCGGCCGGGCCGGGCGGGACGGCCAGGCCCCACGCCGAAGCAGGGCGACGCCCGCCAGGATCACCGCTCCGCCGATGATCTGCGCCGGCCGGATCGGCTCCGACAGGAAGATCGCGGCGAGCACCACGGCGAGCGCCGGCACGAGCGACTGCAGCGCCGTGATCCGCGTCGGTCCCAGCAGCTTCACGCCGTGGAAGACGATGACATTGGCGATCCCGGCCGCGAGGGTGCCGGCATACAGCAGGGCGAGGATGACCGGCAGCCCGAAGACGGCGGGGTCCACGGTGGCCAGCTGGGCGATCCCGACCGGCGCCAGGAAGATCGTGCCGGCGACGATCGCCCAGGTCGTCGTCACGAGCGGCGAGTGGCGGCGCAGGACGGTCGCCCCGAAGGCTGTATAGACCGCCCAGCACGCGGCGGCGGCGAGGGTCAGCAGGTCACCGACGAGCGACGCCCCGAGATCGAGCCCGGGTCCGGCGGCGATCACGAGGCCCACGCCGACGAACGACACGACCGCCCCGATCAGCTTCACGGTATTGGGCGCCTCGGCCCCCACGGCGACTGCGAGGAGTGCCGTGAGGACCGGGGTCGTCGCGATCAGCAGGGCTGAGTCACCGGCCGGGATCGACTGGAGCGCGACCGTCCACAGGATCTGGTAGCACCCGAACCCGACCGCACCGAGCAGGCCGATCTTGAGCAGGTCGCCACGTGGCAGCGTGAACGCGCCCTCGCGCCAACGCAGGAGGATGAGCAGGGTGATCGCCGCGATCGAATAGCGCAGGAACGTGAAGGCGACGGGCGGCAGCGCGGTGATCGCACTCTTGACCACGATGAAGTTCGCGGCCCACAGGACCATGACGAACAGGACGGCCGCCTCGGCGAGCCGTCGGTCGAAGGTCCGGACGGCCTGTCCGGAGGGCGCGCTGGGGCCGGGACCGCGAGCCGGCCGCGTGGGGTCGGACACACCGACGCCCGCCGCTCCAGCGGCGGGCGTCGACGGCGAGGCAGGCAGGTCCGCCGCTCGCGCCCCGGGTTCGCCGGGCGCGGCGGGCTCGCTCAGACGCCTTCGCGGTCGAGCTCGAGCAGCTCCTCGTCCGCCTCCTCGGTCAGCTTCAGCCAGACGAACAGCCCGGCGAGGACGGCGAGCGGGATGACGATGAGCGCGGCAAGGGTGATGCCGAGCGCGACGGCGACGGTCTTGAGAGCCTTCATGGAGTTCTCCTTGTGCTGCGATCAGGCGCTGGTGGTGGATCCTCCGGTCGGGGCGTCCATCGGCTGGCGTAGCCGCGGCCCCGACGAGACCATCTGGGCGATGTCGTCACGGGTGAATTCGGCGAGCTCGTGCCTGCTCCCGGCTTGGCCGCCGCGCAGCAGGCGAACGACGAACGCGCCGTCCTGCTCGAAGAAGAAGACGTCGCGCGGCTTCTGCTCGTCCATGTAGCGGCCGAGCACGCGGAAGGCCGTCTCGTAGTAGCCGGCCTCGTGGACGGGCGGCGGCGGCGTGTCGCGGCCACGGCGGGCGGCCGCCTCTTCCATGAACCGTGCGATGTCGTCGTCGAGGAAGGTCAGCGTCTCCTTGGTCTGGCTGCCCATCGACTCCGACCAGGCGCCGGAGCTGCCGCCGGCCGTGACCAGGCCCTGGACGATGAAGCCGTCCGGCGCCTCCACGAGGAGGACGTCCTTCATGCCGCGCTGGTCGAGGAAGGCGCCGATCGAGCGAAAGACCTCCTCGAAGTCCTGGCGCGGGCTGCCCTCGTAGATCCGCATCCGGAGTCTGTCCTCCCTCAGGATCCGGTGGTCCGGTCGAGGAGCCCGCGATCCTTCGCGCGGTGCTCGCTGACACGGAAGATGCCGGTGGCGGCGAGTGTAACCAGCGCCCCGGTCGCCAGCAAGGACAGGAGGATCGTGGCGGCGTCGGGCGCGGCGGTCCCGGTGAGCGACGTCCAGAGGCTGCCCGGCCCGCCCACCGACGACGGGCCGGTCGGAAAGACCGCGTGCCGGACGCCCTCGATCCACCACGTCAGAGGCGTGAGCAGGCCGATCGCCTGCAGCGGCGTGGGCAACACCGACAGGGGGAAGACCACACCGCTCACGAGGAAGAGCGCGCCGGCCAGCGCTTCGGGGTACGACCACGACTCGTACCGGGTCTGGAGGACGACCGCGGCGAGGAGGAGCCCGATCGCGATGATCGCGCCGAGCCCGAGGACCATGATCACGAGCAGCAACGGCACGTCGACGGCGGCGGGGTCGAACGGGACGCCCAGGAACACGATGCCGACGACGATCGTGATGACGGCGCCCATGCCACCCACCGACAACCTCGCGACGCCGCGACCAAGGAGCACGACGACGAAGTCGCTCGGGCTGACGTACAGGTACTTCAGCATCCGGTAGCGCTCACGGTCGTCCAGGATCGCCCACGCAAGGCCACCGATCCCGGCCAGCACCAGCGACCAGAGCGCGGTGCCGACGACCACGAAGGCTCGATAGGCCGGGTCGGCGCCGCCGCTGATGATGTCGAGCATCACGACGAGGATCAACGTCGCCGACAGCGGCTTGGCCACCGAGTAGATGAAGAACAGCAGCGGATCCGTCCAGTTGGCCTCCATCTGCCAGCCGAGATGGGCCGCCGTCCGAAACGACCGCACCATGTCCTCGGTGCCGCGACCACGCGTCCGGCCCTGGTCGAACCCACCCCACTCCGGCGAGCCGAAGCCGGCCGGCTCGAGCGGCTCGACCGCGGTGCTCATTGCCAGCGCACGGACAGTCGGCCCTCACGCCGCGCCATCCGCTCGAGTGTCCGCAGCATCCAGCGTGATGCTGCGAGGAAGACCACGGTCATCGCGACGAGGATCAGCGCCTCGGCTTCGGGCGAGGGCGTGCCGACCGGGAACTCGGACCCGACGAAGGCGAGCTGGCGCATCGCATCGAGCCCGACGGCCAGGGGGAGCGTCGCCAGCGCCAGCGCGCCGAGGAACCCCAGCGACGCCACGGGGAAGTTCAGGCCGCTCACGAAGTAGACCGGTTCGGTCAGCAGCTGGGTGAGGTGGAACGCCTCGCGGCCCCACATGAGGAAGAGGCTGGCCAGCATCATCCCGAGCCCATACAACGCGACAAGGGTGAGGAAGAAGACCGCGAGCAACAACAGCCATTGGTCGACCGCGAACTGGACACCGAAGATCAGCGTCGCGATCACGAGGACGACGACCGCCCGCGTGGAGCTCATGACCATCCCACCGACGGCCATCCCGAAGAGGACGCTCATGATCGACCCTGGAGCGGCGAAGTACAGCTCGAGATTGCCCTGGCTCTTCTCCCACCACAGCTGGCTCGCCATCATCCAGATGATGTTGAGCCAGAACGCGGTCATCGCTCCGCCCAGCACGACGAAGCCGATGTACTCGGGCGGCGCCTGCAGCGCGCGGTAGACGAAGACGAAGGCCGACGTGGCCAGGAACGGCAGCAGGATCTCGAAGAAGACCCACGACTTCTCGCGAAACAGGCCCGAGATGCGTGGGTACGCTCGGCCGCCGACCGTCCGCAGGTTGGTCAGCAGCTCCTGGCGAGGCGTCCACTCGGCCGCCTCCTGGGGGCTGGCTGTGGCGCGATACTCGTAGACCGACACCTCAGGCGACCTCGTCCCGGGCCGCCGCTTCCTCGGCGTCATCGGTCGCCAGATCGTCGTCGGGGTACAAGCCCTTTCCGGCGTCGCGGTCCGTGCCGTTCGATCGTTCGGCGCCGTCCTCGTCGCCGAAGCCACGCCCGACGAGCTCGACGAAGACGTCCTCCAGGCTCGGCTCGGACTTGCGCAGGGCCAGGATGTG
>DASPHN010000114.1:0-8293 GCA_035629655.1 Saccharimonadales bacterium (SeqCode) | reverse complement strand
CCTTCCTCCACGGCAATAATTCATGCTTGACTTATATAAGCATAACCTTCTACGATGGCGCTCGTGCACGCCTTCGACGTCCTTGGTGACCCGGTCCGCCGGCGGATCCTGGAGCTGCTCGCGACCGGCGAGCTGACTTCGGGGGCGATCGGCACGGTCGTCCAGGACGAGTTCGGGATCTCGCAGCCGGCCGTCTCGCAGCACCTCAAGGTCCTGCGCGACAGCGGCTTCGCGACGGTCCGACCCGAGGGTGCGCGGCGGCTCTACGCCGTCGACGCCGCCCCACTCCAGGAGGTCGATGTGTGGATCGACCAGTTCCGCCGCTTCTGGGAACAGCGCCTCGACTCGCTCGCGACCGAGCTCGCCCGAGGCAAGCGCGAGCGGCGCGTGCGCGCCGGCGCCACCGAGCCATCGAAGGAGGACCACATCCGATGATCGACATCGTCCGCGAGATCGACGCCGTCCGACGTGCGGTCGGCAGCGGCCGGATCCCCGCCGGTGAGGGCCGCTCGATCCGCCTCAGCCGCACGTACGACGCGCCCATCGATGACGTGTGGGACGCCCTGACGAGCCCGGAGCGGATCAGCCGCTGGTTCCTGCCGATCAGCGGCGACTACCGTGTCGGAGGCACGTACCAGCTGGAGGGCAATGCCGGCGGCGAGATCCTCGCCTGCGAACGACCGGATCGCTTCCGCGTGAGCTGGGCCTACGGGGACCCATCGGACCCGGCCAGCGTCTCCGAGCTCGAGGTGCGCCTCACGGCCGAGGGAGACCACGCGACACGGCTCGAGCTGGACCACACCGCGGTCGTACCGGACGAGATGTGGGGCGAGTACGGCCCCGGCGCGGTCGGCGTCGGCTGGGACCAGGGCATGCTCGGGCTGTCGCTCTACCTCCGGACCGGCGAGACCGTCGGTGACCCGGTCGCGTGGCAGCTGTCCGACGAGGGACGCGAGTACGCCGCACGGAGCAGTGCCGCATGGGGCGCGGCGAACGTGGCCGCCGGCGCGGATCCGGAGGCTGCCGCCCGAGGCGTCGCGAACACCATCGCGTTCTACGCGCCGCCCCCCGTCGAGTCGTAGGCGGCGCGCCGCTAGGCGCACGTCAGAAAGAGTGTGGTGGAGATGGGGGAGAGTCGAACTCCCCGTCCAGAACCCATCGCCGGAGACCACTACGAGCGTGTCCGATGGTTTGTCGTCGACCGCCCGGACGGGCATCGGCACTCTGCCGGGCGGTCCAGTCACGTGCCCCTAGATCGGGCTTGACTCCGGACTACGTGACGCTGGTCCGGATCGCAGCCTCGCTGCATGACGCTTCCACGACCCGCGAGACGGAGGTCGCTTCTACGCTCACCTTACTGCCTAAGCAGCGAGGGCGAGAGTCGACTGGCGGTTGCCAGGTACTTCGTTTTGCTGCCTGATTAACGAGGCCTGAGCAGCATCCTCGGCTCGCGCTCTCCGGTAGCCGAGCCCTGTCGAAACCACGCATCCCCACAGGTTCGGTCTCGCCTTGCGGCGACCGGACCATGAATCCTAGCACGGACCGGACGAACGTCCGGCGGCGGCTCCGGGCCGTCACTGGTATCGTTGTCCGTGGCCGAACCTCCTCTCGTGAGGACGGGGGACCCATCACCCGGGGCGAATCGCGGATCCACCGCGACGGCGACGACCCACGCCGAGCCCGACAGCTCACCTCGCAGGCCAAGCGGGCACTGCTTCGAGGTACCTGGTGATCCGGCCGTCCATGGATCCGTCGCCCCATCGGCGTGCGGTCATGCGCAATCTCGCGCTCGACCTGCTCGCGGCCGTCGGCGTCGGCGTGACCGGCGCCTTGATCAACGCGCTGCTGCCGACGATCGCGCGGCGCGGCGGCCTCGAGCCGCTCGGCCTGGCCGCGCTCGCCGCGGCGCCGTTCATCGCCAACCTGCTCGGCGCATTCGCCGGTCGATACGGGCCGCGTTCCGCTCGCCAGCTCGCCCTCCTGCGCGGCGCGGGCGCCGCCTCGCTCGTCCTGCTGTTCATCTGGCCGGTCCCGGCCGTGATGATCGCCATCTCCATCGCCTTCTGGCTGAGCCTCTCATTCGGCGGCCCGTTCCATCTCCGGCTGTGGGGGACGATGTACCCGGCCCGGCTGCGCGGTCGCGTCGTGGGCGCGATCGGGATGGGTCGAGCCGCGGCGGGCGCGCTCGCGGCCTTCGCCGGCGGCCTGATCGCGGATCGACTCGGCGGGCCACCGGCCGTCGCGATCGCCGGCATCGTCGGGCTGGTCTGTGCGATCGGGTATGCCGGGCTGCGTGCGCATGCCGCCGAACGGCCACCCATGTTCTCGGCCCGCGATTCGATCCGGGCGCTGCGGGAGCGACCCGTCCTCGGTCGAGTCGCGCTGGCCCAGGGGTTCTATGGCGGCGGCCTGATCGCAGCGGCACCGCTGTACGCGCTCGTCTATGTCGACCGGCTGGACCTTACGCTCGCGGACGTCGGCGTGATCGGCATCCTCGCCGCGGTCGCGACCACGGTCTCCTTCCTGGTCTGGGGTGCCGTCGCCGACCGGTTCGGTGCGCTCATCGCCCTTCGGATCGGGAGCGCCGTCGGGCTGACCGCCCTCATCGCCTATGCGCTCGCGCCAGACGTCGCCGTGCTCTGGGTCGCGGCCGTGGCCGCGGGTGCCGGCACCGCCTCGATCGATGTCGGGATCGCCTCGGTCGTGAGCGACCAGACGACGCTCGCCAGCCGGTCCGCGGCGATGGCCGGCTGGAACGCGATCACCGGGGCGCGCGGCATCGTCGCGGCGTTCCTCATGAGCACCTTGCTGCAGCTCGGCATCGTCGACGTCACGACCGGGTTGCTGCTCTGTGCCGGCACATCGGCCATCGGCGTCTACCTCTTCGCCCGGACGCGAGCCGGCGTCCCCGTCGAGACGCGGGCCTGGGAGGTCGCGTCGCCCGCTCGTCGCGGCGGTGCTGTCGCGACGGTCTCGGCTCGGAGCAGCTAGCCGGCCCGTCGCCTCGGACGGCCGATGCGCCGGTGCGCGCTCATGTCAATCGGATGATGCGTTCCTGGGTGGCCGCGGGCGTACCCTGCTCGTGACGGGGCTGCACGCACGAGGGGAACGTCGATGACAAGCGCCACCAAGACCGGCCGACGCCGATCCGGGGTCGAGATCTTCGGGATGGTCGGCCTCGTGCTCTGTCTCCTGCTGGCCATCGCCATCATCATCGGGCGGAGTTGGGTGGCCGATCAGGTCGACGGCGTGTTCGACTCCGTCGACGATGCCGTCGGGCGCGGCACGATGGTCGTCGCCCAGACCACCGGACGGCTCGAGGAGCGGGTCGCGGATCTCGATGTCCTGCTGACCGATGCCACAGCAGCAGCGGGCGCCGTCACCGTGCCGCCGGCCATCGCCGAGCGCGCTGCCGGCATCGCCGACCGGTTCGGGGCGATCCGCGATGGGTGGGTCGCCGTCCGGGCACGGATCGATGCCGCGCTCGCGACGCTCGCCCAGATCGATCGCGCGATCCCGTTCGTGGACCTGCCGGATGGTCCGACAGAGGAGCTTGCGGCGCTTGACCAGCGGATCACGGAGATCGGCCAGACCGTCGAGCGGCTGCGTGGCGATGCGCGAGCCAACGTGCAGGGTGTGGTCGATGGCGCGACCGCCTTGCGCGGGGCTGTGGCCCGAGTCTCGGAGGTGGGCGTCCGCCTCGGGGTGGGTCTGGCCGCCGTCCAGGACCGGATCGATCGAGCTCGGGACAACGTCTCGCTGGTGCTTCTCCTGACGACGGGTGGTCTGCTCTTCCTGGTCGGCTACGTCGCCTTGCTCAACGGGCTGCTCGTCCGGACCGGACGACGCGCGCGACTCCAGGCACGGGCGGCGGCGGCGAACGCGGCGATCGCGACGAGCGCGGTGGTGTCGAGCCCCCTCGCCGGCGCGACCCCGGCCCCGAGCGCGACCGCCGCCGCGACCCCCGCGCCTACCCACGACCCGGCGACGAGCCTACCGTCCGACCCGGTGGACCCCGACGTCACCTGAGCCGTGCGGCTGACGGCCTGGGAGGAGGAGCGCCTCCTGATCTTCAGCGCGGCCGAGCTGGCGCGGCGCCACCTCGACCGCGGCCTGGCCCTCAACGCCCCGGAGGCGACCGCGCTCATCTGCGACGCGATGCTCGATGCCGCGCGGGCCGGGGCGAGCTACGAGGGGATCGAGGCGGCCGGGCGGGCGGCGCTGACCCCTGACGAGGTGCTCCCCGGCGTGCCCGGCCTCGTCGGCGAGGTGCGGCTCGAGGTCCTCATGGACGATGGCGTCCGACTGGTCGTGCTCCTCGACCCGCTCGGCCCGGCCGGGGACGACGCGCCGGGCGCGATCCGCCGGTCGGATGCGACGCCGACGCCCGATGATCGCCCACGCCTGGAGCTGGAGGTCCGTAACTCGTCGGCTCGGGTCGTCCGGGTCTCCAGCCACTACCCGTTCGAGCTGGTCAACCAGCGACTCACGTTCGATCGGGTGGCCGCGACCGGCTATCGGCTCGACCTCCCGGCCGGCTCGACGGCGAGGTGGTCACCCGGCGAGACACGCACCGTCGCCCTCGTGGCGTTCGGCGGTACCGCGACGGGAGGCCGGCCCGTGGCCGGCGAGTGACCCGCCTCTCGCCCGCCGAGCGGCTCGCTCGGTACGGCCCCACCGTGGACGACCGCGTCCGCCTCGGCGACACCGACCTGTGGGTGCGGGTCGCCGAGGATCGCCAGGCGCCCGGCGACGAACCGATCTGGGGCTACGCCAAGACCATCCGGCCGCGGGCCGCGCAGGGGCGACCGTCCGAGTCCGAGCTCGACGCGGTCGTGGCCGGGGTCCTCGTGCTCGACCCGGTCCTCGGCGCCATCAAGGCCGATATCGGGATCAAGGACGGTCGCATCGTCGGCGTCGGACGCGCCGGCAACGGGGCGATCAGCGACGGGATCGAGCTGCCGATCGGGCCGCACACCCAGCCCATCATGGGCTATGGGCTCATCGCGACGCCGGGCGCGGTGGACAGCCACGTCCATCTCATCTCCCCGGAGCTCCTGCCGGCCGCCCTGAGCGGCGGGGTCACGACGCTGATCACGGCCGGCTTCGAGGAACCGCCGGCGGCCATGGCCCGGACCCTGGCCGCGGTCGCGGACTGGCCGCTCAACGTCGGGCTCCAGGCCTGTGCCCGAGCGACGGACGACGGGTCCTTGGACGCCCTGCTCGACGCGGGGGCGTGTGGCTTCAAGATCCACGAGGACTACGGCGCCGACCCCGCGCTGATCGACTTCGTCCTCGGGTACGCCGACGGCCACGACGTCAGCGTCTCGCTCCATACCGACGGTCTGCACGAGAGCGCCGAGCTCGAGGACACGGTCGCCGCCATCGCCGGCCGGACGGTCCATGCCTACCACGTCGAGGGCAGTGGCGGCGGCCACGTGCCGGATGTCATCGGCCTCGTCCGCGAACCGAACATCGTGTGCTCGTCGACGACACCCACCGTGCCGTGGGGCGTCAACGCCGCGGCTGAGCAGGTCCCGATGATCGTGCTGAACCACGGCGCGTCGTTCGGCGTGGCCGAGGACGTCGCCCTGGTGCGTGAACGCGTCCATCCCGCCACGATGGCCGCCGAGGGCCCGCTCCACGAGCTCGGAGCGATCGCCATCATCAACTCGGATTCGCAGGGCATGGGCCGGATGATGGAGACGGTCCGCCGCACGTTCCAGCTCGCCGACGTGATGGGTCGCTGGCCGGGCACGATCGGCACGGGCGATCCGTTCGATGCGACCGACCGGGTCTTGCGCTACCTGGCCAAGGTCACCATCGAGCCGGCCATCGTGCACGGCATCGCCGAACACGTCGGATCGCTCCAGGCTGGCCGTCTGGCCGACATCGTCCTGTGGCAGCCCGCCTTCTTCGGCGTGAAGCCCGCGCTGATCCTCAAGGGCGGGATGCCGGCCTGGGGCTCGCTCGGCGAGGGCAACGCCAGCGTCGAAGGCGCGGAGCCGACGCGCTATCGGCCCGACTGGGGCGGCCTGCCCGGCGCGGCGCGATCGCTGTCGGCCACGTTCGTCTCGCGAGCGGCGGTCGCCTCCCCCACCCTGGGCGCGGGCGGCCGGCGGGTCATCACCGTGGGCGGCACTCGCCGGCTTACGCGGGCATCACTCGTTCGGAACCGGGCCACGGCCGCGATCGACGTCGACGTCAGCGACGGTTCGGTCACGCTCGACGGCCGGCCGCTCGGGGTCGACCCCGTGACCCACGTTCCGCTGAGCCGCCGCTACCTCCTGCGCTGAGGAGCTCGCCAGCGGGGGGCCTATCGGCGACCGCGCTGCGTGTCGGCGAGCTCGCGGGCCATGTCTCGCTTCGAATCCCGGTCCGCGATGTCGCGGCGCTTGTCGTGGAGCTGCTTGCCGCGCGCCAGGCCCAGCTCGATCTTCGCTTTGCCGCGAGTGATGTACAGCTTGAGCGGGACGATCGTCTGGCCCTTGGCCTTGGCCCGACCGAGCAGCTCGTCGATCTGCTTGCGGTGAAGCAGCAGCTTGCGCGAGCGCTTCGGGTCGTGGTTGTACCGGTTCCC
This sequence comes from Saccharimonadales bacterium (SeqCode), assembly GCA_035629655.1. Taxonomy (GTDB): domain Bacteria; phylum Chloroflexota; class Limnocylindria; order Limnocylindrales; family CSP1-4; genus SPCO01. The sequence continues at coordinate 1,713 of DASPHN010000114.1, read as the reverse complement.
CTGCTCGAACGGGGCGATGTCCGCACCGATCAGCCAGGCCTCGCCACGCTCGATCCGCGCGTACGCGTTGGCGATGTTGACCTTGCCGGCCCGGATCGACTTGATCTCTGTCCCGGTCAGGACGAGCCCCGCCTCGAACGTGTCGTCGATGGTGAACTCGTGGCGTGCTCTTCGGTTCAGGGCGACGGTCGTGTCGTCCCGCATGGGATGGCTCCAGTGACGAGCGGGGAGGGTGCGCCGCTGGCCGTGTGACGGGGCCCGAGCGCACGAACGCCGGTCCTATGCGGACCGGCGCTCGAGTTGCTTACCCACCCACAGGGTGTCCGACTAAACGGCCATCTCCTGCGAGGTGGTGCAGCTACGCGTACTGTCGATCACTGCACATCACCTCCTTTCGTTCCCGAAAACCGTACCCGATGCGGCCACGGAGCGCAAGCGCGCGCCAGCGCGGGGCACGCTCAGGCGGCGAGGCGCCACGCGGGCGCGATCCCTGCTCCTGCCGAACCCTCGCCGGCGAGGACGTCGAGCGCCCGATCGAGGATCGGATCGGCATCCGCGGGGATCTCGTCGGGCAGGGTCACGGCCACGTCCGGCTCGATCCCGTCGTCGTGGATCCAGCGCTTCTGGGGGGTGAGCCAGCGCGCGATGGTGAGCCGGAAGGCCCCACCCTCGCCGGTCAGCTCCTGCCACTGCTGGACGGTCCCCTTCCCGAACGAGGTCTCGCCGACGAGCGTCGCCCGTCCGGTGTCCTGCAGCGCGCCGGCGACGATCTCGCTCGCCGAGGCGCTCCCCCCGTCGATCAGGCAGACGACCCGGATCGACGGGTCCGTGGCGACACCCCCGGGCAGGGCATCGGTGGCGGTCTGCGTGCCGTCGGCGTCCTGCTCCCAGAAGACGGGACCCGAGGCGATGAACTGGCTCGCCACGTCCCTGGCCGCGGTCACGTACCCGCCGGGGTTGCCGCGGAGGTCGAGGATGAGGTCCGTGCGTCCGGCCTCGATGTGCGCCTCGAGGGCGCGCTGCAGCTCGTCCGCGCCCCGGTCCGAGAAGCCATTGAGCCGGACGTAGCCGACCGACCCGTCGGCCAGGTCACGCGACTCGACCTCCTCCTGCTCGATGATGTCGCGGGTGATCTCGAGAGCGAACGGTTCGTCGTCGTCGCGCTGGACCGTGAGCGTGACGACGGTCCCCTTCGGCCCGCGGATCCGGTCCCGGGCCTCGTCGACGGTCAGCCCATCGAGCGACACCCCGTCCGCGGCGAGGACGAGATCGCCGCTGCGCAGGTCGGCTTCCTTGGCGGGCGACCCCTCGAGCGGGGCGACGATCACGAGCCGGCATTCGGGGCCGAGGGTCGCGCACCCTTGGGTCCCGTCGGGCGCCTCGGTCGCGATCTCCGCGCCGATCCCCTCGAATTCGCCGCTGATGCCCTGCAGGGTCGAGCGGTACTCCTCCGAGGTGAGGTACGACGAGTACGGGTCGCCGAGCGCCTCGATCATGCCCTTGATGGCACCCTGGATGAGCACGTCGCGGTCGACATCTCCCCCGGCATAGCGGTCGTTGATCGTGTGGTAGGTGTCCCAGAACGGCCGGAACGCCTCGTCCTCGCTGACGGGCGTGCCCGGTTCGACGGCGGCCTGGCGCCCGATGGAGTAGCCGGACATGAAGAGCGCCCCGCCAGCGAGCAGGGCGACGACGATGATCGAGACGAGGAGG
>DASPHN010000113.1:0-2036 GCA_035629655.1 Saccharimonadales bacterium (SeqCode) | reverse complement strand
GGGTGAGCGGTGCCTCAGCCCTTCCGGGCGGCGTTGGCGGCCGCGGCGTCCTCGCGGTCCCCGGGCGTGTTGAACCGGCTGCGCGCACGCCCGTAGGAGAAGTAGACGACGAAGCCGAGCGCCATCCAGACGAGGAAGCGGATCCAGGTACTCCCCGTCAGGTTGAGCATGAGCCACAGGCAGGCCAGCGCCGCGACGATCGGCAGCACCGGCATCAATGGCACGCGGAAGGCCCGTGGCAGGTCCGGGCGGGTCCGGCGCAGGACGATGACGCCGATGGAGACCAGCAGGAACGCGGCGAGCGTGCCGATGTTGACGAGTTCCGTCAGCTCCCCGAGCGGGATGACCCCCGCCATGATCGCCACCACCACGCCGGTAGCGATCGTGATGCGGTACGGCGTGCCGTAGCGCGGGTGCACCGTCGAGAACCACCGAGGCAGCAGCCGGTCCCTGGCCATGGCGAAGAGCACGCGGGACTGGCCGAGCAACAGGATCATCACCACCGATGTCAGACCGATGAGCGCGCCGAGGCCGATGATCGTGGCGAACACCGGCAGCCCGGCGGAGGAGAAGGCACTCGCCAGCGGCGCATCGGGGTTGAGCTCGTCGTACGGCTGCATCCCGACGACGACCAGCGACACCGCGACGTACAGGACGGTGCAGATCGCCAGCGAGCCGAGGATCCCGCGGGGCATGTCCCGCGCGGGGTTACGGGTCTCCTCGGCCGCGGTCGCGACGATGTCGAAGCCGATGAACGCGAAGAACACGATCGAGGCGCCGGCGATGACGCCGCCCCAGCCGAACGTCGTCGGTGCGAAGCCGAACAGGCTCTGGACGAGCGGCGCGTCCCAGCCCGAGCCGGCCTCGCTCGGCTGGGCCGGAGGCACGAACGGGCTGTAGTTGGCGGCATTCAGGTGGAAGACACCGACCGCGACGACAAGCAGCACGACGGCCACCTTGATGGCGACCACGACCGCGTTGAACCGGGACGACAGCTTGATGCCGAGCACGAGCACCGCGGTCATCGCGAGGGCGAGGAGCATCGCGGGGATGTTGAACCGGGCTTCCTCGCCGGCAACCGTCGAGGGCAGGTCGAGCCCGATGTCGCCGAGCATCTGCTGCAGATAGCCCGACCAGCTGACCGAGACGGCGGCGGCCCCGATGGCGAACTCGAGGATCAGGTCCCAGCCGATGATCCAGGCGACGAACTCACCGAACGTCGCGTAGGAGAACGTGTAGGCGGAACCGGCGACGGGCACGGTCGAGGCGAACTCGGCGTAGCAGAGCGCGGCCAGGCCGCAGGTGACCCCGGCGATGACGAACGAGATGGCGACCGCCGGTCCCGACTGCGTCTGCGCGACCACACCGGTCACCACGAAGATGCCGGCACCGATGATCACGCCGACCCCGAAGACGGTGAGGTCGAGCCCGGAGAGGTGCTTCTTGAGCTTGTGCTCGGGCTCGTCGGTGTCGCGGATGGAGTCCTCGACGGACTTGATCCGGCGCGTGCCCTGGGCCACGGCGTCCTCCTCCGTACCGGCGCCCGCCGGCCTCCAGTCGTCGTCCCGGCAGCGTCGCACGGGCGCCGGGAACCCGCATGCCTACGCTGCACACGCCCGGGACCCGCCGGGGCAGGTCCGAGGAGGTGCGCGATGCCCGGAACCGATACGCCGCAGGATCTGCCCGCGCACACGTCGGTGCCCGCGCCCGCGCGGCCGGAGCTCCGCCCGCGGCCGGCGGGCGCACCGAAGACCACGCCGGTGCGCCGCCAGGGCGAGGACGTCGTCGTCGACTGCGCCGTCTACGTCGACGGCCGCCGACAGGACCCGGTCGCACCGGAGGACGCGCTCGAGGTCGCGGTCACGAAGGGCGGGTTCGTCTGGCTGGGCCTCTACGAGCCCACCGAGGACGAGCTGACCGCGATCAGCGCGCGCTACGGGCTGCACCCCCTGGCCGTCGAGGACGCCGTCTACGCCCACCAGCGCCCCAAGCTGGAGCACTACGACGAGGCGCTGTTCATGGTGCTGAAGACCGCG
>DASPHN010000112.1:0-10073 GCA_035629655.1 Saccharimonadales bacterium (SeqCode) | reverse complement strand
GTCGACGCCGTCGAGATAGGCCTGGTCGAGGCTCGCGAGGGTCGGCCGCAGGATGGTGATGATCTGCTGCGAGCCGGCGACGTTGGCCGCGATCGAGTACAGGTCCGCCTGCGAGTAGCGATCCTCCTCACCGGTCAGCTTCGACTGAGCGACCTCCTCGATGAGCTCGCCGGCGCCCCTGGCGATGACCCGCGGCTCGATGGCCATCTCGCCGAGCCGCGTGGCGAGATCGGCCGCGTCGGTCCGAAGCTGCGCCGCGATCGGTGCCAGCCCGTCGGTCGTGCCCTCGTCCCAGAGGCCCTGCTCGAGGCGGTGCCATCCGAGGAACTCGGGGTCGTCGACGCCGCCGGCAAAGTCCTCCTCACGGGCGTCCATCCGGGTATCGAGGTCGGAGAAGAGCTCGGCGACGGGCTCGATTCGCTCCCATGCCGGACGCGACGGCGCATAGGCGGCCTTGGCGGCCTCGAGGTCGCCACGCTCGACGGCGGCGACGAATGGCTCGAGCACGGTGATCAGCTCGGCCGCCTGGGACCGCACGTACGCCTGGTAGGCCTCCTGGTACGCGGTCAGCGTCGCCCCATCGATGACCGCGCTGGACGGACGCGCCGCGACGCCACCGGTCACGGCCAGCGTGCCGCGCGGCGACTGGAGGGAGTAGCAGATCAGCTCGTAGTCGCCCCCGTCGAGGTGGGTAGCGAAGTTCACGACGAAGCCCGGGATGATGTTCTCGACCTCGTCGACGACGCGCGTGCCGGACAGGATCTCGAACTCGCCGATGTCCGGCCCCGCGTTCGTGACCTCGAACACCACCCGGCCCGAGCCGGCCTCGATGGCGTTGGGGGCACAGCCTTCGGTCGTCACCGACACGGCGATCCGCGTCTCGTCACCGGGCGCGCCCGAGGGCGTGGCGCCCCCGGCACAGGCCGCCAGCCACGCCGTGGCGAGCACGAGGCCGGCGATCGGGGCAGCCGGGCGGAGACGCGGGCGGACGGACATGGATCGCTCCCTGGGGTGCGAGGCTCGACGAGCGTCGAGACGGTGAAGGAGCGCCATGGTAGTGCGCCTTGTCGCAGACGGTCAAGGCGCCTTGCGTCGTGCGGACAAGCGTCCTGATCGGCAGCGTCAGCTCGCCTCGGCGAGGGCGGCCGAGAACTGGCTCTCGTAGAGGTCGAAATAGGCGCCCTGCGCGGCCAACAGCGTGGCGTGGTCCCCCTGCTCCACGATCGATCCATGCTCCATGACGAGGATCGTGTCGGCATCCCGGATCGTGGACAGCCGATGGGCGATGACGAACGTCGTGCGGCCGGTCATCAACCGCCCCATGGCGCGCTGGATCAACACCTCGGTCCGCGTGTCGACGGAGCTCGTGGCTTCGTCGAGGATGAGGATCGGCGGGTCCGCGAGGAACGCCCGCGCGATCGTCAGCAGCTGCTTCTCCCCGGCGGAGAGGTTGGTCGCGTCGTCGTCGATGACGGTGTCGTAGCCGTCCGGCAGCGTGCGCACGAAGTGATCGACATGGGCCGCCTCGGCCGCGGCCAGGACGTCGGCCTCGGTCGCGTCGAGTCGTCCGTAGGCGATGTTCTCGCGGATCGTCCCGTGGAACAGCCACGTGTCCTGCAGGACCATCCCGAACGCATGCCGGAGGTCGTCGCGAGTGAGGTCTCGCGTGTCGATGCCATCGACCGTGATGCGCCCGGCATCCAGCTCATAGAACCGCATCAGGAGGTTGACGAGGGTCGTCTTCCCGGCGCCCGTCGGCCCGACGATCGCGACCGTCTGGCCGGCCGCCACGGTCAGGTCCAGGCCGTCGATCAGCGGCCGCTCGGCCTCGTATCGGAAGGAGACGCCATCCAGGGCGACGGCCCCGCGAGCGCGATCGAGCTGTCGCGCATCCACGGGGTCGGCCAGCTCCTCGGGCTCGTCGAGCAGCTCGAAGACGCGCTCCGCGGAGGCGACCGCCGATTGCAGCACGTTGACGATGCTGGCGGTCTGGATGATCGGGAACGTGAACTGGCGGGAGTACTGGATGAAGGCCACGACGTCGCCGAGGGTCATCAGGCCGGACGCCACCTGCAGCCCGCCGATGACCGCGATCGCGACGTAGTTGAGGTTCGAGATGAAGGTCATCGCCGGCTGGATGATCCCCGAGATGAACTGGGCTCGATAGCTCGCGTCGTACAGCCTGGCGTTCTCGGCATCGAAGGTCTCGATGGCTTCGCGCTGGCGGCCGAACGCCTTCACGATCGCGTGGCCCGTATGCATCTCCTCGACGTGCGCGTTGAGCGCGCCGGTCGATGCCCATTGGTCGACGAACAGGCGCTGCGAGCGTTTGACGATGAGCACGGTGACGGCGAGCGAGGCGGGCACGGCGAGCAGCGACACGGCGGCAAGGAGCGGACTGATGAGCAGCATCATCACGAGCACGCCGACGATGGTGAGGAGCGACGTGATCAGCTGGGTGAGCGTCTGCTGGAGCGACTGGCCGATGTTGTCGATGTCGTTCGTGACCCGGCTGAGCAGGTCGCCGCGAGGATGGGTGTCGAAGTAGCGGAGCGGGAGGCGCCCGAGCTTCGCGTCGACCTCCTGGCGCAGCCGGTAGACGGTCCGCTGGGTCACGCCGGCCATCACGTAGGCCTGGATCCAGGCGAACAGGGAGCTCAGCAGGTAGACGCCGACGAGGACCAGGAGGATCGTGGCGAGGGCGCTGAAGTCGATGCCCTCACCGGGCGTCAGCGTCATGGCCGAGAGCATGTCCGCGAGCTGCGCCTGGCCCGTCGCGCGCAGGCCGGCGATCACCTGTTCGGTCGTGGCCCCGGCGGGCAGCTGCGCGCTGATCGCGCCCTCGAAGATGAGGTTGGTCGCCTCGCCCAGGATCTTCGGACCGACGATCGCGAAGGAGACGCTGACCACCGCCAGCACGATCACGGCGGCGACGCGCCACGCCTCGGGGCGGAGCCGGTCGAGGAGGCGGCCGAGGGATCCCCGGAAGTCGCGGGGCTTGGCCGGGGGGAGCCCCATGCCCATCCCCATCATCCCGCCGCGTGGCCCACCGCCAGGACGGGCCGCCGCCGGCGCCGGGCCCGCGGCCGGGGTCGGGGTGGCCGGCGTGCTGCTCCCCGGTCGTCCGGTCATGCGGCGGCCTCGGTCGCCGAGAGTTGCGACTCGACGATCTCGCGGTACGTGTCATTGTCGCGGAGCAGCTCCTCGTGGGTGCCGATGCCCACGATCCGGCCGTCGTCGAGGACGACGATCCGATCCGCTCGCATGATCGTCCCGACGCGCTGCGCCACGATGATCACCGTCGCGTCGGCCAACTCTCTCCCGAGCGCGGCCCGCAGGCGGGCGTCGGTGGCGAAGTCGAGGGCAGAGAAGCTGTCGTCGAAGACGAAGATGCCGGCTCCCCGCATCAGCGCGCGGGCGATGGCGAGGCGCTGCCGTTGGCCCCCCGACACGTTGGAACCACCCTGGGTGATGGCGGCATCGAGTCCGCCGTCCATCTCGGCCACGAAGTCGCGGCCTTGGGCGATGTCAAGCGCCCGCCAAAGGTCGTCCTCGGTCGCATCGGCGTCGCCGAAGCGCAGGTTGCTTGCGACCGTTCCGTTGAACAGGAACGCCTTCTGGGGCACGAGACCGATCCGGTCCCACAGGGCCTCGCGGGCCTGTCCACGGATGTCGACGCCGTCGACCAGGACCTGGCCAGCCGACGGGTCGTAGAAGCGCGGGATCAGGTTGACGAGCGTCGACTTGCCGCTGCCGGTGCTGCCCACGATGGCGGTCGTCTCGCCGGGACCGGCCCGGAACGAGATGTCGCGCAGGACCGACTCCTCGGCCCCGGGGTACCCGAAGTCGACGTTGCGGAATTCGACGACGCCACGCTGGGAGGGGTCGGACGGCACGGTCGGCTGCGCTGGATCGCGGATCGAAGGCTCGGTGTCCAGGACCTCGCGGATCCGGCCGGCCGAGACCGCCGCGCGCGGGATGAGGATGAACATGAACACGGCCGTCAGCACGGCGAACAGGATCTGCATGAGGTACTGGAGGAACGCGGTCAGGTCGCCGACCGACATCGCACCGCTCTCGACGCGCATGGCGCCGAACCACATGACCGCCACGGTCGAAAGGTTGAGGATCGCGGTCATGATCGGGATCGTGATGGCGAACAGCCGGTTGACCTGGAGGGTCGTCGCGAAGAGGTCCCGGTTGGAGACCGCGAACCGCTCCTCCTCGTGCCGTGTCCGGACGAACGCGCGGATGACGCGGACGCCCGCGAGCGTCTCGCGCATGACCTGGTTGATGCGATCGAGCTTGGTCTGCATCGCCCGGAACAGCGGGATGGCCCGCGACATGACGATCGCGATGACCGCGGCCATGAGCGGCAAGACCACCACGAGCAGGCCGGACAGCGGCACGTCCGTGCGCAACGCCATGAACACGCCGCCGATGATGAGGATCGGGGCCGAGACCATGATCGTCAGACCCATGAAGACGACGGTCTGGACCTGCGTGACGTCGTTCGTGTTGCGCGTGATGAGTGAGGCCGGCCCGAACTGGTTGACCTCGACCTGCGAGAAGGACTCGACCGACGAGAAGACGGCCGATCGGACGTCCCGACCGAAGCCCATGGCGATGCGGGCGCTGAAGTAGACCGCGATGACCGAAGCCACGCTGATCGCGGCGGCGACGACGAGCATGACCGCGCCGGTCCGAAGGATGTACTCCGTGTCGCCGGTCGCGATCCCGTTGTTGATGATGTCGCCGTTGAGGTCGGGGAGGTAGAGGTTGCCCATCGCAGCGACCAACAGCAGCACGAGGGCCACGGCCAGCTTGCCGACATACGGTCGGAGGTAGATCCGAAAGAGCGCGATCACGAGTCGGTCGGAAGGGCGTCGAGCTCGGTCCGGGCGCGCCGCATCGCGCGGAGGGCCGCAAGAACGGTCACGAGCTCCTTGTCGGTCAGTCGATCGAGCATGGCCTGCAGATGGGCGCGACGTCCGGCCTCGAGATCACGGAAGACCGCGCGGCCGGCGTCGGTCGCGTGGACGAGGACGACGCGTCGGTCCGACGCGTCCGCGTGGCGTTCGACGAGTCCGCGATCCGCCATCCGGTCGATGATGCCGGTGGTGCTGGCGACCGAGACGTCGAGGGCTTCGGCCAACCGACGCATGGACAGCGGGCCGTCTGCTTCGAGGACCGTCAGGACGTGGAGGTGGATCAGGCTGAGCGAGCCACGCAGCCACTTGCGAAAGGCGCCGATGCGCTCCTTCGGGTGCCAGGCGGTCATCTCCTCGAGCAGCTCGCCGATCAGCCGCCGGCGCTCCTCGGCATCGATATTCAATGGCACATTGATAATCTATGCGAGGTATACGTCCCGGTCAAGCGCGGCCCGCGCGGGCATGTCTCGGCGAGCGGCTCAGCTCCGCCGCGCGCCGCCGAGCAGCTTGGGATCCGGCGTGAAGTAGCGGAGCCGCTTCCCGAGCAGCACCAGCTCGCGCTCGAGCAGACCGATGAGGCCTTCCAGCCGCTCGACCGTCGTCTCCGCCTCGAGCAGGGCCTGGCGTCGCGGCAGCTCGATCTGGACGATCCCGGACAGCAGGTACGAGAGCACGGTCGGATCGTCGGGGATCACCAGGTCGTGGCGCGACGGCGCCTCGGACGAGCCGGCGGTCGGCTCGGGTTCGGGCACGTTGCCGGCCGCAGCCGTCGGGGTGTCGCCGGGAAGCTCGTCGTCATCGGAGCCGCTCTCGATCTCGACCCGGATATCGAGGACTTCGGTGGATTCACCGTCGCGAGCGCGCATCAGGTCGAGATAGCGGACGAACCTGCGGATCGCCGTGGCGGCCAGGCGTTCGGCGCGTGGCTCATCGCCGACCTCGTCGTCGAGCGGCGTCACCTGGGCGACGAGGTACGGCTCCTTCTGGGCATCGACCGATTCGATCGCAAAGCGCCCGGTCGCCGCGGCGAGCAGGTCGTATCGACCGTCCGGGTAGCGGCCCGCCTCGCGGATCTCGGCGAAGGCGCCGACGCCGGCGAGCGTCGCGACCGGTCGCCGCCCGACCTGTCGCCCGCCGCGGATCAGGACGACGCCGAACGGCTCACCGGAGTCGAGGCACCGGCGGGTCATGGCCCGGTAGCGCTCCTCGAAGATGTGCAGGGGCAGGACGATGCCGGGGCAGAGGACCGTGTGCAGCGGGAAGAGCGGGATCTCCATGGGACCACCGATTCGCTGGACGGGCTGGCGACTGGATGCGGACTCGGCGGCGGTCGTCGGCCGCCACCGAGGATGGGTCGAGTCTAGCCCGCTTCGGGCTCGAGGCGTGGCGGCGAGGCCGGACGGCGCATGGTCGGACGACGGTCGAGCCAGCTGCCTCGGCCGTCGGCGCCATCGCCCGCCTCGATCGGATGCGGCTCGTTGGGCACAGCGTTCGAGCCGGGCGTGAACACCTGATGGCGGCCCTTGCCCAGGGCCTTGGCCTGGTACATCGCGATGTCGGCATCGGCGAGCAGGTGATCGACATCGGCCATCGCGGCACTGTCGAGGGCGACCCCGATGCTGGCCCCGACCGTGACCGTGGTCCCGGCCACCTCGATCGGCGCCTCGAGCGCGGCGAGCAGCCGGGTCGCGACGGAGGAGGCGTAGCCCGCCTCGGGGATGTCGACAAGCAGGATGCCGAACTCGTCGCCACCGAGGCGGCTGGCGAGATCCGTCTCGCGGAGGCCGGAGCGGATCCGCTCGGCCACCGCCACCAGCAGCTCGTCGCCGGCCGCGTGTCCCTGGCTGTCATTGACCGTCTTGAAGTCATCGAGGTCCAGGAACAGCGCGGCGACCGACCCGACGCGTCGGCGCGATCCCAGCGCGGCCTCGGCCGCCTCCACGAACCGACGTCGATTGGCAAGGCCCGTGAGCGGATCGTGGAAGGCCTGGTAGCTGAGCTTGGCCTCGAGGACGCGCCGGGCGGCGACGTCCCGCGCGAGCAGGCCGACGAGGCCGGCCAGCCGGGCGAGCACCAGCAGCGACAGGACGGCGGTCCCGACGGCGATGACGAGCAGGCCGGTGTCGGCCTGCGGGCCGAGCGTCAGCAGGAGCGGGCCGGTGACCATCGCGCCGGCAAGGCAGATCATCCGCACCGGCCCGAGCCACGTGACCGCGACCGGATACGGGTCGGTCAGCCGACGCATCGACGGATGCAGGACCGACGCCCCGAACATGAGATAGGCCGCGAGATAGAGGGTGTCGATCGGGCCGCCCGAGACGTACGTCCCCTCGAGGTTCTGGAGCGCGTAGATCTGGTCCGCGACCAGGAGCACGACGAGGCTCGAGCCGAGCAGTTGGAAGGATCGCGTCCGGGCACCGGGCGTCGTCAGGAGGCCCATCGCCACCCCGATGAGGAGCAGGTCCGCGACGGGATAGGCGAGCGTGATCGCGAAGCTCAGCTGGTCGAGCTCGCTGCCGACGACCTGTGGCTGCATCAGGAAGGTCCACGACAGGATCGCCGCCGCGGTCGTGAGGATCCCGGCATCGAGCACGCCGCCGCGGTCACCGCCCGCGACGCGCCGCCGGATGAGCAGGAGCAGGCCGAGCGCGATGAGCGGATAGCCGGCGAGGTAGAGAGCGTCTGCGGTCGACGGGAAGGGATCCTCCCCGACGAGCTCGTAGTAGTTCCAGACGAGGTCGCCGGCCACGAAGAGGGCCTGACCCCATGCCATCAGCAGCCACGGCAGGGCCCGATCGGGACGGAGGACCCAGATGCCGACGAACGCGGCCGCGACCGCGGAGGCGCCGATGACGTCGTACAGGAAGCTCTGGGTCAGGCTGCCCGTCTCGATGACGAGCGAATGCAGGACGACCGCCAGCGCTCCGAGGGCCAGGTAGGCCGTCCAGAGCGGGACACCGGCGAAGGAGCGACGAAGCGTGCCCATGGGTCGAACGCGTGCAGCGTCGCCCATCCCCACCGGACCGCCCATGACCCGACGGTACCGTCGCCGAGATGGGACCGGAGTGTTCCGGAATCGACGAAGCCGGCGGTCGCCCGCCGGCTTCAGGATCTGGTCGCGGCGACGGTCAGTGCGAGCAGCCCTTCGGGGCGCCCCCATCGTCCGCCGTGCGGAAGCTCGAGCCGCAGCCGCACGCCGAGACCGCGTTGGGGTTGTTGACCGTGAAGCCGGCGCCCATGAGGGTGTCGACGTAGTCGATCTGCGAACCCTGCAGGAGCGAGATGCTCTGGCCGTCGACATACACCTTGATGCCGCTGGCGTGGAGGACCTGGTCCTCGGGCGTCGGCGCGTCTTCCAGCATCATCCCGTACCGGAACCCGGAGCAACCGCCGGAATAGACGTACACCCGCAGCCCGATCTCCGGGTTGGCCTCGTCCTTGGTCAGCTCGAGGAGCTTGCTGGCCGCGGCGTCGGTGAGGGACACGACCGTGGTGTCGGTGACCGCCGGCTGCTGATCGATCATGCGGGTCGTCCTCCTGGGAGGTGGAAGCTGCGGAGATTGGGCGTCGCGGTCCGCGGCGTCCCGCTCATCGTACGCACGGCAACTGGTTTCGACAAGCGTGCCGTCGAAATCCCCATCACGCGGCGTCGAGGCGCTCCACGACGGTGGCGATCCCTTGCCCGACGCCGATGCACATCGTGGCCAGGCCGAACCGGCCGCCGGTCCGTCGCAATTCGTGGGTGAGCATCGTGATGAGCCGACCGCCGCTCATCCCGAGCGGGTGGCCGAGCGCGATGGCGCCGCCGTTGACGTTGACCTTCGCGGGATCGAGCCCGAGCTCGTCGATGCACACGAGCGACTGCGACGCGAAGGCCTCGTTGAGCTCGATGAGGTCGAGGTCGGCAACCTCGATGCCGGCACGATCGAGGGCCTTGCGGCTGGCCGGCACGGGGCCGACGCCCATGATCGCGGGGTCCACGCCGGCCACGGCCGTGGAGACCACCCGTGCGAGCGGACGCAGGCCGAGCTCCCGGGCACGCTCGGCCTCGATGAGCAGGACCGCCGAGGCGCCGTCGTTGATGCCGGAGCTGTTGCCGGCCGTGACCGTCCCGCCCTCGGCGGCGAAGGCCGGACGGAGCCGAGCCAGGGCTTCGGCCGTGGTGTCTGCCCGCGGATGCTCGTCGCGATCCACGACGGTGACCTCGCCCTTGCGCCCGACGACCTCGACGGGGACGAGCTGGTCGGCGAACCGGCCGCCCTCGATGGCCGCCACGGCGCGGCGCTGGCTCTCGAGCGCGAACGCGTCCTGGCGTTCGCGGCTGACCCCCCAGCGCTCGGCGACGTTCTCGGCGGTCTCGCCCATCGAGTACGGGTAGTGGGCCTCCGCGAGGCGCGGGTTGACGAACCGCCAGCCCAGGGTCGTGTCCTGCATCTCGCGCGGTCCCCGATCCCAGGCCGCGGTCGGCTTCGCCAGCACGTACGGCGCGCGCGTCATGGATTCGACCCCACCGCCGATGAAGACGTCCCCGTCACCCACCGCGATCGCATGGGCGGCGGTGTTGATCGCCTGGAGGCCGGAGCCGCACAGGCGATTGACGGTCAAGCCCCCGACCTCGACCGGGAAGCCGGCCAGCAGCAGGGCCATCCGGGCAACGTCGCGGTTGTCCTCACCGGCCTGGTTGGCGCAGCCGAGGATGACGTCCTCGACGAGGGCGGTGTCCAGGCCGGCCCGGTCCACGACGGCCCGCAGCACGAGCGCGGCGAGATCGTCGGGGCGGACGGTCGCGAGTGCGCCGCCATACCGGCCGATCGGGGTGCGGACGGCCTCCACGATCCAGGCTTCACGAACGGGACGCGCCGGCGATCGGGTCATGCGCCGATCGTAGCGCAGGCGCTGTCGGAGCCTTCGGTCCCCGGCCGGCGCGACGATCCGTCCGGCCGCAACAGACCAGCGACGACCAGGGTGCAGACTCGCGCGACTGCCGGGGGAACGGAGAAGGAGGTCCATCCGTGCGACGGATCGTTCGAGCCCTCTGCCTGGCCGCGATGGCGATCGCGGTCGTGGCAGCGCCGGTCAGTGCCGGGAAGCCACAGCTGGAGCGCGTGACGATCGACGACCTGTTCGTCGACGAATTCCTCA
>DASPHN010000111.1:0-2178 GCA_035629655.1 Saccharimonadales bacterium (SeqCode) | reverse complement strand
GCTCGAGATGCTGAACCCGGGCGGGTCCGTCAAGGACCGCATCGGACTGCCGATGATCGAGGCCGCCGAGCGGGACGGCCTCCTCAAGCCGGGCGGCACCATCATCGAGCCGACGTCCGGCAACACCGGTCACGGGCTCGCCATCGCCGCCGCCCTGAAGGGCTATCGCTGCATCTTCGTCATGGCCGACAAGCAGTCGGTCGAGAAGCAGACCCTCCTCCGCGCCTACGGGGCGGAGGTCGTGCTGTGTCCCACGAACGTCGCCCCCGAGTCGCCGGAGAGCTACTACAGCGTGGCCGCCCGGCTGGCCCGCGACATCCCCGGCGCGTTCAAGCCGGACCAGTACTGGAACATGGAGAACCCGGCGGCTCACGAGCGCACGACCGGCCCCGAGCTGTGGGACCAGACCGAGGGCCGGATCACCCACTTCGTCGCGAGCGTCGGCACCGGCGGGACGGTCTCCGGCACCGCCCACTTCCTGAAGGCGCAGGATCCCACGATCCAGGTCATCGGCGCGGACCCAGAGGGATCGATCCTCTCGGGCGACACGGCTCGCCCGTACCTGACCGAAGGGGTCGGGGAGGACTTCATCCCCGGGACCTACGATGCCGCCGTCATCGATCGTTGGGTCCGGGTCAGCGACCGTGATTCGTTCGCGATGGCGCGCCGCCTCACCCGCGAGGAAGGCATCCTCAGCGGCGGTTCGTGCGGGACCGCGATGGTCGCCGCCCGCGAGGTCGTGCGCGACCTGGTCGACACGGACGGCGGCGACCAGGCGGTCGTGGTCGTGCTGCTGCCCGACAGCGGCCGGAGCTATCTCTCGAAGGTCTACAACGACGAGTGGCTGCGGGCCAACGGCCTGATGGCGACGACAGGGGCGGCGACCCGGATCGCGGCCCTGCTCGCGGACCGCCACCACGGGGCCGGCCTGCCGCCGGTCATCGTCGCGCGCACGACCGAACGCGTCGGTGATGCCATCGCGACGCTGCAGACGTTCGGCATCAGCCAGCTGCCGGTCTCCGAGGAGGCGGACGGCGACGACGTGGTCGGGCTGGTCGGCTCGATCAGCGAGAAGGGTCTCCTCGATCGCGCGTTCCGCGACCCGTCCGTCGTCGAGCGGACCGTCGGCGAGGTCATGGATCCGCCGCTGCCGCTGGTCGAGGCGTCAGCGACCCTCGACGAGGCCTTCGCGCTGCTCAGCGAGGGCGCCAACGCCCTCGTCGCCGTCCGCGGCGAACGACCGGCCGGGGTCGTCACGAAGCTCGACCTGCTCGAGTACCTCGCCCACCACAGCACCTCGACGTCCTAGCCCATGCACGAGGACGCCCCGAGCTTCGACACACTGGCGGTCCACGCCGGTGCGGAGCCCGACGAGCTCACGGGCGCCGTCGCTCCGCCGATCTACCAGACCTCGACCTATCAGCAGGATGCGGTCGGCGTCCCGCGCCGGGGCTACGAGTACGCCCGCTCCCAGAACCCGACCCGGGAGCGCCTCGAGCGCGCGATGGCGGTGCTCGAGGGCGGTCGCCACGGGTTCGCGTTCGCATCCGGATCGGCGGCTACCGCCGCGATCGCCGAGCTGGCCGGGCCGGACGAGGATGTCGTCGTAGGTGACGACGTCTATGGCGGCACGTATCGCTACCTCGAGCGCGTCCGCAAGCCGGGTGCCGGTATCACGACGACGTTCGTCGATCTCGCCTCGGGGATGGACGCGCTCTGGGAGGCGCTCTCGGAACGGACGCGCCTGGTCTGGTTCGAGACGCCGACGAACCCGCTCCTGAAGGTCGTCGACATCGCCGCGGTGCGGGCGACCGTCGAGCGCCGGGTCGCCGAGGGCGGGCGCCGCCCACTCATCGTGGTGGACAACACCTTCGCCTCGCCGGCCATCCAGCGACCGCTGAGCCTCGGGGCAGACATCGTCTTCCACTCGGCCACGAAGTACCTGGCCGGCCATTCGGACACGATCCTTGGCGTGGCGGTCACCTCGGACGATGCCATCGCCGAGCGCCTGCGATTCCTGCAGAACGCGATGGGCGGGGTGCCCGGCCCCCTCGATTGCTTCCTCGTCCTGCGCGGGCTGCGGACGCTGCACCTGCGGGTCGAGCGCCATCAGGCGAACGCGATGGTCGTGGCCGAGTTCCTGCGCGGACGCGCCGATGTCGCGACGGTCAGCTATCC
>DASPHN010000110.1:0-7674 GCA_035629655.1 Saccharimonadales bacterium (SeqCode) | reverse complement strand
CCTGAGCACCTACCCTGCCGTCAGCGGGTGCTCCGCCCCGTGTTATGCGTGGTCTGCCGGCACATCGATGGCGGCGCCGCACGTCAGCGGCGTGGCGGCCCTCGTCGGCAGCGCCTCGGCGACCCTGCTGGCCGACCCGATCCGCCTCCGGGCACGACTGCTGTCGACAGGGCGACCACTCGCGGCCACGGCAGGCAAGACCGCGACGGGTCGACTCCTCAACGCGCTTCGGGCGATCGATCTGACGAAGCCCGTCGTGTCCGCCGCCGACCGGTTCGGGGTGAAGATCGGCACGGTCATCGGCGACACCTCGGTCAAGATCAACGCCCGCTGGCCCGCCGCGACGGATACGGGCTCTGGGCTGGCCTCGTACGAGCTCCGGCGGCACGGCCCGACCGGCTGGTTCACGGTGCCGACGTCGGGGACCACGGCCGAGGGGTCATCGACCCTGCAGTACGGATCGGACTACCGGTACGACCTTCGGGCGTTCGATCGAGCCGGGAATGCCGGTGGGCCGGTCAGCTCCGCCACGGTCCGCGCGACGCTCCATCAGAGCGGGACATCGATGGCCACGTATGGGAGCGGCTGGAGCTCGGTCAAGAGCTCGACC
The DNA here is from genome assembly GCA_035629655.1 of Saccharimonadales bacterium (SeqCode). Classification (GTDB taxonomy): domain Bacteria; phylum Chloroflexota; class Limnocylindria; order Limnocylindrales; family CSP1-4; genus SPCO01. The sequence goes on along the minus strand of DASPHN010000110.1, from coordinate 7,064 downwards.
GCGTCCACCGGCTACCAGAACACGAGCTCGACCGCCGGGTCGACGATGACGTTCGCCTTCACCGGCCGATCGGTGGCGATCATCGCGCCCAAGGGGCCGACTCGCGGCAGCATGAAGGTCTATGTCGACGGGACCTACATCTCGACGGTGAGCCTGTATCGCTCGTCGTACCTGGCCAAGAGCGCCGTCTTCAGCCGGACCTTCCCCAGCCAGGGCGCGCACCAGGTCAAGGTCGTCGTGGTCGGCACGAGCGGCCACCCGCGGGTCGACATCGACGCCTTCGTGGTGGTCCGCTAGCCAGTCGCGGAGTCGGCTACGAGCCCCGGTACGTCGTCATCGAGTAGGGCGCCAGCAGCAGCGGGATGTGATAGCTGCGCTCGACGTCGGTGATCCGCAGGTCGATCGCGACCTTCGTGAAGAACGAGCCGTCCTCGTGCGCCACGTCGAATTCGATCCGGTACTCGCCGGCTACGAGCGGGCGTTCGAGGAGGTCCCGGATGCGACCGTCGCTGTCGGTGAGTGCCTGGGTCATCCGGATCGGCGCCACGCCGACATCGAGACGGTAGAGCGCCACCCGGACGCCGGCCGCGGGCTGGCCACGGTCCGTGTCCAGGATGTGGGTGGAGATCGTCGGTCGGGGTGCGGGCGGGTCCGCGGCCACGTATCCTCCGCGCATGGGGATCTTGCGGATCGAGGTCGGCGACCTCCACTTTACCGCCCGGTGGGAGCCCGCCGCTCCCCGGACGATCGAGGCCATCCGGCGGATGCTCCCGATCGAGTCGAAGCTCATCCACTGCCGGTGGACCGGCGAGTCGACGTGGATCCCATTCGGCGACTTCCGGCCGGGGCTCGAGTACGAGAACCACACGTCGCACCCGGGGCCCGGACAGCTGGCGATCTACCCCGGCGGCATCAGCGAGTGCGAGATCTTCTTCCCGTACGGGGGCTGCATGACGGCCTCGAAGGTCGGGCCGCTCGCGGCCAACCACTTCGCCTCGGTCCTCGGCGAGGACGACTGGGCCGACCGGCTGAGAGAGATGGGTCGGCGCTGCCTGTGGGAAGGCGCCCAATCGATCCGGATCATCGAGCTCGACGACTGACGTCACGGTCGTGACCGACCTCGTCATCCGCGGCGGGACGGTGGTCACCGCGACCGGCTCGCGCCGGGCCGACGTGGCGGTCACGGGCGGACGGATCGAGGCGATCGAGGAGGACCTGTCCGGGCCGGCGGCCACGGCCGAGGTGGTCGATGCGACCGGGATGCTGCTGCTCCCCGGCGTGGTCGACGTGCACACCCATACCCGCGTCGCAACGGACGCCGAGCCGGATCGCTTCTTCCAGGACTCGGTCGCGGCCGCGTTCGGGGGCACGACCTCGTTCCTCTCGTTCAACAACCCGGGAACGGGCTCGTCCCCGGCCGCCGAGCGCTCGCTGCGGACCGGCCTCGCGGAGTGGAAGGCCGCGACCGCCGGTGACAGCGCCATCGACTACGGCCTGTCGCTGGCCGTCTCCGGGCACGCCGAGGACCCCTTGGCCGAGCTGCCCGCCACGATCGACGGCGGGGTCGCCACCTCGAAGGCCTTCATGGTGTTCGACTTCCGCCTCGGCGACCGAGCGCTGTTCGATGCCATCCAGGTCATGGGCCGTCACGGCGGGATGCTCCAGGTCCATTGCGAGGACCCGGTCCTGCTCGACCACGGGGTCGCGGCAGCGCTTCAGCGGGGCGAGACCCTCCCCCGCTTCCATGCCACGTCGCGGCCGCCCTACGTCGAGGCCGTCGCGACCGCGCGGGCACTGGCATTCGCCCGTGCGACCGACTCGCCCATCCACGTCGTGCATCTCTCGTCGGCCGCGGCGCTCGACGAGGTCCGCCGAGCCAAGGCCGCCGGCGTCCGGGTCACGGCCGAGACCTGCCCGCACTACCTGACCCTCACCGACGCGTGTTACGACGAGCCCGACCCGACCCGCTGTGCGTGCTTCGTCATCTCGCCGCCCCTGCGCAGCGCCGCCGATCGCGACGCCCTGTGGGCCGGGTTGGCCGACGGGACCCTCGACCTCATCGCGACCGACCACGTGCCCGATCGGATGGGCATCGAGAAGGCCGAGGCCGGGACCGGCGTCTCGTTCGATCGGATCAGCAACGGCGCGCCCGGCATCGAGACGCTGCTGACGCTGGCGTACAGCGAGGGGGTCGCGACCGGGCGCCTCACGGTAGAGCGCATGGTCGACCTGCTCGCCACCACCCCGGCGCGTCGTTTCGGCCTGACCGACAAGGGTGCGATCGACGTCGGCAAGGACGCCGACCTCGTGCTGTTCGGTCCGTTGGCGCGTCGGACCCTGCGGGCCGCCGACCTCCACCACACGAGCGATTACACCCCGTACGAGGGGCTCGCGGTGCTCGGCGCGGTCCAGTCCGTCTTCGTCCGAGGCCGACCCGTGATCACGAACGGGACGTTCGTCGGCCGGCGCGGGTTCGGCGCGTTCGTGGAGCGAGGCCCGATCTCGGGTTGACGCCCGCCGCAAGCACGGGCTCCGGACGATGTCCCAGTCGGCGCCGGACGCCGCCCTAGTCGAGCAGGGAGTACGCCCGGAGCGTCAGGAAGTCCGAGAACATCTCGTCCAGGACGAGTCGGTCCAGCAGGTCCTGGGCGTCCGCGAGGCGGCCCGTGTCCACGCCGCCGAGGCGGGCGAGCTCCTCGTCGCGGATCGTCCCGTATCGCTCGACCGACAGGATCCCGCGCGTGCGCCACAACCAGAGTTGCGATCGGGCGATCTCGGCCGTCGCGGCATCCTCCATGAGGTTGTCGATCGCGGCTGCGCCCGTGCCGCGCAGCCAGGCATCGAGGTACGCGAGCGCGACTCGCACGTTGGCGCGGATGCCGGCCTCGGTGACAGCGCCGCCGTCGACACGCAGGTCGATCAGCTGGCTCGCGGCGATGTGGACGTCGTCGCGGCGGCGGCTCTTCTGATTCGGGGCAGTGCCCAACACTCGATCGAAGATCTCGGTCGCGACCGGCACGAGGTCTGGATGGGCGACCCACGTGCCGTCGAACCCGTCGCGGCTCTCGCGCTCCTTGTCCTCGCGCACCTTGGCCAGAGCGTGCTCGGTCACCTCGGGGTCACGGCGGTTCGGGATGAACGCCGCCATGCCGCCGATCGCGTGGGCACCACGGCGGTGGCACGTTCGGACCAGCAGCTCCGTGTAGGCGCGCATGAAGGGAACGGTCATCGTCAGCTGCGAACGATCGGGCGACGCCAACGCGGGATCGGCTCGGAACCGCTTGATCGCGCTGAACAGATAGTCCCACCGACCGGCATTCAGGCCGGCGGCGTGCTCGCGGAGCTCGTGCAGGATCTCGTCCATCTCGAATGCGGCGGTGATCGTCTCGATGAGCACGGTCGCGCGCACGGACCCGCGCGGGATGCCGAGGGCTGCCTGGGCGTGGAGGAAGACCTCATTCCACAGCCTCGCCTCGGCGTGCGATTCGAGCTTGGCCAGGTAGAGGTACGGGCCCGATCCGCGGGCGACTCGCTCGGCGGCGTTGTGGAAGAGGTAGAGCCCCGCATCGAACAGCGAGGCCGAGATCGGCACGCCGTCGACCAACACGTGCGACTCGATCAGGTGCCAGCCCCGCGGCCGGACCACCAGCTGCGCGGGCCGGTTCGCGACGGCATAGGCCTTTCCTTCGGGCGACTCGAACGTCAGCGTGCCGCGGACGGCATCCATCAGGGCAGCCTGGCCGCCGACGACGTTGGTCCACGTCGGGGAGAGCGCGTCCTCGAGGTCGGCCATGAAGACCCGCGCGCCGGAGTTCAGCGCGTTGATCATCATCTTGGGTTCGGCCGGGCCGGTGATCTCGACTCGCCGATCGTCGAAGTCGGCGGGGGCCGGCGCCACCGTCCACTCCGACTCGCGGACCTCCCGGGTGCCGGGCAGGAAGTCGAGTCGTTCGCCGGCATCGATGGCGGCCTGCCGCTCGACGCGCCGATGGAGCAGCTCCGACCGCAGTGGCGCGAAGCGGCGCTGCAGGTCGGCGATGAATGCCAGAGCCTCGTCGGTCAGCACCCGTTCCAGGCCGGGGACGTTCCCTCCCGTGACCTCGACCCCGTCCGGAATCGCCATCCTCGTCAGAGCTCCCCGCGCCGGATCGTCGCCTCGATCAGGCCGTGCGGCTCGCTCGTCGCGACGTAGACCAGCTTGTCGTTGGTCATCCCGAAGGGAGAGAGATCGGCCGGCCAATGATGCAGGTTGGGCAGGACCATCCGGACCTCGTCGAGTTCCTCATGCCGTTCCAGCATGGCCTTGGCCATCGTCCAGATCGAGGCCTGGACGCTCGGGCTGTGGTGTTCGGCGAAGACCTCGAGGAGCGTCGCGCGAACGGCGCTCCACGTGGCATCGAAATCGACATCGGGGGCGCCGTAGCGCCAGATGGCCGTGAGCTTCGTGGCCATCAACCGGTCGTCGGTCTCGGCAAGCGTCGTGTAGCGGTCGCGCGGGAAGCCCTCGAAGGCGGACCGCGTCGTCTTCATGACGATGAGATCCTCGATCCCGGCCTCCACGGTCACCTCGTCCCGTGTCGCGGCCACCGTGGCGACCCTTGTCCCCTCCCCGCTCCGGATGAACGCGTCGGACGCTGGCGTGCCGTCGACGTCGACCGGGTGCCAGGCATGCTCGCGGACGTTGACGGTCGCCCGGTCGACCTGCGCCGGCTTGAGGAAGTGGCGAGCCAGCGCGGTCGCGTACGTCTCGACAGCCCCGGCGAGGTGTTCCACCGCGAAGGCGTACGCGGTGTTCTTCATGGTGTCCGTGGCCACGACCAACGCGTTGTCGCCATCGGTATGGGCCGCGGTGAAGTCGCCTTCGAGGGCGATCGCCACGGTCAGGTCCCGGAGCCGATGCGGCGTCTCGTCTCGCCCGACCCGGACGATGCGGATCGCGGCCTTCCCGTAGCGGTCGGCACTGAGCTCGATCATGCGTGCGCCTCCGCCGACAGCTTCGCATGGCGGTCGATGGCGATGTCCACGACCGCGTCGAGGGCTCGGTGGCGTTCGGTGACCTCATCGGCCTCGAGCGCGGCGGTCATCCCGGGGAGCAACGCGATGCGCGGCCGGCCCGCCACGAACACGCAGTACCGGAAGCCGAACCGCGCCTCGTAGGCCGCATTCAACCGTTCCAGCTCCGCGGCGATGTGCAGGCGCTCGGCCTCGGCGATCCGCTCCGCCTCGCCGTCGCGGTCGTATCCCTGCTCGCGAAAGCTGAGCACGGAGACCGAGGCCGGCGGCGCGCCGAGCCGGGGATGGGCATCGATCAGCTCGATCTGTTCCTCGGTCGGCATCGAATGGGCGATCTCGCGGGCCGCCTCGAAGAGGGTCGCGGCATCGTCGAATGGGCCGGCTGCCTCCAGCCTGCCGAGGAACCGCGGCGCGCCCTCGAAGAGCGGGGCGAGCTGCTCGGCGGTCGCCGGTGTCGGCCCCAGCTGGGTCACCAGCCGCCGGCCTCGCGCACGATCCGGTGCAACAGACGGGCAGCGACGATGCGCCGATACCCGGCGGTCGATCGGACGTCATCGATCGGGCTCAGCTCCAGGGCCAGCGCGTCGGCCGCACGATCGGCCTGCTCGGGCGTCGGCGACATGCCCTCGAGGACGGCCTCCGTGCGGGTCGCCCGGATCGGCGTGGCGGCGACGGAACCCAAGGCGATCCGGACGTCGCGCCAGACGGCCGGCGTGCCGGCTCGCCAGGCGACCGCGAGCACGACCTTGCTGATCGATTGGGCACGTCGCGTTCCGACCTTGCGGAACCGCAGCTCACGGCGTGATCGAAGCGGGAATCGGACGCGGAGGAGCAGTTCGTCGGCGGCGAGGGCGGTCCGGCGGTAGCCCGTCCAGAACTCGGCCGCGGGGACCTCGCGCTCGCCGCGCGCCGAGCCGAGGACGAAGACCGCGTCGGCCGCGAGCATCACCGGCAGGGTGTCACCGGCCGGTGACGCGTTCGCGATGTTGCCGCCGATGGTGCCGCGGTTCTGGATCTGCGCCGCGCCGATGGTCGCGGCCGCCTCGACGAGCGCCGGCAGGTGTTCGCGGCAGGCCGCGGAACGTCGGATGTCGGTATAGGTGGTGAGCGCGCCCAGCACGAGCGCGTCAGCCTCGAGGGCGATCCCGCGCAGCGCATCGAGCCCCCACAGGTCGACGATCCTCGCCGGCGGCGGCCCGAGCTCCCCTGTCAGGGCGACCATCAGGTCCGTGCCACCGGCGATGGGGCGGGCCGGTCCCGACCCGGCGTCGTCAGCGGCCAGGGCGGCATACGCCGACGCAAGGTCGCGGGGACTGACGACGGGCGGCTCGACGGGCATCGGCGATGCGGCCCTACTCGTCGTCCGAGCCGCGTCGGCGGCGGCCGGCGAGGAGCAGGACAAGCGAGGCGATGACCCCGAACCCGAGAGCGAGCTGGGTCGGCGTGACGGCGATCCGCGGCGACGGCGTCGAGATGAGGTCGATCGGGGGACTCGCCGGAGCGCCGTCGGCAGACGTCGAGGCAGGCTCGACCTCGGTGTCCATCAGCGGGCGGGCGTGCCCGTTGGTCGGCACGGCGACTCGATCAGTGGATCCGCTCATCGAGAACCTCCTGCGACGAGGGCGATCGCCTCGACGATCTTCGTGTAGCCGGTACACCGGCACAGGTTGCCGGCGATGGCCTCGCGGATGGCGTCCTCGTCCGCGCTGCCCCCGGTGTCGAGATAGGCGCGGGCCGCCATCAGCATGCCCGGCGTGCAGATCCCGCACTGGGCGCCACCGGTCAGCAGGAACGCGGCCTGCAGCGGGTCGAGCGCGTCAGGCTCGCCGCTGACCTGGGCGGGCGCCGCGAGCCCCTCGACCGTGCGCACGTCCGACCCGGCGACCTGGCAGATCGGCACGAGACACGCGTCGACCGGCGCTCCATCGACGAGGACCGTGCAGGCGCCGCACTCCCCTTCGCCGCAGCCCTCCTTCGTGCCCGTCAGGGCGAGCTCCTCGCGGAGGACATCGAGCAGCCGGCGCATACCCGGGACCTCGACCTCGGTCGAG
>DASPHN010000109.1:0-2645 GCA_035629655.1 Saccharimonadales bacterium (SeqCode) | reverse complement strand
GCGATCCGGATGGCCCTGCTCTACCTGCTGGCCGGGGTCTCGGGGGCGGGCACGAGCGCCGCGCGCGAGGCGAGCAGCCTGTGACCGATCTCGATCTGAGCCGCGTCTGGCTGGTGGATCCGGCCGCCGGACGCGAGGGGCCGGGTGAGATCGTGGTCCGCGACGGGATCCTCGAGGCGGTCACCTGGCTCGAGAGCGCTGACGCCGACGGGATCGACGCGTCCGGCGTGATCGTCGCGCCCGGGTTCATCGACCTGCATGCGCACCTGCGGGAGCCCGGCAACGAGGACGCGGAGACCGTGGCCACCGGGTTGGCGGCTGCCGCGCACGGCGGGTTCACGACGGTCTGCGCGATGGGCGACACCATGCCGGCGCTCGATGAGCCAGGCGTGCTCGGACGGGTGCTGGCCGCGGGGCTTGCCTCGGGCTCGCCCGTCGAGCTATTGGCGTACGGGGCGGTCACCGTGGGACGCGGCGGCGGGACGCTGGCGGCGTTGGGCGAGCTCGCCGACGCTGGGGTGGTCGGCTTCTCGGACGATGCCGCGCCGGTCCGGTCGCCCTCGATCCTGCGCAATGCGCTGACCTACGCGGGAGCGCTCGGGTTGCCGGTCGTCGATCACGCGGAGGACGCGACGCAGACCGAGGGTGCCGAGGCGAACGACGGGTTCGTGGCGACGGTGCTCGGCCTGCGCGGCTGGCCGACGGCGGCGGAGGCGTCGGCCGTGGCCCGCGACCTCGCGATCCTCGACGAGGTCTGCCGCGACGTGCCTGGCGCTCGACTGCACCTGGCCCACCTCTCGACCGCCTCGTCGCTGGACCTCGTCCGGCGCGCCAAGGCCGCCGGCCTGCCGGTCACCTGCGACGTCACCCCGCATCACCTGGCGCTCACCGACGAGTGGGTCGCAGGGGCACGCCGGTTCGCCTGGGAGGCCGGTCCCGATGGCGATCCGTGGCGGGACGAGGCGATCGTTGCCGGGCCCTTCGCGTCGTCGGTGCGCGTCGATCCGCCCCTTCGGTCCCCGGCCGATGCGCTCGCCGTGCTGGCCGCCTTGGCCGACGGCACGGCCGACGCGATCGCCACCGACCACGCCCCGAACACCGAGGTCGACAAGGCGGTCGAATTCGGCCTGGCGGCCCGCGGCATCGGAGGCCTCGAGACGGCGATCGGGCTCGTGCTGGCTGCCGTGGACGCGGGTCAGCTCTCGTTGATGCGAGCCGTGGCAGCGCTGACGACCGGTCCGGCCGCGTTCCTCGGCGACCGGTCGAGGCGCGCTGGCGGGATCGGCCTCGTCGAGGGTGCGCCGGCCGACCTCGTCCTCATCGATCGGTCAGAAGCCTGGACGGTCACGTCGGACGGCCTGGCGTCGAAGGGCAAGGCGTCACCGCTCATCGGGATGACCCTGCCGGGACATGTCGTCCTGACGATGGCGGGCGGACGTGTCGCTTACGAGGCGCCCGACGCCTGAGGGACGACCGTGGCTCGTGCCGTGCCTCAGGGAAGAAGCCTCACCTCGCCGTCGTCGTCCAGTCGATAGACGCGGTGCGAGTCGTCCAGGACGACGAAGAGAGTGGCTCTCCCGGCCTCGAGAACCTTGACGACCCAGACCCGGGACGTCTCGAGGATCGGATCGGGCCAATCAGTGACTGGAAGCTCGCTCTCCCCCAGACCACGCCCTGGGGCCGACCCACCCGATAAGACGACGCCCGTCGCAACCGCTTCGCCGATGATCGCCTCGACCTGTGCCGGCGTGGATTCGACCTTCGGATCCCGCGACTCGGCCATCGCGGGGATGTCGTTGCCGTAGGCCCAGGCGATCCGGTCGATCACGAAGAGGTCACGGCACCATCGAGCATCCTGGGCCGGACATGCTTCGGCACCGGGATCGTCGAAGTGGCCGAGAGCAACGATCGGGATCGGCATCACGAGTTCGGTGAGCCCCGTCTCGGGCCAGTCGAACTGGCCCATACCGAAGTGTGGGTGCAGCCCTGGGCCGGCTGGTTGCAGGGTCTTGACCGTGGGTCCATCACGAAAGACCAGGGTCTCAGGCCGTTCCAACAGCCAGTTGCCGGCCGATCCGCAGCCGGGCTGGAGAGGCGAGACGGGGGGCTCGCTCGGTGCCCGGCACGACATCCCGGGACCGAGTGATAGCCAGGTCGCGACGGCCAGCTCGCGGTCGTCGGCCTCGTTGCGTTGGATGCTCTGGGCGGCCGACACATCGACGACGGGCAGGCCGATGGCAAGGGATGGGAAGGTCCACACGACCTGGCGATCGCGTGCGATCAGCGACGCCGCATCGCGGTCGTTCCGGAACGTCAAGACGATGCCGCGCTCGATCGCCATGGCATCGCAGGCCTCTCGTTGGCCGTAGAGGTCGACTTGCGCACCGCCGTCGGGTGCGGCCCCGACGCTCAAGGTCAACGACACATCGCAGACTGACCCGGTCCAGCGGATCGCCAACTGGCGCTGGTCGATCGCGACCACCGAGAGCAGATTGGTGCCTGTCTCCGGGTAGGACCCGGCCAGTTCCGACGGCGTCGCCACGCGGGCATCCGCCAACAGGTCGTCCTGGTCCTCGACGCCGACCGTGATCGGCAGTCCGGAGACGTCGGTGATCGTCAGCATCCGAACCCGGCCCTGCGATGGC
>DASPHN010000108.1:0-8901 GCA_035629655.1 Saccharimonadales bacterium (SeqCode) | reverse complement strand
CGTCGTGATCGTCGGTGGTGGGATCGTGGGCAGCGGTGCCCTGCTGGATGCCGCGTCCCGTGGCCTCAAGGCGGCGCTCATCGAGCGATCGGACATCGCGGCCGGGACGTCCTCTCGGTCGTCGCGGCTGATCCACGGCGGCTTGCGCTATCTCGAACAGCTCCGGCTGGGGCTGGTTCGCGAAGCCCTGGCCGAACGACGCCGACTGCTGGCCCTCGCTCCGCACCTCGTCACCCTCCAGCCCCTGGTCTTCCCGATCTACGGGCTGCCCGTCGTGACCAAGGCGTTCTACGACGCGGGGCTCACGCTCTACGACCTGCTCGGGGCCCGGCATGACGGCGGCTGGCATCGCCGGCTGTCCACGGCCGAGACCCTGGCCATCGCCCCGGACCTCCGCCGCCAGGGGCTTCGAGGCGGACTGCTGTACCACGACGGCATGGAGGACGACGCGCGCTACACGCTAGGGGTCGTACGGACGGCCCTGGCTGCCGATGATCGGGCGGTGGCCGTCAGCCGGGTCCGTGCGACGGGCTTGCGGACGGACGCTCGCTCGAGCGTGCTGGAGGCGCTGCTGGTCCGAGATGACCTCGACGGGGCGGAGTTCGCGATCCAGACCCGTGCGGTGGTCGACGCGACGGGCGTCTGGGCCGGCGAGGCGGAGCACCCGTTCGCCAGCCCGACGGTGCGGATCCTGCCGAGTCGCGGTGCGCACCTCGTCGTGCCGCGCTCGCGCATCCCCGCGACCGCGGGAATCACGATCCGGGTGCCGGGCAAGGTCGTCTTCCTCGTCCCGTGGCCCGACCACTGGGTGATCGGCACGACCGACGCGCCCTACGACGGTCCCGCCGACCGACCGGTGGCCGCTGGCTGGGAAGTCGACCAGCTCCTGGCGACCGTGAACGAGACGATGGCGGTCGACCTCCGCCGTGAGGACGTCGTCGGGACGTACGCGGGCCTCCGGCCACTCATCGCGCCGTCCCGGGGCTCGACGGTCAAGGCATCCCGCGAGCATCGAGTGACGGTCGAACCGAACGGCGTCGTGCGCATCGGCGGCGGCAAGTACACGACCTATCGGGTGATGGCCGCCGACGCGATCGATGCCGTCCTGCGGGGAGAGGCGCGACATCGCCCCAGCGCCACCGCGGAGCACCGGCTCGTCGGCGCGGCGGATCGATCCGCCCTGGACGCGCTCGCCGCAGAGCTCGGCGCCGTGCCGTGGATCGCGGGCGCCCACCCCGAGGCGGCCGCTCGGCTCGTCGCCCGTCACGGGACCGAGGCCGAAACGGTCGTCGCACTCGCCACCGAGCTTGGGCTCGAAGGGCCTCTCGCGCCCGGCCGGCCCTTCCTCGAGGCGGAGGTCGCCTGGGCGGCACGCCGAGAGCTGGCCCTCTCGCTCGACGATGTCCTCGCCCGACGGACCCACCTGGCGCAAGAGATGCCCGATCGGGGAGCCTCGATCGCGCCGCGCGTGGCTGAGATCCTCGGCGGCGAGCTCGGCTGGGATGGCGCCCGGCAGTCGTCGGAGGTCGATCGCTACCTCCAGACGGCACGCCGCGAGTACGCCGTCGCCCCGGCCGCCTGACCACCCGTCATCACCGCGTCACGGTCGTGCGGCATCGTGCCGAGTCATGAGCTCCATCGGCGACCTTGCGAACGACATCGCCCGCTGGCTCTACGAGCAGCGGATCCCGGTCGCGATGGCGTCGATCCTGGTCTTCGTGCTCGCCGTGGCCGCCGCCAAGCGCCTGGGCTGGCTCGCCGCGGCCCGCCGGCATCCGGCCAGGACGGGCATCGTGGTGTTGGTGGTGCTCGCGGTGAGTGCCCCGCTCGGCTGGTACCTGGGTTCGCCGATCTTCATCCGGACCTCGCTCGTCGAGCCGGCGCCGGTGGCATCCCTCCGTCCGGTCGCGTCGCCGCCCACTCGATCGTCATCAGCGCCAGTCGTTTCCACGGCGCCGTCGGCCGCGTCTTCCGACGTGCCGGCGGCGCCTCCGACCCCGATCGCCTTCGAGCCACGCACGGTGACCAGCGGCAGGTTCGAAGGCACCGACGAGTTCCACTTCGGCTCGGGCCGGGCGACGATCGTCGAGGTCGCGCCGGACCGCTTCCATCTGCGGCTCGAGGATTTCTCGGTGCGCAACGGGCCCGACCTTTACGTCTATCTCTCCCCGGACCCCGACGGCTACACCGACGATGCGCTCGAGCTGGGGACACTCAAGGCCACTGACGGCTCGTTCGGCTACGACCTGCCGGTCGGCACGGATCCCGCCCGCTTCCGGAGCGCGATCATCTGGTGCAAGCAGTTCAGCCACCTGTTCGCCACGGCGACGTTCGAAGGGACCTGAGGCCGCAGATGCGAGCACGAAAGTCGGGGCTATGCAACCGCCCGGGTAGTGGCTACCATCCCGCTGGTAAACGCCACGAAAGAGCGTTCGTGGCCAGAACGTAGCTCGACTCGAACTCGGACTCCTCTCACGGCTGACGCGAGAACCCGACGGGATCGCGCCGGCTACCGAGAGGAGTTTCGTCTTCGTGTACAGCGACAAGAACCTGACCTGCGCGGACTGTGGACAGGAGTTCGTGTTCACCGCCTCCGAGCAGGATTTCTACGCACAGCGTGGATTCACCGAGCCCCGCCGATGCCCGTCGTGCCGAGCGAGCCGCAAGGCCGCGCGGAACGCCGAGGGCGGCGGCAGCTCGTACGGCGGCTACGGCGCCGGGGGCGGGTACTCGGCCGGTGGCGGCTATTCCGCCGGCGGCGATGGCGGTGGCTATCGCGACCGCGGCCCCCGCGAGATGTTCACCGCGACCTGCAGCAATTGCGGCAAGGACGCCCAGGTCCCATTCCGCCCGACGAGCGGCAAGCCCGTCTACTGCAGCGACTGCTTCCGGAGCATGCGCGGCGCCTGAGCCCATCCTCTCGGCGCGGGCCGACCAACGGCCCGCCGAACCAGCGTGAGAACTCCGACCCGGGTCGTCAGCCGACCCGGGTCGATCGATTCCGGAGGCCGGTCGGGCGGCGCGATCGACGGGCCCGGCCGCTGGAACGGCCCGGGATCGGCCGCTGCGGGCCGCTCCTTCGTCCGTTGGTGCGCCGGACGTTCCAAGGCGCACGTGGCCGTGGCGCATGTGGCCGTGGCGCAGGTTGCGCTGGCGTGCCCACGCATGGTCGGCCCAGCCGCGGCCGCCCTGAGGCTCAGCCCGAAGGCCGCTTCCCGGCGAGCAGGTCGAGGTCGAACTTGCGCTCGGTGCCATGCAGCAGACGATCGATGTTGTCGGCGTGGGCGAGCCAGATGAACGCCGCGCCGACAGCCGAGTAGATCACGTAGGGCAGGGGAGTCTCCGGCACGAGCAGCAGGACCAGGAGCATGGCGGGGAACATCGCCGCCGAACCGAGGAGCGACCCCAGCGACACGTATCGGGTGAGCAGGATCACGACGATGAACACGGGCGTGGCCAGCAGGACGGCGACCGGCTGGATGACCAGCATCGTGCCGACGCCGGTGCCGACGCCGCGACCGCTCCGGAACCCGGAGAAGACGCTCCAGATGGCCCCGGCCACGGCAGCCCCGCCGCACAGGACCTCGACGAGGGGGTCGCCGGTCACGGCACGCGCCACCAAAACGGGCACGGCGCCCTTGAGCAGGTCGCCGACGACCACGACCGCGGCCCATTTGCGACCGAGCGCACGAAGGGCATTGGTCCCACCGGTCCGCCCCGAGCCGACCGTCCGGGGATCGGCGCCGCCGGCGTAGCGGGCCACGAGGACGCCGACCGGGATGGATCCGGCCAGATAGGCAAGGGCGATCAGGCCGATGGTGCGGATCGCGACATCCAACCGAAGGCTCGCTCCTGCGTGGTCCGGTCGCGTGACCGGGGACCGAGGGCCGAGTCTAGCACCGGCCGAAGCGCCACCCGGACGGGCCCCTGAACGCGGTGGACAGCGAACGGCCGGCCTCCGCGAGGAGGCCGGCCGTCGAGGGTGCGATCGGGCAGCGGAGCCGCCCGGAGGGCCTACTCGGTGATGGTCACCTTGCTCTTGACGATGGTCGAGCCGAGCACGCCCGACGCGTCCATCGTCGTGGTGACGAGACCGGTCCCTTCGTCCTGGCCACGCGCGATGATCGAATACGTCGCGCTGTCGCCGGGGATCGGATCGGTGGAGGTGACGCGCAGGTCCGCCGTGGGCAGGACCGCGGTCATGTCGCCCTGGCCGAGCTGGTTCTCCGCCCCGACCAGGAAGTCCTGGCCGGCCGGATCCGTCTGCGGCGCGGCGTAGGCGTAGGTGATGTCCTCGGTGCCGTTGAGCCCGATCCACACCTGGAAGGCGCGGACCGCGGTCGTGCCGAAGACACGCACCTGGTACTCGGCGATGAACCAGCTATCCGGGCCGTCAGCGAGGATCGCGGCATAGATACCCGGCGAACCCGTGCCGTCGAGGTCGGTCCAGAACGGCGCGAGCACGTTGTTCGGCGGCGCAGCGTTCGGCCCGGTCGGCAGGTTGCAGCAGTTGTTGTCCTCGCTGCTGGCGCCACCGGCCACGATGTAGCCGTTCGAATCGACGCCGACGGACGTGTACGTCTCGCCGTGGAAGTCGAAGGCCGGGATGTTGTAGTTGATGATCTCCTCGTCACCGATCGCAGCCGGCGTGACGCCGAATGCGGTGAGCGGGATGTAGCCGAACAGCTCGCCGGCTCCGACGTCGGGGATGCCCGGCTGGGCACCCGCGAGCGTGATGCCATCGAGGTGGACGATCTTCTTGGACAGGGTCGCGCCGTCGGCGGACAGGATCTTGAGCTTGTTGTTGACGGTCGTCGTCAGATCGACCGTCTGCTCGTCGAAGCCGAGGTTGGTGGCGACGATGTCGCACTCGGTCGTCGCGCCGACAGAGATCGACGCGGGCGTGCACGACTGGCTGAGGCTGACCTCACCCTGGGTATGGATGAAGGCGACCGGCAGGTGCACGGTCGCGCCCTTCTTGGCGGCGATCCGGATCTCTCCGAACTGCTGCGTGCCGAGCGGAGCGTCGGATTCGATGGTGATGGTCAGCGTCGCCGACTCGCCCTCGTCCAACTTGAACTTGCTCGGGGACACCGTGATCTCGGACCCGGCCGGAGCCGTGGTCGAGACGCGGAAGTCGCCCTTGCCACTCGTCACGTTCTTCACGACCCGCGTCGTGGTGACGCGGCCCGGCATGACGGGCGCGTTGATCGAGGGGATGTTGAGGTGGATGGCGGTCAGTGGATCGCCGCCGAGGGCGAACATGTCCGCCGCGGACTCGTCGAGGGTCAGGGGCGTCGCGCCGGCGTCGTCGACGTCGATGCGGCCCGAGCCCATGTCGAACGGATCCGCCGGTGTCGCAAGGTCCTCCTTGACGACGTCCGTCGTGGCCGTCGCCATGAGGGCTGACTTGATCTGGCCGGGCGTCCACGAGGGATGCAGCGCCTTCAGGAGCAGGCCGGAGCCTGCCACGTGCGGCGACGACATCGAGGTGCCGGCGATCGCCTGGAAGTACTGACCTGGAGGCCCTTCGGTGATCGATTCCGGGGTCGGCGTGTGGCCGGCCAGGATCTGGACACCGGGCGCCGTGACATCGGGCTTGAGCACCAGCCCGGCCGGGCCGCGCGAGGAGAAGGCGGCCATCGCATCGCCGAGACCGTCCTGCGGGGCGCCGGCCGTGAACGATGCCGTGGCGCCCGGGTTGGCCGTCATGAAGGCCTTGAACGCGGTGCCGTCGGCCAGGTGGACGGTCGGCAGCCAGTGGTTGTCGGTCTCGATGTCGGCAAGGGCCGGGTTGTACAGGATCATCCCTGCCGCGCCGCCCTGGAGGACGTTGTAGCCCTTGTCGACGCGGTTGTTCGTGCCGCGCTGGCAGGCCACGATCTTGCCGGTGAAGATGCCGGCCGGGGCCGGCGCCTGGCACAGGTTGTCGCTGTACGGGGCGGCCGAGGACAGGACGACCGGCAGCGGGCCGGCACCGGCCGTGACCGAGGCGCCCTCGAAGGTCGCCGTCGCGCCACCGGTCCCGTTGACCGTCAGCGTCGAGACGAATTCGCGGGTCTGGGTCGACGCGGCGACGGTCATGACCCACGGCGAGAGGTGATTGGCCGTCGCGGCGCCGGGTCCGTCGTTGCCGGCCGAGGTCGAGACGAACACGCCCGCAGCGTAGGCATCGAGGAAGGCGAGCTCGACCGGGTCGCTGAACGGATCCGTCCCGCCCGAGATCGAGAAGTTGATGACCTTGACGCCATCGAGGATGGCCTGCTGGACCGCGGCTGCCGAGTCGGAGTCATAGCAACCGGCGATGCCGCAGACCTTGTAGACCGAGACCCACGCGCCGGGCGCGACGCCGTTGATCGGGCCGCGATCCACGCCCAGGACCTGCGCCGTATCCAGCGCGTTGCCGGCCGAGGTGGTCGTCGTGTGGGTGCCGTGCCCGTTGGAGTCGCGGGCCGTCTTGTATGGCTCCGCGGCGGCTCGCGTCGGGCTCGAGAGGTAGGTGGCGAGGAAGGGTCGTCCACCGATCAGCTTGTTGTTGCAGGCGAAGACGTCGGCGGCCGGCGTGAGCGGGTTGTCACCGAAGTCGCACGTGCGTGGCGTGCCATCACCCTTGGCCGGCGGAGCGCCCAGGTTGCCCTGGTCGGCCAGGCCGGGATGCTCGGGCCAGACGCCCGAGTCCAGGTTGCCGTAGATGACGCCGGAGCCGGCCTGGCTAGTCCCACCGAGCGCCTGCTGGACGGCAACGGCGTCGATGAACTCGGAGCTCGAGTCGGTCAGCAGCTGGCGCAGGCTGTCGGTCTGCACCGCGACGACGCCATCGATCTTGAGCAGGTCCTTGGCGTCCCTGGCCGGGATGGTGGCCGAGATGCCGCCATAGACCGTCCGCAGCGACTGACCGATGCGGGCCGACGGGACCTTGACCTTGATCGCCTTGACCGCGGAGGCTTCGACCGACTTCACGTAGTCGAGATACCGGGTCTCGGCCCTGGATCTGCCGGTGAGCGACTTGCCGGTCACCCGCGGGCTGGTCGCCGCGAGGTCGTCCACGCCGCCGGCGTAGGAGGCGATGGCGTCGTAGTCGAGCTTGATGACCACGTTCACGACGTCCGCGTCCGTGCGCTTGACGAGGTCGGCATCCGACTCGGCGAGGCGCGCCGATGCGGACTTGAACGCGGTGATGCGGCCGGACGGGCTGATCTGCGTCGCCGACAAGCCGACCGGCGGTTCGGCCGCGGCGGCCGGCAGGACCGAGGCCAGCAGCAACGCGACGAGGAGCGCGCTGGAGAGCAGCGCGAGGCGCGAGGTTCGAGTGGGCATAGGTCTTCTCCTGGCGACACGACGCCAGGAGGCGTACAGGACGGCCCGCGGTGCGGCGGTCCGTTCCGTCTCCTCCGGACGCCGGGTATGCGCTTCGAATCGCGCGGGCGCGCTTCCGCAGAGCAGCGATGGCGAGCTCGACCCCGGGTCGCCCGTTCGCAGCGGGCCGATCCAGAGTTCGCAGGATTCGCGTGTGCCGGCCTCCACTTCCGGCCACACCCGAAGCCCGCCTTCTCAGGACGTGCGCGCGTATGTGACACGGATGCTACCCGGTCGAGGCCATCCGGCGCACGGCGACCTCGGCAGGTTCGGTGCCATGGCGCACCGCCAAGCGCCTCGGCCGTCAAGCGCGCCGGCCGCCTCCCACTCGTGGCCATCGGTTGCGCCCTTCGCGACGACGGCCGTACCATCCGGACCGATGACCCACCTGCCCGTCCGGCACCCCGGCCCTCGGTCGTCGGCGCCCGGTCGCCGGCCTCCCGAGGCACCCTGACCCATGGCCGTCGGCTCTTCCAACGACTTCGATCTCGTCGTGCTCGGCGCGGGCACCGGCGGGTACACCGCAGCCTTCCGGGCCGGCCAGCTCGGACTCAAGGTCGCGCTCGTCGATGACGACAAGATCGGCGGGACGTGCCTGCACCGCGGCTGCATCCCGACCAAGGCCCTGCTCGAATCGGCGGCCTTCGCTGACAAGGTCCGTCACGCCAAGGAGTTCGGCCTCACGCTACCCGGCGAACCGGTCATCGACTATGCCGCGATGGCCGCCCGGCGCGACCAGGTCGTGAAGCGCATGTGGACCGGCCTCAAGACGCTCGTCGACAAGAACAAGGTCACGTGGGTCGCGGGCCGGGGCACCCTCGATGGGCCGCAGAAGGTGCGCGTCAGCCAGCCCGGTGAGGACGGCACGCCCGGCGGTGGCGGTGAGCGGGTCCTCCAGGCCACCGACGTCATCCTGGCGACCGGCTCGCGGGTCAAGAGCCTGCCCGGGCTCACACCAGACGGGACGCGCATCGTGACCAGCGACGACATCCTGCGCATGACGACGCTGCCCAAGGACATCGTGATCGTCGGGGCCGGCGCCGTCGGCGTCGAGTTCGCCAGCATGTTCGCCGACGTCGGCGTGTCCGTGACCCTGATCGAGTACGCGCCCCAGATCGTGCCGCTCGAGGATCTCGAGGTGAGCAAGGTGGTCGAGCGCTCGTTCACGAAGCGCGACATGACGGTCATGACCAACGCCCGGTTCGACCCGGCCTCGGTCACGGCGGACGACGAGGGCATCTGCCTCACGGTCGGGCCAGAGGGCAAGGACGCCCAGGAGGTGCGGGCCGAGTTGCTGCTCGTGGCCACCGGCCGGGCGGCCAACATCGAGCAGATCGGCCTCGAGACCACCTCGATCGAGACCGACCGCGGCGTCATCAAGGTCAATGGCCGGATGCGCACGAAGGAACCGCACGTCTACGCGATCGGCGACATCATCGGCGGCCTGTGGCTGGCCCACACCGCGGCCCACGAGGGCCTCATCGCGGCCCACGCCATCGCCGGCGACGCGGATGTCCATGAGATGGACTACACCACCCAGCCACG
>DASPHN010000107.1:0-7446 GCA_035629655.1 Saccharimonadales bacterium (SeqCode) | reverse complement strand
CGCCGGATCAGCTGGCTGAAGCCAAGGATCGAGGCGAGCGGGTTGTTGAGCTCATGGGCGACACCCGACACGAGCTGCCCCGTGGCCTCCATCTTCTGGGCCTGGATGAGCTCGGCCTGGAGCCGTTCCTGATCGGTCAGGTCGCGCACACGCACGAGGAGACGCGGCTCCCCGTCGAGCTCGACGCGGCTGATGTCGACCTCCTGGGGAAAGCGCGAGCCGTCGCGCCGGATCCCGGTCGCGCGGCCGCGATACCGCTGGCCGGGCAGGAGGGCGGCCGTGCGACGCCGCGTCGACTGGTCCTCGTCCTCGGCGAGGTCCGAGGGGCGCCGCCCGATCAGCCACTCACCCTCGGCCCGGAAGATCCGCTGCGCGGCGTCGTTGGCCTCGAGGATCGTGCCATCCGGACGCTCCACGAAGAGACCGTCCGGAGACCCATCGAACAGGGTCCGGTAGCGTCGCTCGGAGTCGACCAGGCGCTCGCGCAAGCGGAAGTTCGAGAGGGAGATCGACAGGACGCCAGCCACCCGATCGAGCGTGCTCCGGTCGAGCTGGAGCTCGGTCACGGGTCGATCGAAGTACGCCACGACGCCGCCCACGAGCACGTCGTCGACGCGGATCGGGATCGCCGCGTATCCGGTCAGCCCGGCGGTCCGGGCGAGCTCGACCATCGACATCGGGACGACGCCCGGCTCGAACGATTCGAGGAACGCGCCGTCGCCCGACCGCCAGCGTCGGAACGCGCTCCGCACGTCCGGTCGAGCCGCGTGGAGCCAGTCGGCCACGGCCGCGTTGACGTTGACGAGGCTGGAAGTGCCGTAGGTCTGCCCGTCGGGCGCGAGGAGGCCGTAGGCGGTGCCAGCCGCACCCAGCGCTTGGTCGATGATGCGGGCGGAGCGATCGGCCAGCTCATCGAGGCTGGCGACCGTGTCGACGACGCGCATAAGGTCATTGAGGGCCCGCAGGCGGACGTTCGACTGCCGCTCGAGGTCGGCTCGGCGGACGATCTCCTCGACCAGCCTGGCGTTCTCGAGACCGCGAGCGATGGTGGTCGCGACGAGTGCCCAGACGGCGTCGGATGGGATGACGGGCTCGGGATCGTGCCAGCCGAGGGTGAGCACCCCGATGACCTCTTCCTCGCGGTGGAGTCCGACGGTCACCATCGTGCGCATGCCGGCGTCGAGGAAGGCGCGACGTGTCGCCGGCAAGAGCGGCAGGCGATCGATCTGGCCCTTGAGCACGCGGCCCACCGGGGCGACGGCGCGGATGGCCGGCGCCTCGGCCCAGGGCACGCCGACGGTCGCCCGCTCCACGGCCGCCGGGATCGCCTTCGAGGCGATGATGCGCGACGCCCCGTCGTGGCTGATCGCGATCGCCCCGTGTTCCGCGCCGGTGGCGTCGGCCAGGACTTCGAGCGCCCGCTGCGCGAAGGCCGTCCTCGATCGGGCCTCGCCGGTCGCCGTCGCCAGCGAGCTGAGGGTCGCCAGCTCGCGCTCGACCCGCACGCTGGCGGTGATGTCGCGCTTGACGCTGAAGACGCCGACGGGGTTGCCGTCCAGCGCGTCGAGCCGGCTGAGGACACTCTCGATGATCAGCTCCTCGCCGGCGCGCTTGCCGATCCGCGGCCGATCGGCGACCCGCCCGCTCCAGGAGCCGAGTTCCAGCGCGAGTGACCTCGCCCCAGCCGAGCTGATGCCCTCGCCGAGGATCTCCGAGCTGAAGACGTCCTCGATGGGCCGACCCAGCGCCTCGCGTTCCGTGATCGCGTACAGCCGTTCGGCCGCGCCGTTCCAGATCACCACCCGGCGATGGACGTCGGTCACGACGACCGCATCGGAGAGGACGGTCGCGAGCGCAGTGAGGTGGGGGTGGATCTCGAGCACGGACGGCTCGAGCGGCGCGTCCCCGCGACGGTCGTCCGGACCTGGCCTTGAGCCCGCTTCGTCGTCCCGCACGCGGCTATCCTAGCCGTCGTGCATCCCGACCTGACCGAGGAAGAACGCCTGCTCGCGGCCACCGCCCGTGAGTTCGCCGAGCGCGAGGTCGCCCCGGGCGCGATCGACCGCGACGAGGCGGAACGCTACGACCGGTCGTTGTTCACCCGGATGGGCGAGCTGGGATTCACAGCCGCCCCGTTCCCGGAGGATGTCGGCGGCGCCGGGTTCTCGTACCTGGGCTGGACGCTGGTGATGGAGGAGCTCGGCGCGGCCGACATGGCCGTCGCGGTCTCGTTGTCCGTCCACATCCTCTCGCAGTACCCGGTCGTGACCTGGGGTACGGACGAGCAGCGGACGCGCTGGCTGCCCGCGATGCTGGCCGGCGACGCGCTCGGCGCATTCGCCCTGACCGAGCCACACGCCGGATCCGATGCGGCCGCGATCCGGACACGGGCCACGCGCGTCGGCGGGTCGAGCGGTGGCGATCCGGAGTCATATCGGTTGACCGGCACGAAGATCTGGATCTCGAATGCGCCCGAGGCGGATCGCTATCTCGTCTTCGCGACGATCGACCCGGAGCTCGGGACCCGTGGCATCACGGCATTCCTCGTGGACAAGGGCGCGCAGGGATTTCGCTTCGGCGCTCACGAGCGAAAGATGGGCATCCGGTCGTGTCCCGCGGCCGAGCTGGTCTTCGAGGACTGCGAGGTGCCGGTGGCCAACCGACTCGGGGCCGAGGGCGACGGGTATCGCATCGCCCTGTCCGCGCTCGGCGAGGGTCGGATCTCGATCGCGGCCGGTTGCGTGGGGATCGCCCGGGCCGGGCTGGACGCTGCGGCCCGGTATCTCGGCGAGCGTCGGGCCTTCGGGGCGCCACTGGCCGAGCAGCAGGGCCTGCGCTTCACGTTGGCCGAGATGGCTCGGGATGTGGCGGCGGCGCGGGCGCTCACCCGCGAGGCGGCACGGGCCAAGGATCGCGGCGAGAACCTGGTCGAGGTCTCGTCGCTCGCGAAGTGGACGGCCTCCGACACGGCGATGCGTGTCGCGACCGACGCGGTCCAGCTGTTCGGCGCGAGCGGCTACTCGCGTGAGACCGGCATCGAGCGACTGATGCGGGACGCGAAGGGCGCCCAGATCTACGAGGGCACGAACCAGATCCACCGCGAGATCGTGGCCGGCGAAGTCCTGAAGCGAGCTGGCGGAGCCGGCTGAGGGCGGCGGGCAGCGGCGCAGAGGGCCGCGGGGGCGCCTGGGCGTAGAATCGGCCGATGCCACAGGACAACGGACAGACGTTCATCGTCAGCGCCGCACGGACGCCCATCGGCAAGTTCGGGGGCGCGCTGAGCGCGGTCCCAGCGACTGAGCTGGGTGGGGTGGCGATCCGAGCGGCGGTCGAGCGTGCCGGTCTCGAGGTCGCCGACGCGCGGTTCGACGACGTGCTCATGGGTCAGGTCCTGCAGGCGGGAAGCGGCCAGGCGCCCGCGCGGCAGGCGGCCCTCAAGGCGGGTCTGCCGGACTCCACCAGCGCGACCACCATCAACCGGGTCTGCGGTTCGGGGCTGAAGGCCATCATGCTGGCCGCGTCGGAGATCCGTGCGGGCGATGCCGAGCTGGTCGTGGCCGGCGGCATGGAATCGATGAACACCGCGCCATACCTCCTCCCGGGCGCCCGCTTCGGGCTTCGGCTGGGCAACGCCGAGCTCATCGACTCGACCGTCGCCGACGGCTTGTGGTGCGCCATCGAGGACTGCCACATGGGCACGCACGCAGAGCGCGTCGCGATCAGCGACCACGTGAGCCGCGAGGACCAGGACGCCTTCGCATTGGCCAGCCATCAGAAGGCGATCGCCGCGATCGACGCCGGCCGATTCGACGCCGAGCTGGCGCCGGTCGCCGTCCGCGACGCCAAGGGCCGCGAGACGATCGTGGCGGTCGATGAAGGGCCGCGCCGCGACACGACGGCTGAGGCCCTTGCGCGGCTGAAGCCCGCATTCGCGCTCCCCGACGGAGGCGACCGCGGCGACGCGACGCAGGGCACAGTGACGGCCGGG
The DNA here is from genome assembly GCA_035629655.1 of Saccharimonadales bacterium (SeqCode). Taxonomy (GTDB): domain Bacteria; phylum Chloroflexota; class Limnocylindria; order Limnocylindrales; family CSP1-4; genus SPCO01. The sequence continues at coordinate 3,458 of DASPHN010000107.1, read as the reverse complement.
AACGCGCCGGGCATCACCGACGGGGCGGCCGCGACGGTCGTCGCGAGCGAACGCGCCGTGGAGCGACTCGGCCTGACGCCGCTCGCCCGGATCGTCGGCTATGCCCAGGCCGAGGTCGAGCCGAAGTGGCTGTTCCTGGCGCCGATCGAGGGCGTCCGCCGCCTGCTCGACCGGATCGAGCTCCCCATCGAGGCCTTCGACCTGGTCGAGATCAACGAGGCCTTCGCGGCCCAGACCCTGGCCGACGGCCGAGCGCTCGGCTTCGATTGGGACAAGGTCAACGTGAACGGCGGGGCGATCGCGCTTGGCCATCCGATCGGTGCCAGCGGGGCGCGGATCGTCGCGACCCTCGTCCACGAGCTTCAACGACGCGAGGGCCGGTACGGACTCGCCACCCTGTGCCTCGGCGGAGGCGGCTCGGTGGCGATGGCCGTCGAGCGGGTCTAGGGCGCGGCCTTGATCGTGACCCGCCGGCCACCCGTCGTGGTGGTTGCGCTTCTGGCCGTCATCCTCGCCGGTTGCGCGTCGTCCATCGCGCCCACCGAACCGCCACCGACGTCCGGCAGCGGCGGCGGCATCCCGACCGACGCAGCCCTCGAGTGCGCCGTCACCCAGCCGCCCGGCCCGGCCGATGTGCCATCGACCGAGGGCGAGATGGATACCAGCGACCAGGGCGGGGGCCGCTGGCGTCTGTGCCTGACGACCCCGGCCCCCATCAGCGTCGAGACGAGCGCCTGGTGTCGGTGGGACGCCGACCGCACCCAGGTCGAGGACGTGTCCGGGCTGCCGGCCGTGGTCGGCACGGTGGCGTACGACGCGTTCGCGACGCGGCGGGGTGCCTTCGAGATCCACCTGACCGATCAAGCCCAGGGCGGGCTGATCGCGAACTACGAGGCCGGCTTGGCGAACCTGCGGCTGTCGGCGCCATCCGACCTGACTGGCGGCCTCCTGGCCTTCGAGGCGACCCTGGTCGAGGATCCGGAGTCGGGTCCACCCGCCGGCGCTCCGCCAGTCGTCAGCGGGACGCTCGCCTGGGAGTGCGGGGAGCCCCCGCCGGCCTGACTCGCCGGCACGTCGGCGGTCGACCGACCCCCGCTACACTCGGCGGCATGACCGAGATCACCTCTCCGCCGGCACCCCGCCCGGACCGCGCGCCCTCCACGGACACGCCGACGTTCCGCCACTTCATCGCCGGGGAGTGGCGCGACTCCGACAGCGGCCGGACGTTCGAGAGCCGCAATCCGGCCGACACACGCGACATCGTCGGCCGGTTCCAGCAGGGCACGGCCGCGGATGTCGCGATGGCCATCCGGGCGGCCGAGACCGCCGGCCCGATGTGGCGGCGGACGCCGGCCCCCAAGCGGGGCGAGATCCTGTACGCCTTCGGGGCGCTCATGGCCCAGCACAAGGAGCGCCTGGCCCGGGCGATGACGCGGGAGATGGGCAAGGTCCTGTCCGAGGCCCGCGGCGACGTCCAGGAAGGTATCGACATCGCCTTCCTCATGGCCGGTGAGGGCCGCCGGATGCACGGCGAGACCGTCCCTTCGGAGCTCCCCGACAAGTGGGCGATGTCGATCCGCCAGCCGATCGGGGTCGCCGGGATCATCACCCCCTGGAACTTCCCGATGGCGATCCCGTGCTGGAAGATGATGCCGGCGCTCGTGACCGGCAACACCGTGGTCTTCAAGCCGGCCAGCGATACGCCCCACTGCGCGACCCTGCTCGTCGAGTTGATGGCCGAGGCCGGTGTCCCGGCCGGCGTCGTGAACCTCGTGACTGGAACGGGCGGGGAGGTCGGCGACGCGATCGTCGGGTCGCCCGACGTCGGGGTGATCTCGTTCACCGGTTCATCGGCCACCGGCAAGGCCATCGCCGTCAAGGCGGCCCAGCGGCTCAAGCGTCTGTCCCTGGAGCTTGGCGGCAAGAACGGTGTCGTCGTCCTGGCCGACGCGGACCTCGACCTCGCGACCGATGGCATCCTGTGGTCCGCATTCGGGACGACCGGGCAGCGCTGCACCGCGTGTTCGCGGGTGATCGTCGAGCGGGCCGTCGTCGAGCCCCTGCTCGAGCGCCTCGAGGCCCGCGCGAAGACGCTGCGCCTGGGCCCCGGCCTCGACGAGGCGACCGAGGTCGGACCGCTCATCAACGCAAGCGCCGTCGACAAGGTCGCGGGCTACGTCGAGATCGGGCGCGGGGAAGGGGACCTCGTGCTCGGCGGTGGACGTGCGTCGGCGGCCGGCCTCGAAGATGGCCACTTCTTCGAGCCGACGATCTTCGCCGGGGTCGGGCCGATGGACCGCATCGGCCAGGAGGAGATCTTCGGGCCGGTCCTCTCGGTCATCCCCGTCGAGGACTACGGAGCCGCGATGCTGGCGCTCAACCAGACCCGCTATGGCCTGTCGTCGTCGATCTACACGCGCGACGTGAACCAGGCGTTCCGGGCCATGCGTGACTTCGAGACGGGCATCGTCTATGTCAACGCGGGGACGACCGGCGCCGAGACCCACCTGCCGTTCGGGGGCTGGAAGGAGACCGGCAACGGCCATCGTGAGGCCGGACACGTGGCCCTCGACACGTACACGGAATGGAAGTCGATCTATGTCGACTTCAGCGGGCGGCTGCAACGAGCGCAGATCGACAACCAGTGACCTCGCGATCACGGCGTAGTGCCGGTCTGCTCCTCTACCGGCGACCTGCCGCCGGCGAGCTCGAGCTTCTGCTCGCGCACCCCGGGGGGCCGTTCTGGGCCAGCCGCGATGACGGCGCCTGGACCGTGCCGAAGGGCGAGATCGACGACGACCGCGAGACGCCGTGGGATGTCGCCCGCCGCGAGTTCGAGGAGGAGACCGGTCACCCGCCGCCGGGGGGCGTGCCGCTCCAGCTCGGTGAGATCCGCCAGAAGGGCGGCAAGGTCGTCGAGGCGTGGGCGCTCGAGGGCGACCTGGACCCAGCCGACGCGCACAGCAACGAGATCGAGATCGAATGGCCGCCGCGGTCGGGCCGCCGACTGACGATCCCCGAGATCGACCGGGTGGCGTGGTTCGCTCCGGACGAGGCTCGGCGACGCATCAAGGACACGCAGGTGCCATTCATCGATCGCCTGATCGCGGGGCTCGCCAGCGACTGACCAGCCGGACTCGTCGCGCGTCTGGTCAGTCGTCCGTGCTGATGCCGCGCTTGCCGCCGAGCGGCGACGGAAGGGCGCCGATGACCCGGCCGACACCGTGGCGGACGGCGGCGACCGCCTCGGTCGGGTCGAATGGGCGAGGCCCCTGGGTGGCCGTTGTCGCTCGGCCGGGCAGGTCCACGATCGTCCGTCGGGCGCCGGCGGGCAGGGCAGCGAGATGCAGGACCTGGGCGAGACCGGCCCGCGTCGCCACGATGACGATCTCCTCACCGGCATCGAGGACCTCGTCGGGTGGCACGTCCCAGCGGGCCACCTCGGAGCCCGGGTCGGC
>DASPHN010000106.1:0-3562 GCA_035629655.1 Saccharimonadales bacterium (SeqCode) | reverse complement strand
GACGTCCGGTCGGAGCCCCTCGAAGATCTCGATCAGGCGCGGATCGACGTACTTCGCGCCGTCCACGAGCGCCTGCCATGTCGGCGCGATGAAGTCCCCCAACTGCTCGAGGGTGCTGTTGCGGAAGACCGGCGCGGTGTCCCGGATGAAGTCGATCCAGAACTGGCCCGGGACCTCCGGCTCCGACGGAGCCGGGCCGAGCCGCATGAGGCGCTCCTCGAAGCCCTTCGCCTCGAGCGTGCCGGCGAACGATTCCTCCAGCACGAACACGACTCGATGCCCGCGGGCCCGCAGGACGTTGCCGATGCCGACGCAGTTGTTGGTCGGCCCGAAGGCGCCCTCCGGGAAGAAGACGATCGTGCGCGCGTCCGACACGTGGCCCTCCGTCAGCCGATCCGCAGCCTGTCGCCAGATGATGGCGGACGGTCCGACCGGGCGCTCAGCCGCGCTGCAGGATGGAACGCAGCACTCCCCTCACCTGCCGAGGGACAACGCGACGACGAGCGTCCCGACGGCGGCGAGACCGACGACCAGATCCAGCCAGCCCCAGCGGACGATGCGGTAGGCCGTCCGTGGACCCGACCCGAACCCCCGAGTGTCCATCGACAGGGCCATCCGGTCGCCGTGCCGGATGGCGAGCACGAGGAGGCCGATGAGCAGGCGCGGGTGCCAGTCGCCGCGCAGGCCACGGATCCGGCGGGCCTGGCGGAGCGTGGCAAGGTCCTCGGCGAAGCGCGGGATCGCGCCGTACGCCGCGAGCGCGCCATAGGCGAACCGCGGCGAGACGTGCGCCTGCTGCACGAGGGCGTCGGCGAGACGCGTCGGTTCCGTCGTGAGCGTGAATGTCGCGCCGACCGCGGCGATCGCGATGACCCGCAGTGCGAGGGCGATCCCGTTGGCGACCGCCTCGGTGGTGATCCGGATGAACCCGACCTGCACGAACACGGTCGCGGTCGGATCGCCGTTGGAGGTCGAGAAGAGCATGTTGAAGAGCGCCACACCGAAGGCAGCGATCCACAGTGGGGCGAGTGCCCGGGCAAGGCGACCGGGGGTGATGCCGCCGATCGTCAGCGCCGCCGCGACGGCGACGGCCGTCAGGAGGAGCGGCGGCCAGGGGCTCAGGGTCAGGGCCAGGCCGATGAGCCAGACGAGGGCGACGATCAGCTTCAGGACCGGGCTCGTCCGGCCGAGCGCGCTCTCGAGCTGAGCATCCTCGAGCACGAGGCGGTCCGCGATCATGCGACGACCTCGTCGCGCACGATCCAGCCTTCGTCGAGCTCGATGACCCGGCTGGCGACGTCGGCGACGAACCGCTCGTCGTGCGTCGCGGCGATCAGGCACGCCCCGTGATCGAGATGCTCCGCAAGGATGTCCAGCAGACCCTCATAGCCAAGCCGGTCCTGGCCGAAGGTGGGCTCGTCGAGCACGAGCACGGCCGGCCGGCGGACGAGGATGCAGGCGAGCGACAACCGTCGCTGCTCCCCACCGGACAGCCGGTAGGGGCTGCGCTCGGCGAAGGACTCCAGCGGCAGACTCAGGCGGGCCATGAGACTCGGCACGCGCTCGACCTCGTCGGGCGTCAGGCCCAGCTCGACCTCCTCGCGTACGGTCTGGGCCAGGAACTGGCGCTCCGGCTCCTGGAAGACGTAGCCCGCGCGGCGAGCGAGCTCAGGGGCCGGGAGGCGGGACGGATCGCCGCCGCCCAGGGCCACGGCGCCATGGTCCGGACGGAGCAGGCCGACCAGCAGGCGCGCCAGGGTCGATTTGCCACTGCCGTTGGGCCCCACCAGGGCGATCCGTTCACCCGGTCCGATGGTCAGCGACGCATCGCGGACGGCCGGGGTCCCGCGGTCGTAGCCGTAGCGGACCGCGGCGGCATGCAGGAGCGGCGCGCCCGGCGAGGGCTCGGTCGTCGAGGCTCGCGCTCCTCCCTCTCCGAGCGCCACCTTCCGGCCACGGCCGCCCGTGCGGCCACGATCGAGGGCAGCGGGCAGCCAGATCCCGGCCTTCGCCATCCGCGCCGCGGACCGAGCCGCCACCTCATCGCGGGCGCCCACGTCGATCGGCCGTCCGGCCCCGTCGAGCGCGAGGACGACATCGGCGATCGCCCAGGCCGCGTCGATCCGGTGCTCGATGAGCACGACGGTCGCGCTCCGGTCGGCCCGGATGGCCCGGAGCGCCGCGAGAAGCGCCTCGGCTCCGGACGGGTCGAGATTGGCTGTGGGCTCGTCAAGGATGAGCAGGCCAGGGTCCGGCGCGAGGGCCCCCGCGAGAGCCAACCGTTGCTGCTGACCGCCGGAGAGGCGGTGGGAGCGTCTGCGGTCATGGCCCTGGAGCCCGACCGCGGCAAGCGCAGCCGGGACACGCCTCCGCATCGCCTCGAGGGGCCAGGACCGGTTCTCCAGGCCGAACGCGACGTCGTCCTCGACACGCTCGAGGACGATCTGCGAGGACGGGTCCTGGAAGACCATGCCGACGCGGGCCCCGACCTCGACCGGACCGAGATCGCGCACGTCGACCCCATCCAGCTCGAGCTGGCCCGTGACGATGGCCGGGATCTCTCGTGGCAGGAGCCCAGCCAAGGCCAGCGCGAGCGTGCTCTTGCCCGAGCCGGACGGGCCGACGACCAGCGCGACCTGGCCGGGCTCGATCTCGAGCCAGATCCCGTCCAACGCCGGGCGCTCGACCGCGCCGTAGGCGACCTCGAGGTCGCGGACCCGAACCTTGGCCGCGGTCAGTCGGGGAACCCTTCGAGCACGCCTGCGCGCTTGAGTGCGCGATGCAGGGCGACCGAGCCACCGGCCACCAGGATGACCGCCGAGATGGCCATGAAGATGCCGCGCACGATCTGGATCACGGGGTCGGTATCGGCGTAGTAGAAGGCCCAGTCATGGATCCAGGCTGCGGCCGCGCTCGCCACGGCGGCAGCCGCGAGGATCGGGAAGGTCCAGATCCGGTAGAGGGTGAAGGCGAAGACGAGCTCCGCCGCCGCGCCCTGCACGAAGCCCGACAGCAACGTGTCCGCGCCCCACAGGCTGCCCAGCAGCGCCGAGACGCCCGCCGCGACCATCTCGGCGAACAACGCCGCACCGGGCTTGCGGATGACGAGCGGCGCGAGCACCGCCGGGATGAGCCAGACCGCGTAGCCGAGGTCGCGGATGGGTAGGACCAAGGTGCTGAGGGGGGCAAGCGGGCCGTACCAGACGAGTCCCCAGGCCCAGAACACGACGCCGAAGGCCACGCCGATGATGGCCGCGACGACGATGTCGCGGGTGCGCCAATGGGTATCGGGCAGCGGGGCGGTCGCCGCATCCATCGTTGTCATCAGGTCCGAAACCTCCGTCGTCGTCGTGCAGGACGAGCATCGTCTCCGGGTGCCGGGGACGTTCGTCGTCTGGGCGACGGTGGGCCTGCTTCCTTCGCCGGTATGAGCCGGATCAGGTTCGGCGGGTCAGTGGCCTGGGCCACACTCTCAGCGCGCTGGGCGCTCCCCGGAGGCGATGTTCGGTTGTGCCGCGAGCGTAGCACGCCCGCGCAGCCAGGCGATGACCTCGTCCACGAC
>DASPHN010000105.1:0-3283 GCA_035629655.1 Saccharimonadales bacterium (SeqCode) | reverse complement strand
GCGGTGTATTCCTTATCCGCGTACCACTTCGCGGTCCAGGTGCGCGAGACACCCAGGCGGAAGCCGTACGGATGGACCTTGTGTCCCATGTCAGGCCTCCTGGTCCGCGACGACGATGGTGATGTGGGTCATGGGCTTGTGGATGGGGAACGCCCGACCCTGTGCCCGCGGCTGGAAGCGCTTGATCTTCGGCCCCTCGTTGGCGACGGCGTCGAAGATGACGAGGTCCTGCGCGGACAGGTTGTGATTGTTCTCGGCATTGGCGGTCGCGCTCTTGAGCACGCGCGCGACGTCGCCGGCGGCCTTCTGCGGCATGAAGCGCAGCAGGTTGGCGGCCTCCTCGACCGGCTTGCCCTTGATCGCCTGGGTCACCAGGCGGGTCTTGCGGGTCGAGGCTCGAAGGTACTTGGCGGTGGCGGAGACACGCATCGGCAGGCCTACTTCAGCGCCGTCGACCGGTCGGTGTGCTTGCCGTGCCCGCGATAGTTGCGGGTGGGGCTGAACTCACCGAGGCGGTGGCCGACCATGTTCTCGGTCACGTAGACCGGGACGTGCTTCTTGCCGTTGTAGACGGCGATGGTGTGACCGATGAACGTCGGGAAGATCACGGACGCGCGGGACCAGGTCTTGACGACCTTCTTCTCGCTGCGCTTGTTCATCTCCTCGATCCGCCCCTGGAGGCGGGCCTCGATGAACGGACCCTTCTTGATCGATCGGGACATCTGGCTCCTCCTCCCTTACTTCCGATGGCGCGAACGGACGATCAATCGTCCGGTCGTCTTGGACCGCCGGGTGCGGTAGCCCATGGCGGGCTTGCCCCACGGGGTCTTGGGCGGCATGCCGGTCGGCGACTTGCCCTCGCCACCACCGTGCGGATGGTCACGCGGGTTCATCACGACCCCGCGGACCTCCGGGCGCTGGCCCAGGTGCCGGGCGCGGCCGGCCTTGCCGAGGTTCTGGTTCTCATGGTCGAGGTTGCTGACCTGGCCGACGGTGGCCATGCAGCCCATCGGGACGCGGCGCATCTCGCCCGAGGGCATGCGCACGGTCGCGTACGCGCCTTCCTTGGCGAGGAGCTGCGCCGAGACGCCGGCGGACCGGACGATCTGGCCGCCCTTGCCGGGCGTGAGCTCGATGTTGTGGATCGTGGTGCCGAGCGGGATGTTGGCCAGCGGCAGCGCGTTGCCGACCCGCGCCTCGGCATCCGGCCCGGAGACGACGATGTCCCCGACCCGCAGCCCATGGGGCAGGAGCATGTAGCGCTTCTCGCCGTCGCGGTAATGGAGCAGGCCGATCCGCGCGGAGCGGTTCGGGTCGTACTCGATCGTGGCGAGACGGGCCGGCACGCCGGTCTTGTCGCGCTTGAAGTCGATGCGGCGATAGTGCTGCTTCTCCCCGCCGCCACGATGGCGGACCGAGAGGCGGCCCTGGTTGTTCCGCCCGGAGCCGCGGATCTGCGGCTCGAGCAGGGGCTTGTGCGGCTCCTTGGTGGTGATCTCCTCGAAGGTCGAGCGAGTCATCTGGCGGAGCCCCGGCGAGGTGGGCTTGTAACTACGAAGCGGCATCGATCAGACCCCCTCGAAGAATTCGATCTTCTGGCCGGGGGCCAGCGTGACGATGGCCTTCCGCCACGGGGTGGTGTGGCCGACGATGCGACCACGCCGCGTGCCGCGACGCTTCTCCTTGGCCTTGGTGGTCAGGACGTTGACGGCGATGACGGTCACCTTCTCGGCCTTATAGAGCTCCTCGACCGCCGCCTTGATCTGGATCTTGTTGGCGTCGGAGTGGACCGCGAACGTGTACTTGCCGCGGCCGGACTCGTCGATCGTCTTCTCGCTGATGACGGGTCGCAGGATGATCTCGGGAGCGGTCAGCGCGGTCACGCGTGCACCTCCCGGGTCGCGCCGGTGCCGTACACGGCATCCATGCGCGACAGCGCCGGCTGCTCGATCAGCACGAGATCCGCGTTGAGCAGGTCGACCACGTTGAGCGAGTCGGCCAGGATCACCTCGACGGTCGGCAGGTTGCGGGCCGAGAGCTCCAGGACCTGATCGCGCCCGGGGGCGACGACGAGGACGCGGCCGTCGGCGTCGAGCGCCCGAAGGACGGTCGCCAGTGCCTGGGTCTTGATGCCCTCGAGGCCGAACGTGTCGATGACCTTGAGCTGGTCGTCGACGAGCTTCGCGGTCAGCGCGCCACGAAGCGCGAGGCGCTTCATCTTGCGCGGCAGGCGCTGCTCGTACGAGCGCGGGTGCGGTCCGAAGACGGCCCCGCCACCGCGGTAGTGCGGGGCGCTGGTCGAGCCCTGCCGGGCGCGACCGGTGCCCTTCTGGCGGTACGGCTTCTTGCCGCCGCCGCGGACCTCGCCGCGAGTCTTGGTGTCGTGCGTGCCCGTGCGGCGCCCGGCCAGCTGGGCGGTCACGACCTGGTGGAGCACGGCGGCGTTGACCGGCGCGGCGAAGAGCTCCTCATTGAGCTCGACGTCGCCGACGGCCTTGCCGGTGCGGTCGTACAGCGTGGTGGACGGCATGTCAGGCCTTCTTCACGAGGATCAGCGACCCACGCGCGCCGGGGAGGCTCCCCGCGACGAGCAGCAGGTTGCGGTCGGGATCGGTGCGCACCACGCGCACCTTCTTGATGGTCACGCGCTCATCGCCCATGTGACCGGACATCTTCAGGCCGCGATAGACGCGACCCGGCGTGGTGCCCGGGCCGATGGAGCCCGGCGCGCGGTGATGGTCCGAGCCGTGGGTCTGGGGCCCGCGGTGGAAGTTGTGGCGCTTGATGACGCCGGCGAAGCCCTTGCCCTTCGAGACCCCGGTCACGTCGACGTCGTCGCCGGCCGCGAACACGTCCTCGACCTTGAGGGTCTGGCCGAGCTCGTACTCGTCGACGTTGTCGACGCGGAACTCGCGGACGGTCTTGAGGTTCTGGGCCGCCTTGGGCAGGTCCTTGAGTTGACCCGCCTCGGGCTTGGTCAGCTTCTTGCGGCCGGGCTCGGTGCCGAGCTGGACGGCCGTGTAGCCGTCCCGGTCGGTCGTCCGCAGGCGGGTCACCGTGTTCGGTTCGATGGCCAGGACCGAGACGGCCACCATCGTGCCGTCGTCCTGGAACACCTGGGTCATCCCGACCTTGCGGCCGATGAGGCCGATCGTGTGCTGGCTCATCACATCTTGATCTCGATGTCGACGCCCGCGGCCAGCGAGAGTCGCATCAGGGCATCCACCGTCTTCGAGCTCGGATCCAGGATGTCGACGAGCCGCTTGTGGGTGCGGATCTCGAA
>DASPHN010000104.1:0-20641 GCA_035629655.1 Saccharimonadales bacterium (SeqCode) | reverse complement strand
CCGGCACAAGCTCATCCTCAAGGACGAGGCGAGCGGCGACTTCAGCGACCGGGTCGTCGCCGGCGCGTGACGCCCGAGGTCCTTCCAGCGGCGACGTGGGCCGACCTCGTCACCGAGCGGCTGGTCGACGCCATCGCGGCCGACCCGTCGCTCGTGCTGTGCCTGCCGACGGGATCGACGCCCCTCCCCGTCTTTGACCGCCTGCCCGATCGACTCCGCGCACGTGACGTGTCGACCGCCGGCGTCACGATCGTCGGGCTCGACGAGTTCCTCGGTCTGCCGGCGGGCCACCCGGCACGCTGCGACGCGGTCCTGCGCCGTCGCCTGCTGGACAGGCTGGACATGCCGGTCGGGCGCTGGATCGGATTCGAGGTCGACGCGCCGGACCCCGACGAAGCCTGCGCGGCCCTGGACGCGGCCGTCGCGGCGGCGGGCGGCATCGACCTCGTCGTGCTCGGCCTGGGCGCGAACGGCCACATCGGGATGAACGAGCCCGGCTCCGCTGCCGATGCCCCGACACGGGTCGTCGCGCTGGCGCCGTCGACCCGGGAGGCCGCCGTCGGCTACGGCGCGGACCCGCCACCGACCCACGGCGTGACGCTGGGCCTCGCCTCCATCCTGGCGGCGCGCGAGGTCTGGCTGCTTGCGACCGGTGCGCACAAGGCGGTGATCCTGCGGCGCCTCGTCGACCAGCCACCGAGTCCGGCGATCCCGGCGTCGTGGCTCCTCGATCATCCGAACCTGCGCGTCATCGTCGACGACGCCGCGTTCTCCTGATCGCGGTCCCTACTCCACCCTCGACGGCGTGAGGTAGTCGCGCCGGTCGACCAGCTCGACGGTCGGACCGCGAAGCTCCAGCTCGGCGGCCAGCGGCAGGTCGGCGGAGGAGGTGCCGACCTGCACGCTGACGCGACCGGGCTCGACGACACGGCGGTAGGCCGAGTCGACGTGGGCGAAGTGTTCGGTCGAGAGCTCGAAGACGACCGTCCGGCATTCCCCGGGCGAGAGGTGGACGCGGTGGAAGCCCTTGAGCTCACGGACGGGTCGCGCGACGGTCGCCTCCTCGTCGCGGATGTACAGCTGGACCACTTCATCACCGGCCCGCTGCCCGGTGTTCGTTACGTCCACCCGGATCGTGGCGACGTCGCCGCTCGTCGCGAGGACCGTCCGGTCGACCCGCAACTGCTCGATGGCGAAACTCGTGTATGACGACCCGAACCCGAACGGGTACAGCGGCTGGACCGGGCCATCCACGTAGTCGCCCTTCGGATGCGACCGCCCGCCGGTCGGGTGGTGCCGATAGGTGAGAGGCACCTGCCCCACGGACCGCGGCATCGAGATGGGCAGCTTGCCACCCGGGTTCACGGCTCCGGTGAGCACGTCGGCGATCGCATCCGGGCCGGCATCGCCGGGGACCCAGGCAAGCAGCATCGCTGCGCAGTGCTCGGCGGCCCACGCGAGGGCCAGAGGTCGCCCGCTGACCACGACCAGCACGACAGGCGTCCCGGTCGCCACGACGGCCTCGAGCAGCTCCTGCTGCCGACCGGAGAAGCCGAGGTCGAGGCGGTCGCGGAACTCGCCCGTCGTCGAGTCGTCGGTGAGGCCCGAGCGCTCGCCGAGGACGACGACCGCGAGCTCGGCAGCCCGAGCCGTCTCGACCGCTTCGGCCAGCGCCGCGTCCGTTCCGTTCGAGATGCCGGTGCCGACGGCGTGGCTCACCTGCGCGCCGACGAGCGCCCCCCGGATCGCGTCGAGGATCGTCCGCCGGCCAGAGAGCTCGTCGCCCGGCTGGATGACCTCGGCGTCGCCGAGGATGCCGAGGGCATCGACGCCCGTGCGCATCTCCCGCAGGGTCTCCATGTGGACGAGATGGCTGTAGTCGCCGAGCAGGTCCCGGACGCTGTCGGCGATGGGCCCGATCACGGCCACCCGGCCCACGTCGGGGCCGATGGGAAGCACGCCGTCGTTGCGCAGGAGGACGATCGACCGCTCGGCCAGGACCCGCGCGACCCGACCCTCCTCGACGACCAACCGCTCGAGCTCGGCCGGCTGGGGGACGTCGACGTACGGGTCGTCGAACAGGCCGAGTCGGAACTTCGTGCGCAGGACGTGGGCCACCGCAACGTCGACGAGCGCCTCGTCGACCCGACCGTCCTCCAGCCCCGCCGCCAGCGGCGATCCATACGCGGCAGTCCGCGGCAGCTCGGCGTCGACCCCGGCTCGAAGGGCCAGCGCCGCAGCCTCGCCCAGGTCGGCCGTCAGGCGATGGGCCGTCGACAGCATCTCGACCCCCATGTAGTCCGAGGCGACCAACCCGTCGAAGCCCCACTCGCCCCGGACGAGCTCGAGGAACAGCTCGGATGAGGCGTGGCAGGGCACTCCGTCGACGTCCCCGTAGGCCGGCATCACGCTGGCCAGACCGGATCGGCGGACCGCCGCCTCGAACGGCAGCAGGTGCTCGTCGCGCAGCTCGCGCCAGCCGACATGCGCCGGCGCCTGGTTGAGACCACCCTCGGCCAGCCCGTGTCCGACCAGGTGCTTGCCGGTGGCCAGGACACCGGTGCGCAGGTCGTCACCCTGGAGCGCTTCGACATAGGCGCAGCCCAACACGGTCGCCAGGTATGGATCCTCGCCGTACGTCTCCTCGACCCGGCCCCAACGGGCGTCGCGGGCGATGTCGAGCACCGGAGCCAGCGCGTGCCGGGCCCCGGTCAGGAGCATCCGACGGCGGATCGTCGCGACCATCTCCGTGACGAGGCTCGCATCGAACGTCGCGGCGGCACCGATCGACTGCTGGAAGCACGGCGCCGCCCAGGCGATGAGTCCGTGGAGGCACTCCTCATGGATGATCGCCGGGATCCCCAGCCGGGTCTCCTCCAGCAGGAAGGCCTGGATCGCGTTCGCGGCCTCCGCGACCTCCAGCGGGCGCAGGTTCGTCGAGCCGGCGAGGCGGGTGACCTGGCCGATGCCGTCGGCCGCGACGGCCGCCAGGCGGGCGGTGTCCACGTGGCCGTCGGGCACGACCTCGAAGGCCCAGAACGAGCCGAGCTGGGCGACCTTCTCGGCCCGGGTCATCCGTCCGAGCAGGTCGTCGACACGCGCATCGACGGCCAGGGACCGGTCACGGTACGGCGCGAGCGCGGCGGTCATCCCTTCACCGATCCTGCCGTCAGGCCGCCGACGAGCTGGCGTTCGGCGACGAGATAGAACGCGAGCGCCGGGATCAGGGCGAGGGTCGTATACGCGAGGATCCGGGCCGTGTCGGTCGTGTACTGCGTGCTGAAGTTCGTCACCCCCAGGGGCAGCGTCCAGTTGTCCGCGTCGGACAGCATCACCAGGGGCAGCAGGAACTGGTTCCAGCTCGACACGATGGCGAGTACCGCGACGGTGACCAGGGCCGGGCGCGAGAGCGGCAACAGGATCCGGAAGAAGAACCCGAGCGAGCCGCAGCCATCGATCGCTGCGGCATCCTCGAGCTCCTTGGGGACGCTCCGGAAGAACGGGCGCAGGATGATGATCGTCAGGGGCAACCCGAAGGCCGCCTCGGGCAGGGCCAGGCCGAGCGGGTTGTCGAGCAACCCGAGGTCGCGGACCAGGATCAGCAACGGCAGGATCGCGACCGTCGCGGGGAAGAGCAGACCGAGCGTGAACACCGTGTACGCGAGCTCGCGACCCGGGAACTCGCGGCGGGCAAGGACGAACGCTGCCAGCGCCGAGAACAGGACGACGACGACCGTCGACAGCCCGGCGACGATGCCGCTGTTCCGGAGCTGCATCCAGAAGCTGGCCGACGTGAGCGAGTCGGTGTAGTTCGTCCACACCCACGGATCCGGGAGGCCGACCGGGTCGGCGGCCAGCTGCGGGGCGTCGCGGAAGCCGCCGAGCACGGCGTAAGCCACCGGGACGACGACGATCGCGACGACCACGAGCAGCACGACGTAGCGCAGGACTGACACGGCCAGCGCGCCGACCCGGATGCGCGCGCCCGGCCGGGGCGCGGCCCCCCGCTCCACGACCGAGACCACCTCGCGGGCGGCCGACGGCTCAGCCATACGTCGTGGCCCCCTCCATGTCGCGGCGCATCACCCAGCGCTGGTACGCCAACGCCACCACGAAGCACATCAGGAACAGGATCACGGCGACGGCGCTCCCGTAGCCGAACTGGAAGCGCACGAACCCCCGGTCGAACATGTAGACGGCCATCGTGTTCGAGGCGTTGACCGGACCGCCCCGGGTCGTGACCCACACGAGGTCGAACAGCTGCAGCGATCCGATGATCGACAGGAACACCGAGACGCGGATGGTCGGGCCGAGCAGTGGCAGGGTCACGTGGCGGATCCCCTGCCAGCGCGACGCACCGTCGATGGCCGCCGCCTCCTCGACCTCACGCGGGATCCCCTGGAGCCCGGCCAGCAGCAGGATCATGTGGAAGCCGAAGTACTTCCACGTGATGACGAAGAACAGGGCCAGCAGGACGGTGTCGGGGTCGGCCAGCCAGGGCGCGTAGACACCCCCGAGGCCGATCGCGGTGAGGAAGTGTTCGGTGAGGCCGTCGGGCTGGAGGAGCAGGCTCCAGACGATCGCGGTGATCACCTCGGCGATGACGTATGGCGCGAAGAAGATCAGGCGCAGGATCGCGCGGCCACGGAACCGTCGATTGAGCATCAACGCGAGGCCGATCGCGATGGGGATCTGGATCGCCAGCGTGAGGACGACGATGACGGCGTTGTGGTTCACCGCGCCGAGGAACGTCGGATCGGTCAACGCGCGCTCGAAGTTGGCCAGCCCGACGAACTGGTCCAACGGCTCGAGCCCGTTCCAGTCGAAGAGGCTGTAGCGC
This sequence comes from Saccharimonadales bacterium (SeqCode), assembly GCA_035629655.1. Classification (GTDB taxonomy): domain Bacteria; phylum Chloroflexota; class Limnocylindria; order Limnocylindrales; family CSP1-4; genus SPCO01. The sequence goes on along the minus strand of DASPHN010000104.1, from coordinate 15,801 downwards.
GCCGCCTGGACGATCGGGAAGAGGACGAAGAGGGCGTACAGGCCCAGCGCCGGGAGCATGAACAGCCCGGCCGCGCCCCACGTGCGCAGGTTCCGGCCGGAGCGCGATCGGGAGCCGACGGCGGTCGCCACGGTGGTCACCCGGTAGCGTGGATGGGCCAGCCCACGGCCGGCCCATCCAGAAGACCAGGATCGAGGATCGGCCTACTGGCCGGCGGCGGCGTTGATGGCCTCTGCCGCCGATTCCGGCGTGCCGGTCCCAGCGTACAGGGTGGCCACCGCCTCATTGATCGCCCCGCCGAGCTCCGGCGTGGTGGCCTGGTCGAGGTACAGCTGCACGAACTGTGCCTTGGCCCGGCCCTCCAGCACCGACGCCATCGTCGGATCGGTGACGGACGCCTCGGAGCCCACGGTCGTCGGCAGGATGCCCGAGTTCAGGGCGCCCCACTGGTTCGCCGCGTCCAGGCTGACGAGGTGGTGCAGGAAGTCGACCGTCTCGGGCGGCGCGTCCTTGCCGACGGCGAACCCATTGCCACCGCCGAGGCCGTCGAACGGGTCGCCCGGAGCCCCGGCGACCGCCGGGAACGGGAACCAGCCGAGGCCCTCGCCCATCTCGCGGCTGCCGCCCGAGTTGGCATTGACCGTGCCCGGGAGCCACTGGCCCATCAACTGCATGGCGCCGTTGTAGGTGGCCTGCGCGGCCGCGCCGCTTCCGGCGCCGTCCCACGGAGCCGCCAGGAAGCCTTCCTGGAACGGTTCGAGGTCGATGAGCTGCTTGAACTGCTCGCCGGCCTTCACGAAGCATGGGTCCGTCCAGTCGCCGCTGACCACGGCCTTGTCCATCCCGGCCTGGCCACAGTTCCGGACCGCGAGGTAGGCCCAGTAGAAGGCGCCGGTCCATGTGTCCTTGCCGGCCAGGGCGATCGGGGTGACGCCCTTGGCCTTCAGCGTCTCGACCGTGGTGAGGAACTCATCCCAAGTCGCGGGCGGCGCGGTGATCCCCGCCTCTTCGAACGACTTCGTGTTGTACCAGAAGCCGACCAGGCCGAGGTCGAAGGGGATGCCGTAGTTCTTGCCGTCGACCTCGTACATGCTCAGGGCGCCGGGGTTGATCTCCGCCTTCCAGTCGGCGACGTCGGCACTGATGTCCTTGACGAGTCCGGCCTCGACCTGCTGGCGAAGCCCGCCCCCGCCCCACGTCTGGAACAGGTCGGGGATGTCGCCCTGCTGGAGCAACGTCGTGAGCTTCGTCTTGAACGCTTCGTTCTCGTTGACCTGGATGTCGATCGTGACGTTCGGGTGTGCGGCCGTGTACTCGTCGGCGAGCTTCTGCCACAGGCCGAGGCCTGGATCGTTGTTCTGGATGTGGTACCAGGTGATGGTCACCGCCTCGGCGGACGGTTCACCGGACGGTGCCGCCGACGCCGGAGCGTCGGAGGCGGGTGGGGCCACGGACGCTCCGCCGGATGGCTGCGACGAGGCACCGCCACTCGTACAGGCAGACACGACCATGACAAGGATCCCCAGGATCCCGAGGGACCGCCAGCGCGTTGCCACCACTCGTCCTCCTCCACCGGGCGAAAGTTTCGCCGCAGATTGCGACCGAGTTTCGCCTTCGCACCATACGTATCGGCGGGCGATACCGTCAAGGGGTTTGTGCATCACGTGCCCAAATCGGCCGGACATCATCCGTGTCATCGGCCGAAAGTTTCGCTAGACTCGTCGCATGGCTACGGAGTCCGGCTCGCCGACGGCGCCGCGCGCGACCACGATGGCCTTCATCGCGGCCCGGGCCGGCGTCTCGGTGCCGACAGTCTCGAAGGTCCTCAACGGGCGATCGGACGTGTCCGACAGCACCCGCCGTCGGGTCGAGGCGGCGATCGCCGAGCATGGCTACCAACGCACCGGCAGGTCCAACGCACCGGCACCCCTCCTCGAGGTCATCTTCCACGAGCTCGAGAGCGAGTGGGCCCTCGAGATCGTCCGCGGCGTGGAGCGCGTCGCCGGCGCCCACGACCTGGCCGTGGTGCTGACCGAGATGCAGGGCCGTCGGACACCCGGCCGGGGCTGGATCGAAGGGGTCCTTGCCCGTCGACCGGTCGGGGTCATCGCCGTCTTCTCCGACCTGAGCTCGACGATCCGGGAGCAGCTCAGGACCCGTGGCATCCCGTTCGTCATCGTGGACCCGACCGGCGAGCCGGTCCATGACACGCCATCGATCGGCGCAACGAACTGGAACGGCGGCCTCGCCGCGACCCGTCACCTCCTGTCGCTCGGACACACCCGGATCGCGGTCATCGGCGGACCGGCCGACATCCTGTGCAGCCGCGCCCGCCTTGACGGATTCCGCGCCGCGATGGACGCCGCCGGCGTGCCGATCGACCGGTCGCTGCTGAGCCATGGCGCGTTCCAGGTCGACGAGGGCATCGGGCGCGCTCGGGTGCTCCTGTCGCGTGCCGACCGTCCCACCGCGATCGTCACGGGCAACGACCTGCAGGCGCTCGGGGTCTACCAGGCAGCCCGGGAGCTCCGCCTGCACATCCCCGAGGACGTCAGCGTCGTGGGCTTCGACGACCTACCGATCGCCAGCTGGGTCAGCCCTCCGCTGACGACCGTGCGCCAGCCGCTGATCGACATGGCCACGACGGCCGCCGAGCTCGTCCTTGCGATGGCGCGCGGCGAATCGCCGGCCCAGACCCGGCGCGAGCTGGCCACCGAGCTGCTCGTCCGGGAGAGCACGGCGCCACCGGCCGGGCACGCCTGACCTCCGTCAGGCGCGGGCGAGGTCCGGCATCCCTGCCGGAAGACCGGCCGGCAGCCAGCGCTCGATGGCGTCGCGGGTGAACAGCTGGTCCACGACCAGGGCGGAGGCCCCCAGGACGCCGCCGTGCAACCCGAGCGACGAGCGCTGGATCAGCAGGTCCCGCGTCGACAGCGGCAACGACCGCCGGTAGACCGTCTCACGGATCGAGGCCAGCAGCTGGTCGCCGCTCTGGGCCACCCCGCCGCCGATGATGATCAGCGAGGGATTGAAGAAGTTCACGACGCTCGCGAGCATATGGCCGACCCGCCGACCCGCGGACTGGAGGAGGTCGACCGCCACCGGATCTCCGAAGGCCGCCGCCCGAGCCACGTCCTCGGCGCTCAGGGCGCCGCGCTCGTCGAGCGCGGCCCGCAGGCGCGGACTCCGCCCCTCCAGGGCGGCGGCCTCGCCGTGGCGGCCGATCGCGGCCCCACCCGCCAGCGCCTCGAGGCAGCCGATGTTGCCGCACCGGCAGATGACCGAGGCGTCGTCCACGACCTGGATGTGGCCCACGTCGCCGGCACTCCCCTGGGCACCGCGATGGAGGCGGCCATCGGAGATGATGCCCGCCCCGATGCCCGTCCCGATCTTCACCACGACGACGTTGTCGTGGCCCTGGGCGATGCCCGAGCGCCACTCGCCCAGGGCGAGCACGTTCACGTCGTTGTCGACCCAGACCGGCGCGCCGAATCGGGCCGCGAAGCGCTCGCGGATCGGATAGCCGTCCCAGCCGGGCATGATCGGCGGCGACACGGGACGACCGGAGGCGAACTCGACCGGCCCGGGGACGCCGAGCCCGACGCCCCACACCGGCCCCGGGATGCTGCGCGTCGTGCGCTGCAGGTCCTGGAAGAGCTCCTCGACGCGGCCGAGGATGACCTCGGGGCCGTGCTCGATGGCCGACGGCTCGGTGTAGTGGCCCAGGATCCGCCCCCCGAGGTCGGTCACGGCGACACCGATGCTCGTCGCCCCCAGGTCGGCGACCAGGACGTGTCCCGCGTCGGCCCTGAAGGTCAGCTGTCGCGGCGGCCGACCCCCGGTGCTCGGCCCGACCTCGTCCTCCACGACGAGACCGCGATCGATGAGCTCCTGGACGCGTCGCGCGACGATCGCGCGGCCCAGCCCCGTTCGGGCGACCAGCTCCGACCGGGATCGAGACCGGCCGTGGCGGACGTCATCGAGGACACTGACCAGCGCGTCGAGCACCTCATCGGGCAACGGGCTCGAGCCTGCATCGGGGCGGAACGAGGTCGCGTCGGGCATGGCGGGATGCTACAGCGTCCTCGTCCGCTCACCGTCCGACTTTTGTTGTTGACACGCCGAAGTATGCTGCGGTGGCAACACGACGACGCAACCGGTTCGGGCGGTTGTCCGCTGTGCCGCCCGCGCCACCCGGCCCGCTCCACGAGCTGGTGGGGCCATCTAGACGGTCTAGACTGTTGAACCGCCCGACGGGGCACCCATCTGGAGCGACGAGCGCGCATGCAGAGGTTCGCCGACATCGGGGCCGCCGTGATCGGGACGGGGTTCATCGGGACCGTCCACGTGGAAGCCCTGCGCCGCATCGGCGTGAACGTGCGCGGCGTGCTGGGCAGCACCCCGGAGCGTGGCGCAGCTCGGGCCGCGGCCTTGAACGTGCCCCGGGCCTACGATTCGATCGACACCCTCCTCGCCGACCCGACGGTGCAGGTCGTGCACGTGACCTCGCCTAACGACCTGCATGTCGAGCAGACCAAGGCCGTTCTGGCCAGCGGGCGGCACGTCATCTGCGAGAAGCCCCTGGCCATGACCGCTGCCGACTCGGCGGAGCTGGTCGCCCTGGCCCGCGAGGCCGGCGTGGTCAACGCGGTGAACTTCAACATCCGGTTCTACCCGCTGAACCAGCACGCTCATGAGGTCGTCAGCGGCGGCGAGATCGGCGACGTGCGGCTCGTGACCGGGCGGTACTTCCAGGATTGGCTGTTGCTCGAGACCGACTGGAACTGGCGCCTGCAGCCGGACCGTGGCGGGGCGCTGCGGGCCGTCGGCGACATCGGCTCGCACTGGCTGGACCTGCTCTCGTTCGTGACCGGCCAGCGGGTCGTGTCGGTGATGGCCGACCTCGCGACCTTCATCCAGACTCGCCACCAGCCGACCGGTCCGGTCGAGACCTTCTCCACCGAGCGGTCCGCCGACGCGGTCGCGACCGACATCGCGACCGAGGACACGGCGACGATCCTGCTGCGCTTCGCCAACGGTGCGCGGGGGGCGGTGAGCATCAGCCAGATCAGCGCCGGCCGGAAGAACTCGCTCGTCTGGGAGATCGATGGCTCGACCGATGCCATCTCGTGGGACTCCGAGCAGCCGGACCAGCTGTGGCTCGGCCATCGTGAGCGGCCCAACGAGATCCTGCTCAAGAACCCGGCCCTGATGGGGCCGCTCGGGCGTGCCGCGACGGTGCTCCCGGCCGGTCACGTCGAGGGTTTCCCGGATACGTTCAGCGCGCTCTATCGCGCCGTCTATGCCGATGTCGTCGGTGGTGGTCCGGCGGCCAACCCGATCTACCCCACCTTCGCCGATGGCCACGACGCGATGCTCGTCGGTGAAGCCGTGGCCCGAAGTGCCCGCGAGGGCCGCTGGATCGACGTGGACCGCGACCCGGCCGCGGAGGCCGCGGCGCCCACGCCCATCCCCACGGAGGCCACCCGATGAGGCTCGGTCTGCTGACCGCTCCCTTTCCCGAGACCCCGCTCGCCGACGTCGTCGAGTGGACGGCCGCGAACGGCTTCGAGAGCATCGAGATCGCCTGCTGGCCACGGACGTCCGGCGCGACCCGCCGCTACGCCGGGACGTCGCACATCGATGTCGCGAACCTCGGGCCGAGCGCGGCCACCGAGCTCGCCGACCGGATCCAGGGCGAGCACGGCCTCCACATCTCCGGACTGGGCTACTACCCGAACCCGCTCCACCCGGATCCCGAGCACCGGGCGGAGGTCATCGCCCACCTCAAGCACGTCATCGTGGCCGCCGAGCGCATGGGCGTTCCGTACGTGAACACGTTCATGGGCGCCGACGGCAGCAAGCACCAGGACGCGAACTGGGAGGAGGCCCTCCGGGTCTGGCCCGACATCGTGTCGTTCGCCCAGGACCACGGCCGGCGGCTGACCATCGAGAACTGCCCGATGCTCTTCTCGTACGACGAGTGGCCGGGTGGTCACAACCTCGCCACGAACCCACGCATCTGGCGACGCATCCTCGAGCAGTGGGGCGGCACGATCGGGCTCAACTTCGACCCGTCGCACCTCATCCTGCAGATGATCGACATCCCGCGGTTCATCCGCGAGTTCGGACCGCACATCTACCACGTCCAGGCCAAGGACCTCATGATCGATCGCGAGGGGTTGTACGAGCGCGGCATCTTTTCGCAGGGCATCGGCTGGCAGGTCCCGCGGCTGCCTGGGCTGGGCGAGGTCGAGTGGTCGCCGCTGTTCGCCGCCCTGTGGCGCGCCGGCTTCGACGGCGACGTCATCATCGAGCACGAGGATCGGGATTTCGAGACGACCGACGACCTGATCAAGCGCGGCTTCCTGATCGCGCGCGACGTCCTCCGTCCCTACATCAAGTAGCAGTGAGTGGCATGACTCCGTCCATCGACACGCTGACCGAACGCGAGATCGCCAAGACCATCGATCACTCGCTGCTGCGCCCGGAGCTCGATGACGCGTTCATCGACGCGGGTTGTCGCCTCGCGGCCGAGTACGACGTCGCGAGCGTGTGCGTGCCGCCGGTCCACGTCCGACGCGCCGCCTCGATCCTGGCCGGCACGGACGTCAAGGTCGGGACGGTCGTCGGGTTCCCGCACGGCTATGCGACGACCGAGACGAAGGTCGCGGAGACCAGGCAGGCGCTCGCCGACGGCGCGACCGAGATCGACATGGTCCTCCAGATCGGCGCGTTGAAGTCTGGCCGCGACGGGGATGTCGGGATGGACATCGCGGCCGTCGTCGAGACCGCTCACGCGGGCGGCGCCATCGTGAAGGTCATCTTCGAGAACGCCTACCTGACCGACGACGAGAAGGTCCGGGCGTGCCACCTGACGGAGACGGCCGGTGCGGACTTCGTCAAGACCTCGACTGGCTTCGCGACCGGCGGCGCGACCCACGACGACCTGCGCCTCATGCGCGCGAACACCTCGCCGCACATCCAGGTCAAGGCCGCGGGCGGGGTTCGCACGCTCGACGCGTTGCTCGAGGTGATGGCCCTGGGCACGACCCGCATCGGGGCCACGGCGACGAAGACGATCATCGACGACTTTCGAGCCCGCAAGTCGGGCTCCGCGCCGGCAGCGACGACCGCCGGCGCAAGCGTCGGGGGGTATTGAGACCGATGACCGCGCCCGCATCGCCTGACGTCCGCCTCGGCATCCTCGGGTCCGGCTTCATCGGCGAGTTCCACGCACACGGTCTGCGCTACATCCCCGGCACCCGAGTCGTGGCCAACTGGGGGAAGGGTGCGGAGCGCCGGGAGGACTTCGCGACCCGGTTCGGGAGTCGGGCGCTCGACTCGATGGAGGCCGTCTGCAGCGATCCGGACGTGGACCTCGTCGTCGTCTCGCTGCCGAACCACCTCCACCTCGAGGCGGTCCGCCTGGCCGCCGCGAGCGGCAAGGGCGTTGCCTGCACGAAGCCCCTGGGACGCAACGCTGACGAAGCTGCCGAGATGCTGCGGCTGGTGCGGGAGGCCGGCGTCTTCCACGCGTATCTCGAGAACGTCGTCTTCAACGCCGAGATGATCCGGATGCGGGAGATGATCGAGTCCGGCGCGATCGGTGCGCTGACGACCTTCCGGGCACGCGAGGGCCACAGCGGCCCGCACGCAGCCCACTTCTGGGACGCCGAGCTCGCCGGCGGGGGCGCCCTCCTGGACATGGCCTCGCACGGCGCCGAGGCCGCACGAGCCATGTTCGGCAAGGACCTTCCCGTCCGCGACGTGTTCGCCTGGGGGGACACGCTCGTCCACCGAGCTCGAACGACGCTCGAGGACAACGCCGTGATGCTCATCCGGTTCGCGGACGGACGCGTCGCGACGGCGGATGTCTCATGGTCGTCGAAGGGCGGCCTCGAGAGCCGATTCGAGGCGTACGGTGAGGCCGGGCGGATCGTCCAGGACATCATCTCGAGCCCACTGCGAGCCTTCATCGAACGGCCCGCCGGCTATCTGGGGGAGAAGGTCGACGCCGACACCGGCTGGGTCTACCCCGTCCCCAACGAGACCTACGCCCACGGCCACGACGCGATGATGGCCGACGTCGTCACCGCGTTCCGTGAGGGCCGGCCGCCACAGGAGACGTTCGAGGATGGGTTGATCGTCAACCGGATCATCGACGCCGCCTACCGATCGATGAAGACCGGCCGCTGGGAGCCGCTCGTCGACGGCGCGACCGACGCCGCGGTGCCGGCATGACACCGACCGCCCCCGATGTCCCGGCCGTGCTGACCTGGTTGACGGCGGCCCAGGGCCTCCTGGAACGCCTGGCGGAGACCCAGGCCGACGCCTTGGAGCAGGCCAGCCAGTGGTCAGCGGACGCGATCGCCGGCGATGGCCTCGTCCACCTGTTCGGGACCGGTCACTCGCGGATCCCGGTGGAGGAGATGTTCCCGCGCTACGGGTCGTATCCGGGATTCAATCCCATCGTCGAGCTGTCCATGACGTTCCATACCCAGGTGGTGGGCGCCAATGGGCAGCGGCAGGCCATGTACATCGAGCGGGTGCCGGGTCTCGCCGAGGTGATCCTCGGCAACTTCACCTTCGGTCCCAAGGACATCGTGATGGTCTTCTCGGCCGGTGGCACCACGGCCGTCCCGGTCGAGTTCGCGCGCGGCGCACGGGCCCGAGGCGTGCGGGTGATCGCCATCACATCGGTCCAGCAGTCGATGTCGTCGGCGATCGATCCGCTGGTCGGCAGTCGCCTCCTGGACGAGGCGGATCTCGTCATCGACCTGTGCACCCCGCACGCCGACGCGCTCATCGATCTCGACGGTCTCGAGACCCCGGTCGGACCCGGCTCGACGATCACCGCCATCGCCATCGTCAATTCCATCAAGGTCCGGACCGCCCGTTTGCTCGTGGACCGGGGGGTCATCCCGACGGTGCTCACCCGCGGCAGCGTCGTCGGGGACGAACGGTCACGGATCTTGTTCGACGAAGCCTACCGAGAGCACGCGCGACGTCTCGCCCGTGCGATGCACAGCGTTCCTGACGTGACAGGGACGCGACAGGAGGTGACAAGGACCGCATGATGCGCATCTACCCCCCGTGCGCGGGGGGCGAGGAGACGTTCGATCCACGGCGTGGCCACGATGGCCCGCCGGTCGAAGAGGAGGACTACGCATGATCCAAAAGAGATCGAACCGAGCCAGGGCGCTCGGCGGTCTGGCAGTGGTGGCGATCGTCGCCGCGGCCTGCTCCAGCGGTGGAGCATCGAGCGCGCCGAGCGTCGGCGCCTCGAGCGATCCGGGCACTGGTGCCTCGGGCGCGCCGAGCGCCGCCGCAGGCGGCCCGTATCACATCGGATTCGCCAACGGCGCCGGCGTCGGCAACGGCTGGCGCGAGTCGTCGATCTGCTCGGTCAAGGCCCAGGCGGTCTCGTCCGGCGCGGTGGACAAGGTCACCGTCATCAACCACGACACGGACGCCGCCGGTCAGCTGACCGACATCCGCGACCTGATCGCGGCCGACGTCGACGCGATCATCATCAACCCGAATGATCCGGACGCGCTCAATCCGGCGATCGACGAGGCCACCGCGGCCGGGATCCCGGTCATCGCGGTGGACGCGTTCGTCACCGCCGACGGCGCCTACAACCTCTCCAACGATCAGGTCCAGTACGCCTACCTTGGCGCCAAGGCCCTGTTCGAGCAGATGGGCAAGAAGGGCGCCGTCGTCTACATGCGCGGCGTCGCCGGCCATCCGGCTGACACCGACCGCGACACCGGGTTCAAGAAGGCCCTGGCCGAGTATCCCGAGATCACGGTCGCCAAGGAACTCGTGACCAAGTGGGATCCGGCCACTGCCGTCAGCCAGATCAACGACGTCATGAGCAGCGGCGTGCCGTTCGACGGCGTGTGGACGTCCGGCGTGGACTCTTCCATCGTCGAGGCCATGAAGACGGCCGGTCATGAGCTCGTGCCGCTCGTCGGCGCGGACAATGCCGGTTTCGTCACCCAGCTCGTCAACGAGCCGAACTTCACGGGCGCTGCCGTGACCAACCCCTCCGCCGTCACCGGCGCGGGCGTTGCCTTGGCGCTCAAGCTCCTCGCCGGCGAGAAGCCGGCCGAGACCACCGTCCATGTCACCCCCGAGCTCTGGGACAACACGACGGAGGAGGGCAAGGCTGCCCTGGCCGCCGCCCAGAACCCGAACCTCCCTGAGCTGTGGCCCCTCGGGCTCACGATCAAGGACTGGACCACGTACACCGTGGACGACCTCATCGCCTGCAAGGGCCCGGGCGAGTGACCCGGGTCTCGTAGGAGACCATCCCGCGGGGATGTCGGCGCCGCCGGCATCCCCGCGCACCCATCGACGTTCTCTAACGAGCGCCTGATGCCTGAGATGCTGCTCGAGGCGACCGGTGTCGCCAAGCGATATGGGGCCGTCGCGGCCCTTCGGGACGCGTCACTGTCCGTTCGCGCCGGAGAAGTCCACGCCCTGATGGGCGCCAACGGCGCCGGCAAGAGCACCCTTGTCAAGATCCTGACCGGCGCTGTCCACCCCGACAGCGGCTCCATCCTGGTGCAGGGCACGTCGTTCATGGCCAAGTCCCCTGCCGAAGCGCGGCGGGGCGGGATCGTCTCGGTCTATCAGGAGCCGGCGGTCATCCCGGATCTGGACATCCGATCGAACCTCCGGCTGACCGACACCCCCGTCGAGCCGTTCCGCCACTGGCTGCAGGAGCTGGGCATCGGCGACCTCGACCTTTCGGAGCTGGCCCGCGACCTGCCCCTGGCGACCCTCCGGGTCATCGACCTGGCTCGCGCGCTCGCGATCGAGCCCCACGTCCTGATGCTCGACGAGATGACCGCAGCGCTGCCGGCCGACCTCACGGAACGAGTCCTGCACGTCATCGGGAACCAACGCGGGTCCGATCGCTGCATCATCTTCATCTCCCACCGACTCATCGAGATCGCGGCCGTCTGCGACCGCGCGACCGTCCTGCGCGAAGGCGCGACGGTCGGCGTGGTGGACATCAACGAAGGCTCCGAGGAGCGGATCGTCGCCCTCATGCTCGGCGAGCGGGCGGCCAAGTCCGAGGCGCAGATGGTGGCCCGCGCGGGCAGTGGCCCCTCGGTCGAGGCGACCACCCCACGGCTGGCCGCACGCGAGCTCGCCGTGGGCGGCCGGTTGCACGATGTCTCGTTCGAGCTGCGCGCCGGCGAGGTCCTGGGCGTGGCCGCACTCGAGGGCCAGGGTCAGGACGAGCTGTTCGACATCCTCGCCGGTGCCCGGCGACCCGATTCGGGCGAGGTCCTGGTGAACGGCGCCCCCGTCTCGTTCCGGCATCCAGCAGACGCCATCAAGGCCGGGGTCGTGTACGTGCCGGCCGACCGGGCCGAGGCGCTGTTGATGCAGCGCTCGATCCGGGAAAACGTCGCGCTGCCGTACATCGCCGGCTTCCGGAACTGGGGCCCGATCAGGATGTCGGCGGAACGCACGAAGGTCAACGCCGCGATCGCCCAGCTCCAGATCGATACGCGCGCCGCATCCGAGGTCCGGCAGCTGTCGGGCGGCAACCAGCAGAAGGTGACGATCGCCCGGTGGGTGGCTGGCGGCGTCGAGACGATGCTGTGCTTCGACCCGACCCGCGGGATCGACATCGGGACCAAGCAGCAGATCTACGAATTGGTCCGCGAGCTCGCGGCGGCCGGCGCCGCGGTCCTGTTCTACACGTCCGAACTGAAGGAGATCCAGCTTGCCTGCGACCGGGCGATCGTCATATTCAATGGGCGCATCGTCGCCGAGATCCCGGTCGAGGAAGCCGACGAACCGACCTTGTTGCGCGCAGCGTACGACCTGCCGAAGGATGTGCTGATGCCTGAAGAGTTGGCCGCTGAGGAGGTCGCGAGCGACCACGCGACCGCGCTTCCAGCCGCGGTCGTCGCCCCGACGGATCCGGCCGATCCCGGACCGCAGGTGTCGGCATGAGCGCCGCGGCGCAGGCTCGCGCCCCGCAGGGCGCCCCTGTGGCATCGAGGCTTCGCCACTGGGCGGAGCGCAACTCCTGGACGCTGGCCCTACTCGGGCTGTTCGCCGGGATCCTGCTCCTGACCTATCTCATCCAGCCGACCTACGGAGCCCCGCAGCTCCAGGGCCTCGCCGTCGGGGCCATGCCGCTCGCGATGGCGGCGGTCGCCCAGGCCATCGTCGTCATCTCCGGCGGCATCGACCTGTCGATCGGCTCGATGATGGCGCTTTCGAGCGTGACGGCCGCCGTCCTCATGAAGGACCAGCCGGAGGCCTTCGCCATCCCGGTCGTCCTCGGGGTCCTCCTCCTGGGCGTCATCCTCGGGATCATCAACGGGGCCCTGATCGTGATCACCCGCGTGCCCGACATCGTCGTGACGCTGGCCATGTCGTTCGTGTGGGCCGGCGTGGCACTCGTGGTGCTGGCCTCACCCGGTGGCGGGTCGGCGGAATGGCTGACCGGGATGGTGAAGGGTCCCCTGGGACCGGACTTCCTGCCGCGCGCCCTGGTCGTCCTGCTCATCATCGTCGGCGTGATCTGGATCCCCCTGCGGCGCTCGACCGCCGGCCTGTCCCTGTACGCCATCGGCAGCAACCGCCTGGCGGCCTTCCGCAGCGGCGTCTCGGTCGGACGGACCAAGGTCTTCGCCTACATGCTGGGCGGCCTCTTCTCGGCGTTCGGTGGACTCGCCCTCACGGCGACCACCGGCATCGGCACCCCGGTGCCGGGGGCCTACACCCTGCTCGGGGTGGCGGCCGTCGTGCTCGGCGGCGTGAGCCTCGCGGGCGGTCGCGGCGGCGTGGCGGGACCGATCGTGGCGGTCTTCGTGCTGGCCCTGGTTCGCACCGACCTCACCCTGCTCGGCGTGAACTCGAACATCTCCACCGTCATCCAGGGTGCGATCCTCATCGGGGTCGTCATGTTCGGCAGCTTCCTCACCATGCGGCAGGCTCGAACATGACCACGCAGACCGGCGTGGTGCCCAGCGGTGGGGGCCTCGGGGTCGCCGAGCGAACCCGACGGCTGCTGCGCGATCGACCACTCATCCCGCTGACCGCGCTCCTCGTGCTCCTGGTCGTCCTGATGCAGCTGGCACAGCCCGGCGTCGTGACCCAGAGCTGGTTCGGCTCGACGATCCGCGCCGCCGTCCCGCTCGCGATCCTCGCCGCGGCCCAGACGCTGGCGATGCTGACCGGCGGGATCGACCTGTCGGTCGGGACCGTCGCCTCGATGGCCGCGTTCATCATGGCCACCCAGACCGGGTCGCTCGGACCGGAAGCGGCGATCGTCCTCGCGCTGCTCGCGGCCCTCATCGCGGGCATCGCGAACGGCATCGGCGTGGGCGTCTTCAAGGTTCACCCGCTGATCATGACGCTGGGCACCGGCCTGGTGATCCTCGGCCTCATGAACGTCTACCAGCTGGTCGTCGTCCAGTCCGGCACGGAGATCCCGCCGCTCTTCGACTGGCTGGGCTCCGGCACGACCCTCCCGTGGCTGCCCAACAACCTCTTCCTCTTCATCCCGCTGGCCGCGCTGATCATCCTGGGGCTGCGCTACAGCGGATATGGCCGGCTGCTCTTCGCGGTGGGTGACAACGCCGTGGCCGCCCGGCTGGCGGGCGTCCGCGTCTGGCAGGTCCATCTCGCGCTGTACATCATCGCGTCGCTGCTCGCGGCGATCGCTGGCATGCTCGTGGCGGGTCTCGTCAAGACGGCGAGCCTCGCCCTCGTGGAACAGGCCGTGCTGCCGTCGGTGGCGGCGGCCGTCATCGGGGGCACCTCGATCATGGGTGGCCGGGGCGGCTACTCCGGGACGATCATCGGGGCGCTGATCCTGACCGTCCTGACCAGCCTCCTCATCGCCATGCAGATGCCCGAAGCGGTCCGACAGATCCTGTTCGGCGCCATCATCGTGGTCGTGGCTGCCGTCTATACGCGGATCGTCGACGTGTCGTGAGCCCCGGCGTTCCGACCCGACACCTCGGGATCGATCTGGGGGTCACGAACCTGAAATGGGCCGCGGTCATGACCGACGGCGATGCGTGGCAGATCCTCGACCGCGGCCAGGTGGCCACGAGATCCGCCGATGGACCCGACGCGGTCATCGGCCGCATCGGCGATGCCGGCCGCGACGCGCTCGACCGATGGCCGGACATCGCGTCGATCGGCGTCGGCGTGCCGGGGTTGTACGACCCTGCGACCGGGACGACCCGGTTCCTCGTCAACATGCCGGGTGACTGGAACGGTCGGGCCGTGGCGGCTCCGGTCTCGGCCGCCCTCCATCTGCCCTGTGCGCTCATCAACGACGCCCGGGCGTTCGGTCTGGCTGAGCTGCGTCTGGGGGCCGCTCGCGGGGCGGACTCGATGGTCGGGCTGACCCTCGGGACCGGCGTCGGCGGGGTCATCGCCATCGGCGGCCGCGTCCACCTCGGCCATGACGGCACCGCCGGCGAGGTCGGCCACCAGGTCATCGACCCGGACGGTCCCTCGTGCAACTGCGGAAACCACGGATGCCTCGAGGCCTTCGCCCGCGCTGACCGGATCGCCGAGGCCTGCGGCACGGAGACGGTCGAGGCGGCTGTGGAAGCCGCCCGGGCCGGTGATGCACGGGCGCTCGCCGGGCTCGAGCGCGTCGGGCGCTACCTGGGCATCGGTATCGGCAACATGATCACCGTGATCTCACCGGATCGCGTCGTCATCGGCGGCGGCATCGCGGCTGCTGGCCGGCTGCTGCTCGACCCGATCCGCGCCGAGGTCACGCGTCGGGTCCTTACCACGGCCCTCAGCGACGTGGAGATCGTGACGGCCGAGCTCGGGACGTGGGCGGGCGCCATCGGCGCGGCGGTCCACGGCGCGGAGTGGGCGGCCGCAGCGGCGCCCGGCGCGGCGGGACACGCGGCATGACCGAGGTCGGCTACCAGCCACAGTACCGGCGGATCGAGCAGGCGATGCGGCAACGCATCGCGTCGCTACAGCCCGGTGAGCGCCTGCCGTCCGACGCCGAGCTCCAGGCGGAGTTCGGGGTCAGCCGGATGACCGCACGGAACGCGATGCAGCGCCTGACCGACGAAGGACTGATCGCCCGGGAGCCCGGCCGCGGCAGCTTCGTCGCGTCCTCGACGGCGGCCCACCGGCGTGCCAACCGGCTCATGACCTTCAGCCACGAGATGCGCCGTCGCGGGCTGACGCCATCATCGCGGATCCTGACCCGCGTCATCCGACCGTCGACGCGGGCGGAGGCGGACGCGCTCGACCTGCGACCGACCGAGCCGATCGTCCACCTGCGCCGGCTGCGGCTGGCCGACGGTGAGCCGATCGCCATCGAGGAGACGCTGCTGCTCGCCCCGTGCGCGCCGGCGATGATGACCGCCGACCTCACCCACGGCTCGTTGCACGAAGCCCTCGCCGCGGGCGGCTGGCGACTCCAGCGTGGCAGCGGCAGCATCGCCGCCGAGGCAGCCACCCCTGACGATGCCCGTCTCCTGCGCCTTCGACCAGGCGATCCGCTGCTCGTGGAGCGCCGGGTCATCGCCACCGACGCCGGGCAACGACTCGAGGCGACCGAGTCGCGGTACGCCGCCGGTCGCTACGGGATCGACGTCGAGTTCGAGGTCGAGGACCCGGACACGACCGAGCCGATCCACGTCGGCACATGAGCGATCGACTCGTCCTGCACGGCCACCTCGTCCTCGAGGACCGGGTGGTGCTCGGTCGGCTGGTCGTGGTCGATGGGGTCATCGACGCACTGGAACCGGTGGGGGATGCGTGGGACACCGGCGC